>CAYVDE010000007.1:0-22835 GCA_964450535.1 uncultured Desulfobacterales bacterium
GGGAAGCCTTCCCGCCTTCCTGAACGGAAAGGCACATCCTGTATGCCTGCCTGTAACCGAGACCTTTTTCCACAGCCAGTTGCTCGGCCGCGTCCCTCAAGCTCATGTCCTTGCGCTCGATAAGGGCCCTGGTTCTGTCAAGGATGTCAGGGTCCGCCAAGGAAGCCGAGGAAGAAGGGGAAGCTCCCTCCACTATCACGGTGAACTCCCCCTTGGTCCGCTCATCATCCAGAATATCAACAAGCTCACTCAGCCTGCCGCGCAGGACCTCCTCGTGGACCTTTGTCATTTCCCGGGCCACCGCCCCTTTGCGGTCACCCAGCACATACCGAAGGTCCTTCAGCATCTCCCGGACGCGATGAGGGGCCTCGTAGAAAACCAGGGTTCGTACTTCGGCGGCAAGAGCTTCCATCTCCTTGCGCCTTCGCCCGGGGCGGCTCGAGAGAAATCCCGCAAACAAAAACCCGTCCGAGCGAAAGCCTGCCGAGGAAAGCGCTGCCACCGCGGCACAGGGGCCTGGAATCGAGACAACTTTAAAACCCTCGTCCAGGGCCGAGCCGGCCAGTGTAGAGCCTGGATCCGATATGCCGGGCGTGCCCGCGTTGGTTACAAGGGCCAACGACTCCCCTCGGCGAAGCCTGTCCAGCATCTCCGGGCCCTTTCGCCGGCTGTTGTTCTGGTTGTAGGAGGTCAGCCTTGTACGGATGTCGAAGCGGCGGCACAGGCGCCGGGTGTGTTCCACTCCTTCCGCTGCAATCAGGTCGACTTCCTTGAGCGTGCGAAGGGCCCGCAGGCTTATGTCCTCCAGGTTGCCGATGGGCGTGGCAACTATGTAAAGGCCCCCCCCTGAGGGAACCTTTTCCTTTTCTTTGCTTCTCGCAGCCATGAACGGTCCTTTTCCGGGCGTAGGGGCCTGTTATTGGACCGCTTCAAACGCGTTGCGGACCACTTCGATCTGGTTCCTTGACCCGTCCAGGCTTACCGCCACCACATCGAAACGCGCGCGCATGCCAATGCGTCCCTTTGCCTTCAGGTAGTAAAGGGCCGCGCGGGTGATCTGCCGTTGTTTTCGAAGAGTAACAGCCGCCTTTGCCTCCCCTGTGGAACCTCCCTGCCGGGTCTTGATCTCCACAAACACCAGGCAGCCGGCATCTTCGGCCACCAGATCGATCTCCCCCAGAGGACACCGGTAATTCCTCTCCAAGACACGATATCCCATGCTCTCGAGCCGTCCCACGGCAAGGTCTTCGCCCCATTTTCCAAGTGCCAGGCGCCGGTGAGTCACCGGCGGCTCCTTTCACCGTGCGTTCCGACTGCATCAATCAGGGTCTTCCCTCCTTCTTTCTGAGCGAAGGGCGTGCCCGCGGCCGGGACCCTGTTGAACGATCTCCGGTGAATGGGACAGGGGCCGAACCTGCGAAGGGCCTCCAGGTGGACTGTGGTCCCGTAACCCTTGTGACGCGAGAAACCGTACTGGGGGAATCGGTCCTCGTATGAACACATGAGCCGGTCCCTATACACCTTGGCGATCACCGAGGCCGCTGAAATGGAGAGGCTCAGCCGATCCCCCTTTTTCAGGCACTTCTGGTGGACCGGCACGGGTACGGCCTGCAATCCGTCAACTAGAAGGAAGTCAGGGTATGGTTCCAGACAGGAGACCGCCCGCCTCATGGCCTCCAGGGAGGAATTCAGGATGTTGTGCTTGTCGATGAAGGCGGGTCCTATGACTCCGATCCCCACGGAAACGGCCCTCTCGTGAATAACACAGAAGGCCTTCTCCCGCGCCTTTTCCGTCATTTTCTTGGAGTCCCGAACCCCTTCAAGCGTCACTTCTTCCGGGAGAACGACCGCTGCAGCCACAACGGGTCCTGCCAGCGGGCCTCTGCCCGCCTCATCCACTCCGGCGATGAGAGCATATCCCGCCATTCGGGCCTCGGTCTCGTAGAGGAAGGTGTCCTCCATCGAGGGGGCGCAGCCCGCAAACAAGGAGAGGTTTTGAGCAGATCGAGACAATCTCAAATGGCTGCGGCCTAATTCCTCTTTTCCCTGATTCTGGCCGCTTTTCCTCTCAGCTTGCGCATGTAATAGATCCTTCCCCTGCGCACCCGACCCCTTGATACCAGTTCGATCTTGTCAATGGTGGGCGAGTGTAGAGGAAAAACGCGCTCCACGCCGATGCCGTAAGAGACCTTGCGCACCGTAAACGTGGCCCCTGTCCTGCCTTTTCTCTTGCGAAGAACGAAACCCTGAAAGACCTGGATCCGCTCCTTCTCGCCTTCCTTGATGCGCGCATGGACCCTGATGGTATCCCCGGCCTTGAATTTGGGTATGTCCAGCCGCATCTGCTCGTTTTCCAGTGTTTCAATTACGTCCATGGATTGTTTCTCCCGTCTTGCTGCTTGATATCGCGATCTTTCAGCCATTGGCTGTCAGTCGTTTTCTTAGAAGGCCTCCCGGTACAAAGGCCTTCTGACAACACTTGTCAAAAGGCGGTAAACGCCCGTTTTCAATCAGTCCATGAGACCAGACGATCCAGTATTACGGCCGCAGCCGTGCGGACAGACAAATGGTTGTAACCGGCGACTCCGTCCACCGGTGCCAACACATGATCGGCCCGATCCAGGATATCGCGATGCAGTCCCCAGGCCGTGCCGAAAAGGAGCATGCAAGGCCGGTCTTGCCTCAGCATATCCCTTGCTGCCTGAAACTCCAAAAGCGGTTCATGGCCTCTGCCCGCGTCCGTGGCGACGAGGCGTGGATCCGCCTTTTCGGCAATCCTAACGGCGTCCAGCGCATCCTCGATAGAGGAGACTACTTCTATCTGTTCAAAGGCCTCCTTGCGGTCCCGGTTATAGCCGGCACCATATCCGGTCGTCCAGTGCCTGACCACCCGCTCCGCCAGTTCCTGCTGGTCCTTGAGAGGGGTGATCACAAAAAACCGCTTCATGCCGTAAGTCCTTGAAAGCCTTGCCAGGTCGTGCAGGTCAAGGGTTGTGACCGCCGAAGCGATGGTGTCCCCGTTCTTGTTGTAGACCGGGTAGTGGACCAGGCAGACATAAAGCCGCAGGTCCTCCTTTTCATCCTCCCGGCGGGCCCCGCTCAGGAGATCGGGCCGTTTCTCCCGGGTCCGTTTCAGGGACTCGCGCCTGCGCCAGGCACGGATCTTCTCGTGGTCGCCTGAGAGGAGCACTTCGGGAACGCTCCTGCCCTCGAAGACCGGCGGCCGCGTGTAGTGGGGATGCTCCAGGAGGCCGTCTTCAAAGGAGTCCTCCCTGTTGGAGGCCTCGCAGCCCAAGACCCCGGGCACCAGCCGTCCCACCGCGTCCATCACGGCCATGGCGGCGACCTCTCCGCCGCTGAGAACAAAATCCCCGACGGATATTTCCTGGTCTACATAAGCCTCCCTGACCCGTTCGTCCACTCCTTCGTATCGCCCGCATATGAGCACGACCCGGTCGAGGGTTGAAAGCTCCCAGGCAAGTTCCCGGTCGAACAGCCGTCCCTGGGGGGAGAGAAGGACCACACGCTCCGCACCCTCCACCGGGTCAAGGCCTTTGAGCGCCCGGGCGATGGGGCCGGCCTTCATTACCATTCCGCTTCCCCCGCCGTAAGGCCTGTCGTCCGTAACGCGGTGCTTGCCCCGGGCATAATCCCTTATGTTTGTGAGCCTTACCTCCAGGAGGCCTCGCTCAACCGCCCGGCCCATGACCCCCTGTCCCACAAACGGGCCGAACATGTCAGGAAACAGGGTGAGAACATCAAATCTCATTCAGGTCCAGGAGTCCTTCCATATGAGAGATGATCATCCGTTTCCGTTCCAGGTCGATTCCCTCCACCACTTCGCGTGTGGCTGGAATCAGGGTTTCCTTTTCGCCCGAACTCACCACATATACGTCGTTGCCGCCTGTGGGCAGTATGCGCGTCAGGGTCCCGATCCGGCGGCCGCTGTTAAGGTAAACATCGAGCCCTATCAGTTCCTCCCAGAAGTACTCGTCTTCGTGGTCGCGCGTGAGGGTATCCCGGCGGATGTAGATGTCCGCGTCTCGAAGCACTTCAGCTTCATCCACGGAGTCCAGCCCTTCGAGGTCGAGAAGAATTCCCTTTTTGTGCGGCCTGGCCGCGATCACGGGATACTCGCGCCTCTGCTTCTCCTTTGTCTTCAGCACGACGCGGCCGGCATCCAAAAAAGAGGCCTCGGATTCCGCATAGGAGCGGATGCTCAGGGTCCCGTCCAGGCCGTGCGGCTTGACGACTCTGCCCAGAAGGAGAAGGTCTGAGAAGACGGCCTCATTCAAGGTTACTCGATAATCTCCAGCACGGATCTCTTTTTGATTTTGGTGGACGCGGCGCTGAGTATGGTTCGCATTGCCCTCGCCGTGCGACCCTGCTTCCCGATGACCTTGCCTAGATCCTCTTTTGCCACCTTCAATTCGATGACGGAGGTCTGTTCCCCTTCTATTTCTTTGACCGATACCTCTTCAGGCTTGTCAACCAGGGCTTTTGCGATGTAAGTAATCAGCTCCTTCATCGTCGTCACCTCCATGCCGGAGTTCGCTGCCGGGTCGGATTCTAGTTGCCCGAAGGCGGAGCCTTGAGAACGCCTTCCTTGTCCAGGAGGGATCTCGCCGCCTCGGTGATCTGGACCCCCTTTTCCAGCCAGCGGCGGACCTTATCCTCGTAAATGGTTACCTCGGGCGGTTCCTTCATCGGATTGTAGTGCCCGAGGATCTCGAGAAACCTGCCGTCGCGAGGCGATTCCGAGTTCGCGGCCACCAGCCGGTAAAAGGGCTTCTTTTTCGCTCCCAAACGCGTCAATCTGATTTTCACTGCCATGGGCGTTTTTCTTTCCTCCTCTTTGATTTTTGCCGTGATTATTGAAACAGGGCCGGTATGCCGTGCCCCCCCTTTCGGGAGAGCTGTTCCATCATCTTCTTCGTCTGAGCGAAGTTCTTCAGGAGCCGGTTCACGTCCTGAACCTTTGTGCCGCTTCCCTTCGCGATCCGCTTGCGGCGGCTCCCGTTTATGATCTTGTGGTTGTGCCTCTCCTCCGGGGTCATGGAGTTGATGATCGCCTCGACCCGCACCAGTTCCTTCTCATCGGGCTTCATCTTCTTCAACTGCTTCAGCTGGCCCATTCCCGGGAGCATGCCGAGAATACTTTCCAGGGACCCCAGCTTTTTGACCTGCTTGAGCTGCCCGCGAAAGTCTTCCAGGTCGAACTCCCGCTTCTTGATCCTCTCCTGTAGCTTCAGGGCCTCTTTTTCATCGAACTCGGTCTGGGCCTTTTCGATCAGGGAGAGCATGTCCCCCATGCCCAGTATCCGGGAGGCCATACGCTCGGGGTGAAAGGCCTCCAGCGCGTCCAGCTTCTCTCCGACCCCCAGGAACTTGATCGGCTTGCCGGTGACGGCCCGAATAGAGAGGGCTGCTCCGCCCCGCGCGTCCCCTTCGGTCTTGGTGAGTATTACGCCGTCTATATCCAGGAGCTCGTCGAAGTTCCCGGCCACGCTTACGGCATCCTGGCCGGTCATGGCGTCCGCCACCAGAAGGATTTCCGTGGGCGGCACGGCCTCCTTTATCCGGACCAGTTCGCCCATGAGGTCCTGATCTATGTGAAGCCGCCCGGCAGTGTCCAGGATCAGGATGTCGGCCCCGGCGGCCCCGGCCTGTCGAAGTGCGTCCCTGCAGAGATCTTCGGGCCTTCTGCCCTGCTCCGAGGGGTGCACCGGTACTTGGATCATGGCCCCCAGCCGTGTGAGCTGGTCGATGGCCGCCGGCCGGTACACGTCGGCGGGCACCAGGTAGGGGTTTCTTCCCTTGCTTCGAAGCCTGCGGGCAAGTTTCGCAGCAGTGGTGGTCTTCCCGGATCCCTGAAGGCCGACAAGCATGAGCACCAGTGGAGTTCGTCCGGTCAGGTTGATTTCACTGCCGGTCTCCCCCATCAGGCGGACCAGTTCCTCGTTTACGATCTTGATGACCTGCTGCCCCGGCGTCAGGCTGTCCAGGACATCCCGGCCCACGGCACGCCGGCGGATGTCTTCCACGAGGTTCTTGACCACCTTGTAGTTGACGTCCGCTTCCAGCAGGGCCAGCCGGACCTCCTTGAGGGCGTCCTGAATGTTCTCTTCGCTGAGCCGCCCCCGGCCGCGCAGGTTCTTAAAGGTCCGGTTTAGTTTTTCAGTCAGGCTCTCGAACATGGATTTTCAACTCGGGAGCACAATTTCGAAACTGCTAAATAAATCATTATGTGCCTTTTTTGTCAAGAAAAATAGAAAACCAGACTTTTCCTTTCAGGTGATCGAACTGAAGCCGGGAGATATCCCGGAAACAGGAAATACCATCATATGCTATCATATTCCAGGCCTATTGCCATCGCCTTTTTCCCGTTGCCATCGCAACCTTGCTCCACTAAGATGCTTCCCCTGAATATATGGGAAAAACCAACAGCTTTCCGGCTCTTGCCGGGACGCCGGGTAACTCGAGGAAAAAGAAATCCATAGACAGCATCACAAAGAGCACGAAGGGAGTGGGTGCGCAGTGAGCAGCGATTCCGGTGCTGTTGATTCAGATGATGTGCTGATCCGGCCGTCCAGGGGAAAGAGGGATCCGGACGCCGCACCGGACCTGATCCTTGCCATGACCGAGTCCACACTGGATCTCCTTGTGTCTCGTTTCGAGGCGCGACCCCTTCGCCTACGCAATACCGTCCTCTACCGGGCATGGGAGGTTCGCGAAGAATCAGGCCCGCCCGGCCTGACAATAGCCGGTCCGTTCCTGGGTGCGCCTCATGCTGTAATCGGTCTCGAAAAGATGATCGCCCTGGGGGCCGGGCGCATCTGGGTGACCGGGTGGTGCGGTTCCCTTCAGCCGGATCTGTGCATAGGCGACCTGGTGATGCCCACCGACGCCTTTTCCGACGAGGGGACCTCAAGGCACTATCCGCTTCAAGGCAGGACGCCTAAGACCGATCAGGGCCTTTGCAGGGAGCTTGGTTCCGCCTTGGAGTTGCGCGGCACGCCCGCACGCACCGGGCGGGTCTGGAGCACGGACGCCCCCTACAGGGAGACACGCGACAAGGTGCGGGCCTTTCGCGACGAGGGCTTGGTCGGCGTTGACATGGAGCTTTCGGCCCTCCTGGCCGTTTCGGCCTGGCGCGGGGTGCGCCTGGCCTGCCTCCTTGTGGTCTCTGACGAATTGTCCGATCTGACGTGGCGGCCGGGGTTCTCCGATCCCCGCCTCAGGGAGGGGGAGGAGGAGGTGGTCGAGGTCTTGAGTGACGTGTTTCCGGGGGCTTAATACCTCAAGACTTAAAGACTGACGGCGTCGCAAAAAGCCCGAAAACCACCTGCTTCGTCACCCCGTTGAAAAACGGAGTCCAGTTAAATCGGCAACTTCTGGATTCCGGCCTTCGCCGGAATTACGCTCGAGGGACTTTTTACGAGGCCGTCAAGCTTCATTATGAAGGGCAGGAAGATCACGAAGAGAAATTGCCTAAAGCCTTAATGCAAGAGAAGAGAGCCGAAACAATGGAAGAGGTCATAAGGGAGATCAGCGAGCTTCGAAAAGAGATCGAGCACCACAATTACCGGTACTACGTCCTTGACGACCCGGAGATCTCGGATGCCGAGTTCGATCGTCTGTTCCGCCGGCTCGCCGAGCTGGAGCAGGCTCACCCGCATCTGGTCGTGCCGGAGTCCCCGACCCAGCGCGTGGGCGCCGAACCGCAGGCCGCCTTCACCCAGGTCGAGCACCGGGTGCCCATGCTCAGCCTTCAGAACGGTTTCAGGGACAGTGATGTGCACGATTTCGACGCCCGAATTCGAAGGCTGCTGAAGGACAAGCCCCTCGTGAACTACGCGGTGGAACCGAAACTGGACGGGCTGGCCGTGGAATGCGTTTACGAAAGGGGCCGGCTGGTTGTGGCATCGACACGCGGAAACGGGTTTGTGGGAGAGAACATCACAGCCAACATCAAGACCATCCTGGACGTGCCCGTTACCATGATCGAACTCAGCACCGGGCTCCCTTTACCGCGCCTCCTCGAGGTCAGGGGGGAGGTGTACATGGAGAGAGAGCACTTCGAGGAACTCAACCGGGAACGCCTCGAAAAAGGGCTCTCCCCGTTCGCAAACCCCAGGAACGCCGCCGCGGGTTCCCTGCGCCAGCTCGATCCCCGGGTTACTGCCAAGCGGCCTCTGCGCATGTTTTGTTACGGTGTCGGCACCCTTGAGGGGGCCTCCTTCGAGACCCACTGGGACATGATGATCGCAGTTCAGGCCTGGGGGTTCCGGGTGAACAGGCCCCACATCCGCATATGCGCCGACCCCGGGGAGGTGATCGGATATTGCCGCGAGCTGGAGGACCTGCGTCACTCTTTTCCCTATGAGATCGACGGCGCTGTAATAAAGGTCAATTCCCTCTCGCTCCAGGAGCGTTTGGGCACGGTGTCCCGAAGCCCCCGGTGGGCCCTTGCCTGGAAGTTCAAGCCCACCCAGGAGACCACGCGCATACTCAAGATAGAGGTCCAGGTGGGGCGGACCGGAGCTCTCACGCCGGTGGCCCACTTGGAGCCCGTGGAGGTGGCCGGGGTGATAGTACGGCGTGCTACTCTTCACAATGAGGAAGAGATAGCAAAGAAGGACGTGCGTGAAGGGGACACGGTAGTGATACAGCGGGCCGGGGACGTGATTCCGGAGGTCGTCAAGGTGGTGGAAGCCAAGAGGACCGGCGGGGAAACGCCTTTTTCCATGCCTAAACAATGCCCGGTCTGCGGGACTGCTGTGGCGCGAAAGCCGGGCGAGGCCGTGCTACGATGCCCCAACAAGAACTGCCCGGCCCAGGTGAGGGCCCTGATCAGGCACTTCGTCTCCCGGGGCGCCATGGACGTGGACGGGCTCGGCACAAAAACCGTGGAGCAGCTCATAGAAAGGGGCCTGGTGGTCGAACCGGCCGACCTGTATGAGCTTGACCTTGAAAAACTCGTGCAATTGGATAAAATAGGCGATAAATCAGCTGGAAACCTTCTTCGCGCCATAGAAAACAGCAGGAAGTCAACCCTTGCCAGGTTCATCTACGCCCTTGGTATTCGCCATGTGGGCGAGCATGTGGCCCGGGTACTGGCCGGGCATTTCGGAAGCTTTGAACGGCTCAGAGCCGCCAATGAAGAGGCCCTGCTGGCGGTTCCCGAGATAGGCCCGCAGATAGCGGAGAGCCTGATCTCATATTTTGCCGACGAGTCCCGCATGCGCCACGTGGATCGGCTTCTTGGCTACGTAACCCTGGAAGGGCCTGCCGGCAATAGGGATGAGGCCCTCCCCCTGGCGGACAAGACCTTTGTGCTTACTGGAACGCTGGAGGGCATGACGCGGCCCGAGGCCGCGGAGCGGATCGAACGGATGGGGGGTCGGGTGTCCTCCTCGGTCAGCCGCAAGACCGACTACGTGGTGGCGGGGGCGTCCCCGGGAGGAAAGCTGGAAAAGGCACGAGAACTGGGCGTTGCGGTCCTATCGGAAGAGGGCTTCCTTGCGATGTTGGAGAACAAAGGTGGAAGTGAAAGGTGAGGAAGAGGGAAGCGTCATGGACAGCATTCGAAGGCATCTGATAATCGAGGGGCGTGTTCAGGGTGTGTTCTTCAGAGACTCCGCGCGCGGGCAGGCCCGCTCCATGGGAGTGACGGGGTGGGTGCGAAACCGGCCTGACGGGACCGTGGAAGCGGTCGTGGAGGGTCCCGAGGACAGAGTGGGACAGTTTACGTCATGGTGCCGCCGAGGCCCGTCCTCGGCGAGAGTGGACCGCGTGCAAGAGATAGAGGAGAACTGGACAGGAGAGTTCGAATCCTTTGATGTGACCTTTTGAGGCAGCTATAAGTCCTTATTGTGTACAATATAAGCTAATAATACGCATAATAAGAGGAACAAAATGATGCAAAATAGACTCATCCAGGGCTTTCTGCCGATCCTCCTCGCATCCTTACTCGTGGCGTTTGCAGGATGCGGAACTGCCAGGAGCGTTTACCAGAAGGTGGCTCCCGGCAAGGGATCCGACCTGAACAAACGCGTCCTCCTCATGACCGTGGTGGACCAGCAGGGCCTGGGCCGGGATGTCGTGGAGGAGCTGACCGCGGATCTTGCCGCCGGTCTTGAGCAGAACCGGAACCTGGTGGTCTACAGGAGCGAGGAGCCCCTGCCGAGGACATACAGCGCCCAGTCCCCTAAGTACGGGATCATCGTCGATCCGGACCTTGCCCAGAAGGCCGAAGAGATGGGTGTGAATGTGCTGGTCACCTGTGTCCTGAACCGCTACGAGATAATTGATCACGGAGCAGGATTATGGCCGGTCAACAAGATCCCGGTGTGGCCTTTTACGGCCAAATCTTTCGAGCTTGAGATGTCCATGGTGGTCAATGCCCTGGACATCACGAACGGGACCCTGTTTCTCACCCACCTGGAGAGCAGGCGGCTCAAAGTTCCGGAGTATCCGGAGGACGAGGACGCCCTGTTCGTCAAGGAGAGGGAGGCCCGAAGTGAGACGGAGCTGATTCAGGCCGTTCCTGAGCGGGAGAGAAAAGCGGTCCTTGAAAGGCTCGTTCAAGAGCAGGCCAAGGTGATCGCCAGGAGCCTGGAAAAGAAGGTCTGGGCCGGCCGTGTGCTTTCTGCGGCCCCGGAGCGGATCATGATAAACGCGGGCAGGGATGTGGGACTGAGCGAGGGGAGCGTCTTCGAGGTTTTCAGCCGCGGGGATTCAATCAGCTCGGTCAGCGGCCGGTCCCTGTACCTGCTGGGGCCCAAGGTGGGCGAGATCCGGACCGTCAAGGTCATGGAGAAGTATTCCACCGCAGTGCCCGTGACCGGCGACAACTTTCAGGCAGGCCAGGTCATCAGGGAAAAGCCATAACAACTGGGCCCTAAGGCCTCTGTTCCCGTGCCGCCCCTTCGATCATCTCGCGGGCGTGAGCCAGCGCCTTCTCAGAGAGGTGCTTTCCCCCGAGCAGCCGGGCTATTTCCCGGACCCGGTCTTCAGGTTCGAGCAGGGAGACGGAGGCCTCGGTCCGCTGGTCCTGCACCCCCTTCCAAACCAGGAAGTGGGCCTCGCCCTTGCTGGCTATCTGTGGGAGATGGGTGATGCAGACCACCTGGTGAAAGCCAGCCAGCCGGCGCAGCTTTTCTCCCACCGTCTCAGCCGTGCTCCCGCCGATCCCGGAGTCCACCTCGTCAAAGACCACGGTTTCCACCGAAGCGCTCCCAGCCAGGATTGTCTTCATGGCCAGCATGATACGGGAGAGCTCACCTCCTGATGCGATTCGGGCGAGGGGGCGGATCTCCTCACCCACGTTGGGCGCGAGCAGGAACTCGACCCGGTCGAAGCCGTCTTGTCCCAGGCGCTCCAGGACATCCCTGGAACCGGATTCGGGCGATCCCTCACCGCCGTTGAATCGGACCTCGAACCGGGTCCCCTCCATGGCCAGAAGAGAAAGCTCGCGTTCCAGGGCCTGCTTCAGGGTCTTTGATGCGGCGCGCCTGCGATTGGAAAGGGCCGAGGCGCGCTCCAGCAGGTCCTTTTCCATGTTTTCCATATCATTTTCAACGGCCTTTCTTGCCAGCCGCTTTTCTTCCAGGTCGTCCATGCCCCTGGCGGCCCGCTCACCGGTTCTGATCACATCTTCCAGTGTGGGGCCGTACTTGCGCTTGAGCCGGTTCAGGAGCTGGACTCGTTCCTCCACCTCCTCGAGACGTTGAGGATTCATGGGGATCTGATTTTGAAGATCCCGGAGCTGCAGTGCGGCCTCTTCCAGTTCGGTTCGGGCCGACTGAAGGGCCAGGCGGGCCGGTTCAATGCGGCGGTCCAGGCCGGCTGCCCGGTCCAGGCCGCGTTCCAGCCGCGCGATCTTCGAAATGACTGCCCCGTCCTTTTCGTATACCCCCTGGTAGGCGTCCCGCACCGCACCTCGAATCTCTTCCGCGTGCCGGAGCACGCTCCGCTCCTCCTTGAGCCGCTCGTCCTCGCCCGGTTCAATGCCTGCGCCCTGAATCTCCTCCATCTGGAACCGGGCAAGATCCCGCCGTTCCTCCATATCCTTGATGTCCCGGTCAAGGGCCGTGAGGCGGCTTCGAAGGCGGGTGTATTCCGAGAACCTTTCGGCAAGGGCCATGCGGTCCCCGGCCAGCCCTCCGAAATCGTCCAGCAGAAAGAGGTGGTTCTCCGGCCGGAGAAGCCTCTGGTGTTCGTGCTGGCCCGAGACGTTGATTAGATGCGGAGAGACGGCCGAGAGCATCTGGAGCGTGGCAAGGGTACCGTTGATGCGGACGGCGTTTTTGCCCTCACGGGAGATGGTGCGGGAGATAAGGACCTCGTTTTCAAAGGGGATGTCGAAGCCTGCCAGGACTAAGGCCACAGGCGAGTCGTGGGGAAGGCTGAACAAGGCTTCCACCCTTGCCTCGTCCGTGCCGGTGCGGATCAGGTCGGCCGAGGCACGGCCCCCAAGGATGAGGTTGACGGCATTGACAATGATGGACTTTCCCGCCCCGGTCTCTCCCGAGATGATGTTGAGACCGGGCGTCAGTCGCGTTTCGAGCCGGCTTATGATGGCGAAATTGCGAATGGTCAGTTGTTCGAGCATGGATTCAGGTGACAGCCCAGGGTTTTACATGTTTTCCCATGTAACGCGAAGAACTTCCTCGTAGGTGGTCTCTCCGTTCAGGAGCTTGCGCACGGCGTTTTCCCGGAGCGTGACCATGCCCTCTTTTCTTGCCGTATCCCGCAGGAGTTCAACGTCGCATTCCGGCCTGATGTGACGCTTGATGGTCTCAGTGACGGGCAGGACCTCGAAGGTCCCTTTACGCCCCAGGTATCCGGTCCCCCGGCACTTCAGGCACCCCTGGCCTCGGTACAGCCGCAGGACGCCTTTTTTTCCCAGGTCGAGTCCCTGGGCCGCCAGTTCCTCGCTGTCGATCTCGAAGCTCTCCTTGCAGTGGGGGCAGATGCTTCGAAGCAGGCGCTGGGCCAGGATGCCCACCAGGGTGGCCTGAATGAGAAAGGAGGGCACACCCAGGTCCAAAAGGCGCGTGATGGATGAGGGGGCGTCGTTCGTGTGCAGTGTGGAGAGGACCAGGTGCCCTGTGAGGGCCGCCTGCACGGCGTTCTGGGCGGTCTCCAGGTCCCGCATCTCGCCGAGCATTATGATGTCGGGGTCCTGGCGGAGGATGTTGCGCAGGATGGAGGCAAAGGTGATGCCGATCTGCGGCTGCACGGCTATCTGGTTGAACTCCTGGTGGACCATTTCAATGGGGTCCTCCACCGTGGTGATGTTGATCTCGGGCGAGGAAAGGGTTCGGAGCGTAGAGTAGAGTGTCGTTGACTTGCCGCTGCCCGTGGGCCCGCAGACCAGGATGATGCCGTGTGGCACGTGAACGCAGTTCTGGTAGCGCATGAAGTCCATGGTGTTGAAGCCGAGTTCACCCAGTTCCTGGAACAGGATTTCCGGGTCCATGATCCTCATGACCAGCTTCTCGCCGAAGGCCACGGGTATGGAGGATACCCGTATCTCAGCTTCCCTGCCCCCCTTTTCCATCTTTATACGTCCGTCTTGGGGCCGGCGTTTCTCGGCCATGTCCAGGCGGGCGATGGCCTTGATCCGGCTGACAATGGCCGAGTGCACGTTCTTGGGAAGCTCGTAGACCGTGTGAAGGACCCCGTCGATGCGGAGCCGTACAATGGTGGTCTCCCGCTTGGGCTCGATGTGGATGTCGCTGGCCCTCTGGTCGAATGCGTAGATGAACAAATGATCCACTGCGTTGACGATGTGGCGGTCGTCAAAGGCCACCTCGTCGGCCGATCTCAGCCTGACCAGCTGCTCCAGGTTGCTGATGTCAACTGCCGGGCCGCCGAACTGGGTCTCGGCCGCGAGAATGGAGCGCTGAAACCCGAACTGCTCGCCGATCAGCTTTATGATGTCGGTCTTGGTGCTCACCAGGGGCCGGACCGGGCGCTGGCAGACCTGGCTGATGTCCTGAAGTGCCTCATCGTTGAACGGATTGGGCGTGGCCACCAGGAGAGCCCCGTCTTCGATACCCACCGGGAGCACCAGGTGGCGGCGGGCGAAGTGGTGGGGCACGGTCCGTGTGACCAGGTTCAGGTCCAGCTTGAGAGGGTCGATCTTCTTGTAGGGGAGCTTCCACTCACGGGCCAGGACCTGAAATATGGTCTCCTCGTCCAGGGGCTTTAAAGGATCGTCCGCCCGCATCATGTCCATGGCCGTGATCACGTCAATGATGGTAATGGGGTTGGGAATCCGGTTCTTGACGTTGCCCGAGGATTTCTTGATGGCACGGTCTCTCTCCAGTTGGCGGCGGACGTTCGCCTTTTCCCGGATGAGGGTCTTGTCCTGTTCCTCGGAGAGGAGGCCCCGCGTCAGCAGGATCCTGGTGACGGCCTCGTCGGACAGGCTTTGAGAGAGGGGTTTGACCATGTTGTGAGAGCTTCCCGCCCCGGTGGGGCCGGATTAGGGTGCAACCGCAGACCCGGCCACAGTCTTAGTAAAGACGACATATTACCAGGTTCGCAGGTACAATCAATCCCTATTTCAGGGCCGGGGCGCTGAGAGGCGCAGGGTCATATTATCTCATTATAAGGTTTTTTATTGCCAAATTGAACACAAGATGCTACCTGTTTTGTCATTGTTGAGACATTCAAAACAGAACAAAGTGGTATTTATACAAACACACTAAAACCAGAAACAAATCCGCTTATATAACAAACTTACGATTTTTGTGGAGGGAACATGAATTGCCCGAAGGGTCAAATTACCTCACATCATCGTCGAAACGCCAATAATAGATGCGTATACGGCATTACAGGACGCGCCCCGGGTTTCACCCTGCCTGAAGTCCTGGCTGTCTTAACAGTAATGGCTGTTCTTTCGAGCATTGCCATACCGGGATTCATGAGGTGGCTTCCGGATTACCGGCTGAAGGGCGCAGCACGCAACCTTTACTCCGATCTCCAGTTCACTAAAGGTAGAGCCATAAGGGATCGGGGCGAATGGGCAATAGTGTTCAATGCAGTGGAGAACACCTATCAGGTTGTGAGCGGAGGCCCGGACCGGACCTTTTCCACCAACCATGACAATTTGGTTGAGAAGACCGTAAGCCTCTCAGCCTACGGGAGCGGTTTGCGCTTCGGGTCCGGAGGCGCAACAAGAAAGGTGGGACAGAACCAGCCCATCCTGGACAGCATAACCTATCCGGGAAAACGCGTGGTTTTCAACTCCCGCGGATTGACTACAGGCACTTTCGGCGGGTATGTCTACATCCAGAACGATCAAGACGGATGCTTTGCTTTAGGCACATGGTCCTCAGGGGTCGTGGTGCTAAGAAAGTGGAACGGCTCGGCCTGGCAATGACCAAACTCCCGCTTCTTCTCACCAAAACCCCCGTGACCCTGCAATTAGCCCGATCCGATCAGGCTAATCAGTCTCCCACAGTATGGGCGTGATCCCTCCCAACTCTCCAGGAATAATGGTTGATCCTTCTTCTCCGGCCCCGACCAGACTGCCCCCGACACTTACCAGCCCCGCCGGCTTGCCCTCCCTGGTTATGACCCTGACACCAGAAGGAATCGCCGTTCCCTCAATTACACGGTAGGTATCCGTGATATCCCTTCCCTCTTCGTCTTCAGGGTCATTTCCAGTATTATAATTGAACGTGGATGTCCCGAATGAGTAGTCAAGGGCGTAGATGAAGGCATTTCCCGAGGGTTCGCACGGGTCATCGAATGTCGGCTGATATGTAGTGAAATAGATATTCTTGAAAAAGAGCGTCGGCCTGGCCAGGACATGCTGGCCCGTGTGGTCCACTCCGTCGCCTGCGTCCGGGCAGAGCCCCTGCTTGTCCAGGACCTTGTAGAAGCCCAAGGCCGAACCTTCGTAGAGCAGCTCTTTTAATTCATATTTTGCATCAGCATCCGCATATGAGTGCGTGTCGAGCTCATTGCAGGTCAGGTTAAGAAGGGCTCGCTCGTCTATGAGGCGGTTGTCGTCGGACACTACATAGAACCGGTTTGAGATCATGGTGTAGCGTGGGTGCTCCCGGTCCCCTGTCCCGAAGTATAGGACAGGCTTGTTTGTCCACTCGTTGCCGTAGAGGGAGACGTCCGGAGAGTAAAAGGCCTTTCTGCCCTGGAAGTCATCGAGATCCTCCTCGCCGGGAAAGGCCTCCCAGTCGCCGCTCGGCATGTCAGAGCCCGGGTTGGAGGCAAAGATGCGCTTTACCGTCCACCGGCTTGAGTTGTCCGAGTCATAAGCCACGCCCGGATCCTCTGCAAAGTAATTGTAGTTGATTTTCCAGATGTTGCCGTATACATCCGCGGCATACATGAGGATCCTGTTGGCAGACAAGGGGATGACCGAGATATCCGCCGGGAAGCAAAATTTCATGTCACTGTATTTCTGGTCGATGCCGGTCGTAATGTCTTCTTCACCGTAGGTGGCCTTGAAAAGGATATCTCCAGTGTCGGCGTCTACCACGAATATGCCTCGGCCGTGCCTGTTCTTGTCCGGGTTATGGTAGTCGTAATCTTCAGTTCCCCCAATGGTGACCGCATTGGGTTCACCCTCATCCCACATGCCGTTTTCGTTTATGTCATTAAAGGCCTCGGGGAAGCCGTCCTCCTGTATGTCATAGCCTCCGGCAAATATGAAGACTTTCTTCAAGTTGTCATCGGGGTCTGCCGGGTCTGCGGGGGCGGGGCCTATGCGGAGGCTGGCAGGTGTGGGCCTGCTCCAGCTCTGGGCGAGCTCCTGGAAGCCGGGTGTTCCGCCATCCGCTTCGGGTCCCCCGATAATGGACCACTTGACGGTCCATTCGAGCGGATCCGGATCGCTCGCGTCCAGGGCCCAGTAACTGATGCCGCCCCTTCTCAGTCCGAATACCAAGGTCTTGTCAGAGCCTGAGGATAGTAGCTGGACAGGGCCGTCCACCATGTAGAGGTGGGAACTCTGGTCGGAGAACTCCTGGAGTCTCGGCAGCAGATCCGGGGGTATGAACGCGAAGATCTCATCTCCGGTTTCGTCGTCGAACACGTGGAGCATACCGTCGTTGGCACCTACCACTATGTATCGTTCTTCCAGGGTGCCGTCCGACTGGAGGTAGTCGATGAGCCGCGGTTCGGAATGGATGATATCACCCAGGACCCACCTCCTCTTCTCAACCGGGTCAGGGTCGGTGGCGGATTTTGAGTCATAGGTGTACCCGTGCATGAAGTTGATGATCCTGAAACGGGTCTGATCGTCGGTAGCGCCGAGATGGGTGTTCGAAATATTCGCGTGCACAAAAGGCTTCATTTCGCCGTCTACATATGTGTAGATCTTGCGGAATCCCCACCAGTCACTTACACTCCCCGGCAGAATGACCGAGTCGGGTGATCCGGGCATCATCTCGAGGAGCCTCTCGCCCACGCCTCCCTGGTCGACGCTTCCACCGTCATTCCCGCTCGACCAGAAAGAGCGGCAGGTCGGCTTGAAGCTTCCGTCACACTCCCCAGCGATCTCGTCTTCTTGGTCCACGATCGTCCACTCCGGTATTGTCCTGTCGCAATCATCTCTCAAGAGATAATCGAGCCCGTATTTCTTCAAGTTTCCTTGCCATAATTCGTCCGTCATGGGCTTGAAAAACGCCATATAGACCCTGTCGCCGCTCTGGGTCCTGTTTGCCTCATCCACCGAGACCACGGGCGCCACATGAGAGGAGCCCCTGCTGATGATGTCGATGAACGAGCGTGTAAGCTGCTGCTCCAGCTTCAGGGGGTTCACCACGTAGAAGTACGTGTCCGGTTCCCCGTCTCCCACCGCGTCCCATTCACTGTCCAGGTCGGGAGTCAGGTTGTTGTTTGTGTCGTTGAACCCGCCCCACTTGGCCGCATACCAGAGGGGGTTTTCGAGGAGGGTTGCTGCAGTAATGTCGCCCGGAGTGAAAACCCTCGTGGCGGTAAGGGGCAATCCCTTTATCCCGCCGTCTCTGTATCCGGTTGGCGGAGTGTCCAGGAAGTAGTTCACATCATTGGCCTGAGATGTGTCCTCGTCTCTCACCTCCAGGTAGGTGCCGTCTGCCGCTGTTCCTGATATGATGTAGCCTATGTGATGTATGATGCATCCAGCCGCGTATTCAGATTCCAGTGTGATTTCCACCTTGGTTCCCAGAGCAGGATCGGACACGGGGTTGTCATCATCGTCCAGGACCTGGTAGCTGTAGAAAACAATGGCATCCATGTCGTGGTCGGCGCCCTGCTCCACGTCTTCATAGTTGATCCTGAAAGTCCCCGAAGTGGGGGTGATGGATTCCACGTAGAAATCAACGATGGTGTTGGTTGGGTGGAAGTCATTGTCCGGGTGAATGTCGAGGCATCCACCAACGGATTTGCCAAACGGCACCAGGGTGATGACCTGGTCCCCAACCGGGATCTCGATACGGGGGAGGGGAGAAGCCAGGGCCACCGCGTAAGTCAGAACGTGCTGTTCACCTGTTCCTATTTTGTGCGAACGCCCGAAATGCGCCACGGCGGCGGAGTAATAACTTCCCTGTTTAGTAGGTTCTTCAGGACAGAGACCCCTGATGTCTCCAAACCCGTAATCGCTCATATCCTTGGGAGTGCACGCGCTGTCGAATGTCCCCCCCACCTGCCCCATATAGTGGGTGTCAAGATCGCCTTCAAAGTCACTTATCAAGTTGGCGTAGTCTCTCGCGTTGAAAGGAATGCCGTCGGCGCAGGTCAGGGCGTTTCCAAGTCCGTCACCGAAATGGCTGTTTACCCCCGGCAGCAGTGTAGAGTCATAACTTGGATTAATGTCCGATATGACCAGCATGAAGGGTTTGGCACAAAGCCTGCTGGGATCAACCGCGAACGGATCCTCCCAGTCATCGCATTCCACTTTCGGGAGACCCAGGTCGGCATCGACTCCGCCGGAATAATCAAAGTCCGATGTGCAAGACTGCTCACCGGCAAAGTAACGCAGGCCCTCGTACATCATCTCGGCAATGGGGTTTCCCCAATCCTTCATTTCACCTTCATTGATTGGGCGTGTCGTAACCCATGCATCCGGCCACCCCGGATGATAGCTATAATTCAAATCATATCTGAACTGAGAGGTCCGGAACCTGTCGATAGTCTTGATAATGCCTGTGACGTCATCTTTGAACTGGCCTGTTCCCAGGTTAATTTCGTCCGTGATGGGCCCGATCGGGCTTCGCAGCACACCGCCGGAAAGGTTCTTCTGATACGACCCGCTCAAGAGTCCGAAAAGCATCTTTCCCGGCTCTCCGAATTGCTGGAGAAGTCCTGTCGGCTTGTACACACCGGAAGGATAGCGCTTGCAGTTCGACTCCGGCATGGTGCTTACGCCTACCAGGACCTTGACCAGGTAGTCGGTCATTTCAGAGTCGGCGGGTTCTGTACAGAGGGGGCCTGAACTTCCGTCTACACATCGGGAACCTGCAACAGGACGTTCAATGGATACCCACTCCCAGATCCGGTACGGGCTGTTTGTGAGCACCCGGAGACGAGGCTTGTCCAGTTCAGGCGTTCTGGGGCTGCCCGAACCCAAGGTTGTGTTGGCAAGAAGATGCCTTGTCCCGCTGAGCGGTAGGTCCAAGGGAGTGTAGTCCCTGATGTCATATCCATCGCGCTCGATACTCTCGTACTCTTTGCCCCAGGAGTGGGCATCCTGTGGGATGTAGCTCCTCATGAGTTCGGTCTCAGTGACTGTGTCTATAGAACGATATCCGCCATAGAGCACTTTTCGCATTACGTCCATCCTGGACATGGTGACATAGTTGAGGAAGTCACCGCTCCACTCATTTGCAGCACTCGGGTCAACTTTCTTGTCTTCAGTGACCCTGAGGGGTTCGAAGCGGTCATTTGTTGTGCTATATGTGTACACCTTGTAGGAGTCAAAATAGCCGTAATAGTCGATGTTGGGGTTGTAACCGACGTCCAGGTTGCCGTCGCCATTAAGATCAGAGGCGTCGTTATAGGCCTCGTAGTAAAGTTTGTGATCTCGTCCCATGACCAGGAGTACCAGGGGCGGAACCTCCGCTTTGTACAGCTTTTCATCCCCTGCGTCGTCGCCCGTGTAGACCATGTCTTCATGTCTGAAAATTGCCACGATCTCGTGATTGGAGATGACATTATTGAACACATACTCGTTGGAAGGCCCCACAGCGCCCAATGAAGTTCTGTCCACCACCACGTCTATGTTTACATATCCATGGTCGGCTATGATGCTGTAGGCCTGGCTTTCGCCATGCATCAAAACAGTGCCTTCATCCGGGCTCAAGGTCCCGCCGGGCCTCTGTTCTGCCCAGATCATGTACTTGCCGATGAAGTGGCCTGTGATGCTCAAATCATCGTTGATCGTGACATTAAGGGTTTTCGAACCGTCACCCAGTTCAGTTGAATAGTCATCGCTCGGGGTCCATTTCTCAAAGTCGGACCCGGTCTCGTACCGCGTGGGGTCCGGGTCGTCTGCAACGATTTCGACCGTATCTCCAAGTTCATAGATATAGGTGCCCGGAGCAGTTCCGCCCGGCAGGCCTGAGACAGATCCGGGACCTGCAGTTACGCTTGCGAAATTATATGCACCGGTCCCGTCTTGTCTGATTTCGAGAGTGTAGGTTGCGTTGAAAACGGCCGTCACCCCACTGTCTGTGTTGATCGTTATGTCGACAACATAGTCGGGGCTGACGACATCACCGATCCAGCCCTTAAACCTTGAACCTGTTTCAGGAGGATCAAGGCTGAAGGCGTCCGAGGCCTCCAGGCGGATCACATCTCCTTCGAGGCAGTCCACCGTGGTCAAAGAAGTGAAGGTGCCTCCGACAAACGGTGAGAGCGGCTGAACCCCGCCGGCGTCACTGGCGTTAACGGATGTTGTTGTTCCTGATCCGGCACCGGCGAAGTCAATGGTAAGAGTCAGGAGCTGGCTGAAACGGGCCGTTACATTTGTGTTGCCTGTTACCTCGATGTCGATCGGGGAGGCCCCGAAACTGTCTCCGTCAAAGCCCTGGAATACCGACCCTAATGCAGCCGTCCCATCCAGGCTGATAATATCGCCGTCTTCACAAGTGTATGAGCTTGTGTGGGGCGGCGTTCCAGAACCCGACGAGGATCCGGCTACAAAGGGCGAGCCGGGCATAAGAGTGTCTGCAAAGACATCGACCGATCCGGTTCCTGCGCCAACCCAGTTTATGGTAAGAGTGAAAAGCTCTCTGAATTCCACTTCAACAGTCTTGTCTCCGTCCATCGTCACAGAGACAGGAGTTATGCCTGTCTTATCCCCATCAAACCCCTTGAAGATGGAGGACGCATCTGCAGCCGTCCCATCCAGGCTGATAATATCGGCGCCTTCACAGATAAATGAAACCGTGTGCCCTGCGGTTCCTTCGGAGGACCCGGCTACAAAGGGCGAGCCGGGCATAAGAGTGTCTGCAAAGACATCGACCGATCCGGTTCCTGCGCCAACCCAGTTTATGGTAAGAGTGAAAAGCTCTCTGAATTCCACTTCAACAGTCTTGTCTCCGTCCATCGTCACAGAGACAGGAGTTATGCCTGTCTTATCCCCATCAAACCCCTTGAAGATGGAGGACGCATCTGCAGCCGTCCCATCCAGGCTGATAATATCGGCGCCTTCACAGATAAATGAAACCGTGTGCCCTGCGGTTCCTTCGGAGGACCCGGCTACAAAGGGCGAGCCGGGCATAAGAGTGTCTGCAAAGACATCGACCGATCCGGTTCCTGCGCCAACCCAGTTTATGGTAAGAGTGAAAAGCTCTCTGAATTCCACTTCAACAGTCTTGTCTCCGTCCATCGTCACAGAGACAGGAGTTATGCCTATCTTATCTCCATCAAACCCCTTGAAGATGGAGGACGCATCTGCAGCCACTGCACTAAGTGTGACGACATCGTCTTCCATGAGTTCATATGTTTGATTCATTGGGGAAGTGCCAGTGTTTGTCCCTGGCACAAAAGGCGATTCTGGTTGGATATTACTAGCGGATGCTTGCACGGTACCCGTGCCTGAGCCCGCCCAGCTTATCGTCAAGGTGTAGACAGGTTTGACTGTCATGTTGACGGTTACATCCGCTGAGGAAGCATTGCCGTTTACGTCAGACACGGTTATTACGGCGGAGTGGTCGCCTGGTGCCAATGCGGCAGTATTGTAGACCACAGTAATTGGATGAGAATCACCGCTGGCCAAGTTATCGGCGTTGGGAGTCACTGAAGCAATCCATCCGCCGGAGTCCTCCGCAATACTGTAGGCGAGATCGGCGGGGTTTATTTCGCCGCCATTGTTGTTAGTCAGAGTAAAGCTTTGGGAAACAGCATTGTAGCCATGGGCCACTATGGAGTTCAGGTCTGTCGGAGACAGTGAGATAACGGGCTTGCTCTGGACTATCAGGTTGACTGTTATGGTCTGGGGTGAATTGGAAGCGCTGGCGTCGGTTACGGTTATGGTTGCAGTGTGAGTGCCGGCCGCAAGCCCGGCAGTGGTATAGGTGACATCGATAGTGTGTGGAGGGTCGCCTTGATCCAGGTTTCCTGAGTCAGGTGCGCACGAGAGCCAGCCTTGATTGTCTGAGACAGAATAGCTGAGAGTTGATGAAGGTGTCCCTGTATTGGTAATGGTGAAAGACTGTGCGGCGGCATCATTTCCTTCGATGACAGAGGGAGTCAGGGTCGCCGTACTCAGAGAGATGGTGGCTTGAGCCACAACCGTAAGCGTGACTTCAATTTCCTGGGGTGAATTGGAAGCGCTGGCGTCGGTTACGGTTATGGTTGCAGTGTGAGTG
>CAYVDE010000007.1:22935-65669 GCA_964450535.1 uncultured Desulfobacterales bacterium
TCATTTCCTTCGATGACAGAGGGAGTCAGGGTCGCCGTACTCAGAGAGATGGTGGGCTGAGCAAATACAGGTTTAGCAGCTAGAAAGAAGAGGCAAGCAAAAGCAATCATTGATATAAAAAAAAGCTTTGAAGACTTTCGTATTATGGTGCCAATTATGTCGCTAATAGTCATATCATATGAACTGGTGTCTAATGGTTTATTGTTGTCGAACATCATGGCTTCCTCTCCTCTCATGACACTTCTCCAAATTCTGCTTTCTTTATAAGAGCCTTTAGGCCCAAAAATTTTTCTGTTCAGTCTAAAGATCCATTTATTGACTTTGCGCTATTCCGCCTTGGGTCCTATCTTGTAAAGCCTTGACCATACCGGCACATTATTGAACTCCACGTCCACCTCGAAGTCGTAGCGCGAGAACTGCATGGCTGAATAGCCTTCGGGCGGGATATAAAACCCAGCGTATCGAGCCTCGAAATCGTAATCCTCTCCAAAAGCTTGACGGAAGCTGGGATCGGGCAGATCTGCGGAGTCGTGGCGGACAAGCGGATCGTCTTTGCTGTCGATATTCTTTACCATATAAGGGCTGTATTTCGCCCGTGCCAGCTCGGCAGCCTGTCTGTACAGCCCGGCTTCGCAAATGTAAAAGCTGCGCTTATACGGGATCTCGTTGGCTGCTATCTGCAGGTCCATCTGAGCGGTCTGTGTTGCGAAAATCCCGATCAGCGTCAGTAACACCAGGATAATCAAGGCGGTTATCAGTACGTTGCCTTTCTCGGCATTCGTATTCCGGACGCTCTTTAACTCGATTGTTTCGTGTTTGGTGTTCATTCTCTCCTCATGCTGCGCAGGGTAACGCTGTGACGGTCGCTTTCCCAGCTTACGATGACTTCGATTTCTTTCATGGTGGGCCAATCCCCGAGAAGGGAACTGCTGTCTGTGATGTTCCAGGTCCTGTGATAGAAGCCGCTCGAGTCCGACACAGTTCCACGGCTGCTCACGAAATCTTCATGTGCGCCGGCGGACAAGGCGGAGTCACCGTAATCACGGTTGAGCAGGTCTTCCATTTTTTCGCCTGCCAGTGTCAGGCCTATGCTGGTGTTTCCACCCATGAAGTTTCCACGGATGGCGGAGACCTGCATGGTCCCGACGGCAAGTATGCCCACGGCAAGAATTACCACGGCGATCAGGACCTCAATGAGAGTAAATCCCTCCCGGCCACGCCTGTCTTTGCGGGTCATAGATATATTCATGATTTACAGCCCCACATTTCTTGTCTTTACAGTGGTTGTGAAAACTTTCCTTCTGAAGTTGTCATTGGGGTTCAGGTGAGGTGCTTCATTGTTGGCAAAACCGTATGTGTTGGTGTCCGTGTATCCCCTCTGACGATTAGCGGTTCGCCCCACCAGCGTGACTTCCACGGCCCTTACATTTCCGGAATGATTGGTGCTGTCCGTGTTGATCTGGTCCTGCCACAGGCCGTTACTCAACTGATACCTGATTTGCATGTTGTCTATGTCTTCCGCCACGGTCTGGTAATTGTTGTCGTTTCCAAGGTTTCTTCTCTGAAGCACCGGACGTCCGTTAACCATTTGGATTCTGTAAATGATGACGTCGGCCCTGAACAAAAGGTCTCCTTCGAAATAGTGTTCGCCGAGGTTTGGCGTGTCCCCAAGGCGGAAGAGGTCCGCAGTGCGAAGATCATCCTTTACCAACAGGCCGTAGCTGCTGACCACATCATCGAGATTGCCGATTGAAATGCTGGTGTCTCCTGCCAGATCACCACCACCCAAAACCTCGGGTTCGCCCCCGGCCCTGACAATTACGAGGGCATCGGTGCCGTCTCTTATGACGCCGTCGCCTGCGGCATAGTTGTCCACAGAGAAAAGCAATGGCCTGCCCACCAGGGGAGGCAGGCCTCCGGTTTCTGATGAAGGTATGGTGCGGCTGGTCCTGTCGAAATTGGTGTACCAGCCGGCCATCTGCAGGTCCCGGGTGATGAGATACGTTGCGGACCTGAGGTTCTGTTGCATGGCCGCCACCTGTTCCTGGACGATGTAAGACCGGTGCTGGGTTTGAAATGCATAGAAGACAGCGGTCAGGATGATCATCGCGATGCCCATGGCCACCAGGAGTTCAACAAGAGTAAAACCGGAATTGGATTTGAGCCTCATGTCTTTAGTCCTTTTCGTTATTGCCAATCCGAACCCATCCATTTTCTGAGGATCACGGCGCCCGATGCCCAGGTACCCACGGCATAAGACGTGTTTCGATTGTTGGTGAGATAGGCGAAAGCAGGAATTTCGTCGTTTGTAAAGCCCCGGGAGTTGAAAACAATGGGGTCTGGAGGTACGGGCGTTATTGCACCGCCGCCAATGGCGGAGCTTGCGCCTCCGGCGCCGAATGCCACACCGCTCTTGTATTCCTGCAGGTTTACCGTTTTCACGACACCCCCTCCGTTCACGATTCTATAGGTGTTTCCGCCTGGGAATTCTACGGACCAATCCGCCCTGTCTCTGATGGCTCCTGACTTGGCGAACTGAAGGTTGGAGTAAAGGTCCCGGGCGGCACCCCTCAAGCGATAGTCAGGGAGCCATCTTGCGAATCCCGGTATGGCAATGCCCGCGAGGACCGCCATTATGACGATTACCACCAGGGCTTCTACCAGGGTGAACCCAGAGGGGGTTTTGCCGCTTGTAAAAGTGTGTGCGCTGGACATTTTTCGCATTTCGTAATCCTCTGTACTTCAGCCCCGACACTAACGCATCGAAAGGTGTTTAAAATTGAAGTGGTGCGGGGACGGGTCGCCTGATTAACAATACTCTTTTCTTCCAGCAGATTAGGGTGAAATCCATGCGGCATCTACAGGGACCAACCGGCGTTAAGCCCGGCTTGAGACACTCTCACTATTTGCCGGCTGGACCGCTGCCCTTGACTTGATCAACCCTCCAAGCATGCGATCCAGCTTTCTGCATCGGTCGGACATATCGGCCATTACCTCATCGCTTACGTATTCTATCTCGTGAGCTATCTCCAGCTGGGTCCAGAGCGTGGCAAGTGATGATTTGGCCTTGTGGAGAAAACTAATGGTTTCATTCAGGCCGTCAGGGTCATCCCCTTCAGCGATACTGCTTGGTATGCCAACTGCCGAGTACCTTATCTGTTCACTGAACGACGGGTCGTCGGCAAAAGGGCCTTGCCGGGTCAGAAGGTGTACGGCCACCGCCAGGGACTTGCCTTCACGCCAGACATAGAGGTTTCTAAACCCCGACATCTCAACAAGGACGGACTCGGCAGGTTTACCGGAGCCGTCCTGATTCTGCGAAAATCCTTCCATGGCGGGCCCCTTCAATTCAAGGCATATAACGATTGATGGTCAGGGCATGTTTTGACATTAAGACTTTAAAGATACCCCCTTTGGGCGTCCTGAGTCGTAATACCGCACCGATACAGGCAAGTTTTGTGCCAGGCTGTACATGACAACGAAGGTCACAAGGAGTTCCATGAGAGTGAAACCGGATTGTCGTTTCAATGGTTTCTCCTTGTGGATGGATCCGCGAGTGTGCTGGAAAGTGCACGGTTCTGTAAAAAACACCAACCTGATACACAGCAAGACTCATACCAAGGAGGGCTTTTCAGTTAACATCATAATATTATGAGTTTTTTTAGTTTGGGCAACATGAGGTGGGTGTAAACTGATTTATCGCCCGTAAACTTATTTTACAGAGGAGGCTCTGGAGTTATCAGTCCGGCGACGGTTTTCTTCTGGACATGGATATAAGCAGGGTCTTATGCTTAAAGGTCTGTCGAGAATCCATAATGCCTAATTCTCTGTAAAATATGGAAGGAAAGGGTTGGTCTTCAACAGTGGGGATCAAGAAGGGGCAGGAAATCGATCTCTATATCGACCGCACCGCGCACGGGGGCGCGGGCGTGGCCCGTAAGGACGGCTTTGTGGTGTTCGTCAGGGGAGGGGTGCCCGGGGACCGGGTCATGGCCAGGGTGTACCGGAAGAAAAAAGGGTATGCAGAGGCTGCGATCGTGGAGGTCCTGGAGCCTTCGCCTGACCGCGTGCCCGCCCCATGCCCCTATGCCGGGATCTGCGGGGGCTGCCAGTGGCAGCATGTGGCCTATGAAAGGCAGCTCGAATACAAACGGGGCCACGTTCTGGACGCCCTGGAGAGGATAGGGGGGCTTCGGGGTGTACCGGTACATGAGACCATCCCGTCCCAACTCGTTTTAGGGTATCGCAACAAGATGGAGTTTTCCTTTGCGGAGCGCCGGTGGCTCCTTCCCGAGGAGCTGGGGCGTGACGATGTGGAGCAGGGAATGGCCCTGGGTCTTCACGTGCCCGGGACCTTCAACAAGATCATTGACGTGGATGCGTGCCTGATACAGGCGCCCCTTGGAAACGCCATCCTGGCCGTGATTAGGGAAGAGGCCCGTCAAAGCCGGCTCTCCGTTTACGGCATAAAGAGCCATGAGGGTTTCTGGCGGTTTGTGACCCTTCGACACTCCGTGGCCCGGGACGAGTGGCTGGTAAATCTGGTTACCGCGGAGGACCGTCCCGAGGCCCTGGAACCCCTGGCCCGGGACCTTCAGGACCGGTTTCCCCGGATTCGAACCGTGGTAAACAACATAAGTATGAGAAAGGCTGCCGTCGCTGTGGGTGAACAGGAACACGTGCTGGCCGGCGACGGGGTCCTGGAGGACGAGTTGGGGCCGTATGTCTTCCGTTTCTCGGCAAATTCATTTTTTCAGACCAACACCAAAGGGGCCGAAACCCTCTACGGCGTTGTGGCGGACTACGCAGGACTCACCGGCAGGGAGAGCGTGCTGGATCTTTACTGCGGGACCGGGACCATTTCCATCCTCCTCTCGGGGCTCGCAAAACAGGTCATCGGTATGGAAATGGCGATCAGTGCTGTTGAAGATGCCGTGAAAAACTGCGTCCTCAACAACGTGGGAAACTGCAGGTTCATAGCAGGCGATGTCAGGGAGACCCTGAGCGGCCTTAATGAACGGCCGGAAGTAGCGATAATCGACCCGCCCAGGGCCGGAATGCACAAGGACGTCCTGGGCGCGGTCCTGGAGCTCGGGTGCGACCGCGTGGTGTACGTGTCCTGCAATCCCGCCACCCTGGCCCGTGACCTGGCTGAAATGAGCGTTGATTACGATGTCCTGGAGGTCCAACCGGTGGACCTGTTTCCGCACACCTTTCATATTGAATCGATTGCCCTGCTGAAGAGGAAAGTGAATTGCGCCCACATAATCACATAATCACTCTTCAAAATTGACATTCATAAGGTGGAACGGGACTCACAGAAATCCGGATCGGAAAATCCAGTTGACAAATAGTCATTGATCCATATAATTTATAAGTTTTTCCACACCAAGTCATTTGGGTGTCCGGCGGGAATCCTTCCGCGCCGCCGGACCCCTTGCCCCGAAATGGTTCGACGTCCGCGGAAGGCGGGCGCACGGTCTGCGGGGGCAGGCAAAGGGGGTGATGTTCCTTGCATTCAATCAAGCGGGTTATTCGTCCGCCGGAAAGGCCCAAGCGGCCCATACCCCGGCGGGACCGCCCCCTCATGCACCGGCCCTGATTCCGATTGACCTCCTCCATGATTGAAGGCCGGCGACCACCCTGTTCTCATGGAAACCGACTCTTAAGCGCAAAGAGGCCCGTAGAGACGGATTTCCGCTCAGCGGACGCCCCGCGATAGCCTGCGCGTCTGTTTTAGCGCATTCAGGAGACGGAAAGTACATGCATTAACACCCGAAAGAGGGATGCCATATGAAAGTAGTAGTGCAGAACAACCAGATCGAAAAGGCCATAAAGGACCTTAAAAAGAAGTTGACCAAGGAAGGTTTCTTTTCCGAGATCAAGGAACGGCGATTCTATGACAAGCCCAGCGTTGCCAGGAAAAAGAAGCAGGCAAAGGCGGCCAAGAGGCGCAGGAAACGCCTCAAGAAGTTCACTTCATTCAAGTTTCGCAAGTAACCACGTACAGGCGGGCGCAAAAATCAGCGCCCGCCTGTATCCCCTTATTCCCTGCCCCTCTAATCACCCCGAAGACTGTCTCAACCAAAAAGCCCCTTTCCTCATAAGTGCCCTAAACATCTTGATTTGCGTGGGTTTTGGCTTCCCTTCAGCGCCTGTTTTTCCTTGACAAAGACACGGGCAGGAGATAAATACGCAGATCAATTGTTGGCCTTTCGGGTAACGTTCGTTCCTTTCACCAGGAAGAGAGTTGATTCTTATGGAAAACCAATCGAATGCCTCCGGGAAGAGCTCCAAGGGCGGCTCGCGCGACTGGGACGAGCTGCTCAACACCACCTTCCTCCCGCCGTTTTCGTTGAAGGGCTGGCTTTTTTTCCTCGCAGGGGTCGTACCCGCCCTCATCATAGGATGGGTGATCTTCCCCATGGTCCTCTACTCCAGCCAGGAACAGCCTATGAACTTCAACCACGCAATCCACATGGATCCGGACATCGGCATTGAAGGGGAGACAGAGCAGGATATGTGCTTGTACTGTCACTACTTCCGCGATGACGGGACATTTGTGGGGATCCCCGAGCCGGATACCTGCACCATGTGCCACTACGATCCGGAATATCCCATGGGGGACTCCGAGGACGAAATGATCTACCTGGAGCAGTATGTGGCCGAAGACAAGGAGGTCCCCTGGCTGATCTACTCCAGGCAGCCGGATTGCGTCTACTTCTCCCACATCGCCCACGTCAAGATGGGTGAATTGGATTGCGCGGTATGTCACGGCGACCACGGGCAGTCCGAGAAGCTGCCGGTCTACAAGAAGAACCGGCTCACCGGGTACAGCATCGACATCTGGGGGCGCAACATAGCCGGATTCAAGACCAATACCTGGGATCGGATGAAGATGTCCGACTGCGCCGAGTGCCACACGGAGATGGGTCACGAGGAAAACAACGCCTGCTTCGTCTGCCACAAATAAGGGGAAGAGAGCCATGGAGATAACCAGAAGGAATTTCATCCAGTTGCTCGCCGGCGGGGTCGCCGGTATCCACATTACCCCGCTTCCGTGGAAAATGATGGACGACATAGCCATCTGGACCCAGAACTGGCCATGGGTCCCGGTTCCCGAGAGGGGCCGGTTCAACCACGACAGGAGCGTGTGCAGCCTCTGCCCGGGGGGTTGCGGGATTGAAGTGAGGAAGGTGGACAACCGGGCCGTGAAGATCGAGGGGAGGGCTGACTTCCCTGTCAACAACGGAGGAATCTGCCCGTTGGGTGCGGGCGGCCTTCAGCTTCTATATGACGAGACCATACGCTTTCCATCCCCCATGAAAAGGGTGGGCCCCCGGGGTGAGGGACGCTTCCTGCCCGTTTCCTGGAGCGAGGCGGTCGAGACCCTGGCCGATCGAATCAAGACGCTTCGAAAGGAGAACCGTCCCGAGGCCCTGGCCGCGGTGGACGGGAGCCGTCCCGGGACCGCTTCGGAGGCGCTGGTCAAGAGGCTTCTTCAGGCGGTGGGGAGCCCCAACTGCTATTCCATGTCTTCCATCCAGAACACTTACAGGACCGCCAATCTCCTCATGCAGGGGAACCCCGGTCCCATGGCATATGATATTGAAAACGCGGATTTCATCCTGAGCTTCGGATGCGCGCTCATCGAGGGCTGGGGAGCGCCCGGCCGGGTCATAGGCGCCTGGGGAAGATGGCGCGAAGACTCAAAGGCCAAGGGCCCGAAGGTAGTCCAGGTGGAGTCCAGGTCCTCCAACACCGCCTCCAAGTCCGATGCCTGGATCGCGGCGAGGCCCGGCACCGAGGCGGCCCTGGCCCTGGGCATGGCACACGTGATTATCAGTGACAACCTCGTTGACGACTACTTTCTCTCAAACTACGCCCATGGCTACGAAGACTGGATCGACGAGGAAGAAAGGCCTCGCAAGGGATTCAAGAGCATGGTCCTTGAGGGCTATTCCCCGGACAAGGTCGCGGGAATCACGGGCGTTGCGGCCGAAAGGATAACAGCCCTCGCCAGGGAGTTCGGAAAGGCCAGGGCCCCTCTCGCCCTCTACGGCAAGGGCAAAGGGAACCTCAACGGCAGCCTTCTGGAGTGTATGGCGGTTCAGGGGCTGAACGCCCTCAAGGGCGGCATCAACAAGCCGGGCGGTGTCATCGTGCAGCAAGGGCTTCCCGTGGCTTCGTGGCCGGAAGTGGAGACGGACGCGGTGGCCAGGCAGGGGCTGTATCGAGGCCGGCTGGGCACGGCCGGGGAATCGCGGCTCTCCTTTGCCGAACCATCCATCGAGGACATGGTGGAGGCGGTCGTGGGCCACGGGGGGGGCTCTCCTGTGGATACACTGCTGGTCTTCGGCGCCAATCCCGTTTTCACGCTGCCGGACGGAGGCGCCTTCAGAAGGGCCTTGTCGCGGATCCCCTTTATAGTCAGCTTCTCTCCCTACAGGGATGAGACCGCGGCCATGGCGGACCTGATTCTCCCGGATCACACGGCCCTGGAAAAACGTGAGGAGATCGTCTGGCCCACGGGTCTGCAGTATCCCTTTTTGGGGCTCACTAAAGCGGTGGTCCGGCCTGTATACGACACAAGACACATGGGGGATACGGTGATCGCGGTGGCAAAGAAGGTGGGAGCCCCAATCGCCCAAGCCTTCCCCTGGAAGGGTTTCGAGGACGCGCTCAAGGAGAGGCTTAAGGGCCTGGCCGAGGCCGGTGGGCTCACGAGTTGGGACGGGTCCACGCCTGTATGGGAGACCTTTGCCAGGGGCCGGTCCGTTTCGCCGGACTACAAGTCATTCGACGACCTGTGGAAGAAGCTCGATTCAGGCGGATTCTGGTACCGGCCGACCCACGATTTCCAAGACTGGTCCGCCTGCTTCAAGACCCCCAGCGGCAAGTTCGAATTCGCCAGCGGCCGGCTGGAGCAGGCCGTTAAAGAGGCTGCCCGCGGCGGCGACACCAAGACGGTCCTTCGCCGGATCGGGGTTGAGGCCGGTGGAGACGATGCGTACATGCCTCATTACGAGCCGGCCGTTTCCGCGGATCCTTCAGGTGACGCACTGGTTCTGGTTCCCTACGAGCTTTTCAATCACTCCACGGACTGGCTGCCCAACCCTCCGTTTTTGATCAAGACCCTTTTCGACAACCAGCTTCGTAAGGATGAGTCCTTTGCCGAGGTGAACCCGGAGACGGCCGCGAGACACCACCTGAAGGAAGGAGACCGGATACTGGTTCAATCGGATGCAGGCGAGGCAAGGGTCCGCGTGCACCTCTTCGAAGGGGCCATGCCCGGGCACTTGTACCTGCCGCTGGGCTTCGGCCACACGGCATACGGGGTCTACCAGAAGGACAAGGGAATTAACGCCGCCAAGCTCGTGGCGGGCAGGAGGGATCCCGTGACCGGAGCGACCGTGTGGTGGGCCACCAGCGTGAGGGTGAAAAAAACATAAACATGGCAAGGAATGTTTTTACACCTGACACCTGAAACCTGACACCTGAAACCTGACACACTGGGGTGAGGAATGAGCGCCAAACAAGGAAAGCACAAATACGGCATGGTGATCAACCTGGATAAGTGCACCGGGTGCGGTACCTGCACGGTGGCCTGTGCGGCGGAAAACAACCTGTCCGTGATCAAGGATGAGACGGATAAACAAAGAACCATTTCCTGGATGCAGCTTTTCAAGGTGACGAACGGGAAACCGTTCCCGGACACCGAGGTGAGCTACTTTCCCAGGCCCTGCATGCACTGCCATTACCACACGCCCTGTGTATCCGTATGCCCTCCCACCGCGACCGAGATCGATTACAACAACGGCATCGTGAGCCAGATCTACACGCGGTGCATCGGGTGCCGGTACTGCCAGGCCGCCTGCCCTTACCAGGCGCGTTACTTCAACTGGTGGGACGGTCACTTCCCCAAGGGAACCGAGAGGTACCTATCCCCCGAGGTCTCGGTCCGAATGCGGGGCGTCGTGGAGAAGTGCTCTTTCTGCCACCACCGGCTTATGCGGGCCAAGACCCAGGCCTATGCCGAGGGCCGGCGGGAACTCAAGGACGGCGAGTACATCACCGCCTGTTCAGAGGCCTGCCCGGCCGGGGCCATCACCTTCGGGGACCTGAATGACCCCAAGTCCGAGGTGAGCAAGGCCAGCAAGCACCCCAATGCCTTCAGGCTCCTGGAGAGGCTCGGGACCGAACCCAAGGTCTACTACATCTCGGGCAAGGACTGGGTGAGGCGTATGGCCGACAACTACCGTCCCGACGAGTTTCAACCTTTATAGATCGTCTTGCGCTTGGATCAGGAGGAGAGATCAATGGATTCGGCACTGTTCCCGGAAGGCGTGAAACGCTGCTCCCCCAAGGTCTTCCTGCTTTGGACCCTGCCGTGGCTGGCACTGCTGGCCTGGGGAGGTCTTTCAGCCTTTCTCTGCCTGTGGAAAGGGTTGAACCAGACCAACATGAGCAACATCTTCGCCTTTGCGCTCTGGATCGTCTTTGACCTGGCCGTCATCGCACTCGGCGCAGGCGCCTTTTTCACGGGCTTTTTGACCTACGTGATCGGCAGAAAAGAGCTCAAGTCCATCATCAACGCCGCCGTGATCATAGGATTCATCTGCTACTCGGGCGCCGTGGCCATGCTGGGAATCGACATCGGACAACCCATACGCGGGTGGTTCATTTTCTGGCACGCAAACGTCCACTCAATGTTGACCGAGGTGTCCTTCTGCATTACCTGCTATCTGGCCGTGCTTGCCATTGAATACATCCCGATAGTTTTGGAGAACCGCCAGGTGCAGAAGGTCAAGGAGCTGCGTTTGTTCGGCCACAACCTGCATCATGTCATGGCGGTCTTTGCAGCCACCGGGACGTTTTTGTCCTTTTTTCACCAGGGATCTCTGGGCGGGATGTTCGGCGTGATGTACGCGCGGCCCTTTGCCGAGCGCTGGGACTTCTACGTGTGGCCCACCACCTTTTTCCTGTTCGTCTTCTCGGCTGTCGCCGCGGGACCCTGCTTTACGATCCTTTGCACCAAACTGGCGGAAGCCGTCAGCCGCAAAAAGCTCGTGCCGGACAATGCGGTCCAGTTCCTGGCCAAGGTGTCCGGGTGGCTGCTTTCGGGCTATATCCTGCTCAAGATCATAGACACCCTGGTGTGGGCCAACACCACCGTTCCGTCAGCGGGCCTGAAGCTCATGGACTTCTACCGGGAGGGACCCTACGGGATATGGCTGCTGATTGCGGAGGTCGGCATCTTCGGTGTCATACCGGCCATCCTTCTCATGATTCCAAAGGCCAGGCAGAACCCCGGACTCCTTATCATTGCATGCCTGATGAACTGCGTGGGCATCGTGCTGAACCGGTTCACCTTTGTCATCGCGACCCTTGCGATTCCGGTCATGCCCTTTGCCCGGTTCTGGAGCTACCTGCCCACCTGGCAGGAGTGGGGTATTGCCATGGCCATGCTGGGATACGGCTTCCTGCTGTTCTCGGCATCGTACCGGTACCTTCCGGTCTTTCCCAAGGAGAAGGAGCTGAATCCCGCACTTTATGGGGCTTGATATAATGTGTCGTATATATAACCGGTTGGAAACAACCTCGGAGAGTGAGCCATGACACCGCTTTCTTTTGAATGGCATTGGAATCCGGACTATCTGATTTTCATGGGACTGCTGTATGTGGCCCTGGTCATAATCGGTTTCGGGCTGGTATACACGTTCCTGAAGACCTGGATGGACCTGGAGGACGACGAGCACGAGCTTCCACCCGAATTGCCGACCCGGAAGAAGTATTCAATGTATTAATGCAGGGCCCCTCACATCACTTCGCCACCACCGTGTCCCGCTTCCAGTGGGCGTCGTCGCGTTCGGGATAGTCGAGGATGTAGTGGAGGCCCCGGCTCTCCTTTCTCTGTAAGGCGCAGGTTATGATCAACTCCGCAATCATGGCCAGGTTGCGGAGTTCCAGCAGGTCCTGCGTAACCAGGAAGTCCCAGTAGTATTCCGTTATTTCCTGCTGAATATTGACAATACGGTTCCTTGCGCGGGCGAGCCTCTTGCTGGTCCTCACTATCCCCACGTAATTCCACATAAACCGCCGGATCTCCTCCCAGTTGTGGGTAACCACAACCATCTCCTCGCTGTCCGTGGCAGTGCCCGAGTCCCACAGCGGGGCACGGGGAAGCGGTCTCTTGCTGTTGGCTTCAATATCCTTTACGGCCCGCTCGGCGGCTCGGCGGGAGAAGACCAGGGCCTCCAGCAGGGAGTTGCTTGCCAGGCGGTTGGCCCCGTGCAGCCCCGTGCATGCCACCTCGCCCACGGCGTAAAGGTTGCGGATATTGGTGAGGGCGTCCTTGTCGGTTATGAGCCCCCCGCACATATAGTGGGCCGCCGGGACGACCGGGATGGGTTCTTTTGTGATGTCGATGCTGAAGTTCAGGCAGGTGGCATAGATGTGGGGGAACCGCTCTTTCAAGAAGTCCGGCGGCTTGTGACTGATGTCCAGGTATACGCACTCTTCACCGCTTTTCTTGAGCTCCAGGTCGATGGATCGCGCCACGACGTCCCTGAAAGCGAGGTCCTTCAAGGGATGGTACTTTTCCATAAAACGACGGCCTTTGCGGTCCACGAGGATGCCGCCTTCTCCCCTGACCGCCTCCGATATAAGGAAGTTCTTGGCCTGTGGATGAAACAGGCATGTGGGGTGGAACTGGACGAACTCCATGTTCGCAGCCTTGACCCCGGCCCTGTATCCCATGGCAACGCCGTCGCCGGATGCGATGTCCGGGTTGCTGGTGAACCGGTAGACCTTGCCCGCCCCACCTGTGGCCAGGATCGTGACGCGCGACACAAAGGTAATGACCTCCTGGTTCACGGCGTCCAGCACATAAGCTCCCCAGCATGTCTCAGAGGTCTCAGAGGCCAAAAACCCCCTCCTGACCAGGCTGGTCTTGGTGATGAGATCGATGGCCATGTAGTTTTCGAGGAGTTCTATGTTCGGGTTCTCCTCTATTCGGTCAAGGAGTGCGCGTTCCACCTCGTGCCCGGTGCGGTCCTTGGTGTGGACTATCCGCCTGCGGGAATGGCCTCCCTCCTTTCCCAGGTCCAGGGAGTCATCCCCGTTCTGCCGTTGGGAAAACCGGACACCCAGAGACATGAGATCGCGTATGCGCGCCGGCCCTTCCTGCACCACCATGCGGACCACGTCTTCGTGGCAGAGTCCGTCTCCGGATTCCAGTGTGTCTTTGATGTGGAAATCAAAACTGTCCTTGAGGTCAAAGACCGAAGCGATGCCGCCCTGGGCGTAATTGGTCGATGTCTCGGCCTTTTCCTTTTTCGTGACAATGATAACACGCCCTGTTTTAGAGGCCTCGAGGGCGAAAATGAGGCCGGCTATACCGCTCCCTATAACCAGGCAGTCAGTCTGAATTTCCATTTTTCACCTTTTCATGAACTCATTGACATAGAGGGTGTTCCAACTTAACTTACGGGGGTCGTGTAGGCCCGGTCGCCGGGGTCCGCCGCCGAAGGACTCGCGGGGGAGTTCATACACGAAGGAATTTACTTTGCGGCTGTTTATGATGACAAGGAAAAAAACTATGGCCGTCATCTTTGACTGTGACGGCGTCATGTTCGACTCGAGACAGGCGAACAGGAACTTCTACAATCACATCCTGGCGCGCTTCGGCCTCCCAGCTATGAGTGAAGAGGATGTTGCATATGTCCACATGCACACCGCGGACGAGGGAATTCGGCACATCTTCCGCGGATCGCCCCACACCGAAGCCGCTCTCTCCTACCGATGGGAGGTGGATTACTCTCCCTTTATTCTGGACATGGTCATGGAGCCCGGGCTCAAGGAGGTCCTGCAATGCCTGGGGGTATCAACCGGACTGGCCGTCGCCACTAACCGCAGTAACACCATCGGCTGGGTCATTGAGCGGCACGGCCTGAGCGGCCTATTCGAGATAGTAGTGTCTTCTCTGGATGTGGCCCGCCCCAAACCCTATCCCGATCCCCTGCTCAGGGTTCTTCAACACTTTGAAATAGAGCCCGAAAACGCGCTTTACGTGGGAGATTCGGCCGTGGACACCAAGACGGCGTCCGCCGCAGGGGTCCCGTTTATCGCTTACAAGGACAGGGGCCTTCCCGCGGATTTTCACGCTGAGGACCTCTGGGATGTGGCCAGGGTTGCGCTGAAGGTCTAATCCAGCGCCTTTACGAGTTGGATTACGGCCTTGGGAATAGCCCTTTGAAGGTACTGGTACACCTCATCGCAATACCTGGGGCGGGACATGGTGTAAACCTGGCTTACCATTGTCTCGGCCGACGCCGCGTAAACCACATCCCCGCCGGCTGCCTCCTGAATAAACAGGTCAAGACGTACGAGCGGGGCGAACTGCTGTGTATTCTTCTCAAAAGGCCGGTTGTCCTCTGAACGGATCGAGGCGGGCGGGGGCATGCCGGGTCCGTCTTCAAACCACTCGAACGCCCCCAGGTTTGAAAGACCTATCAGCGGTATACTCTTTCCTGCCCTTGGAAAGTAAAAGACCAGCACTTCCTCGGGGTTGGGGAATGTGCCCCACTTAAGGCCCGACTGGTACACGGTGATGCGCCCGCGGATCACGTAATCGGCTTCAAAGGCGGCGCCTATGCCTCTAACAATCTCCCTGTCAAGGGCCCTGCTGTGCACCTTGTTTTGAAGAGCTGTGGTTGAGATCAGGTTCTGATGACCGATTTTGCCCATCATTCTGGACATCACCGGGTTCCATTCGCCCTCTTCGATTTCGCGGAACAGGACGGCGGTTCGCGGTGATTCCTTTTGAATGATCGGGTCAGCTTCCAGGACCACTCCGCTTTCCATCAGGAGGTGGTTGACGGCCTCCCCGCAGATGACGGATTCGATGCCCCTTGCCTGCAGGGCCTTTACAAGTTCATCTTGAAGGAGCCCATGGTATTGGGTGTTCATCGACGGTGAATCATGTGAGGAGTAATCGGCAAAAGGGAGGAGCACCGCCTTTCGGGGTGCCGTCTTAATCTGACCGGCCAGATCTGCCGGCGGAATGGTTGCGGCCACCCCCGACGGCCCGGGCTGCACGGTCTCGTAGTATACCGGGTGGACCAGGTTCTGAAGCTGTGCGCACCCGGCCACGGCAGCCGCCGCGAACAAAAGGCCTATGGCGGTAAAAAGCTGTTTTCTCACGGTGGCTTTCTCCATGCTTGACCCTAAAGGGGTGAACAGGCGCGCTCCCAAAGAGTGTCTTAGGCTATTCGGCCGCCGCTATGAGCCTGGGGGTGATGAAAATGACCAGCTCCCTGTTCTGGACGTTTTTGACCTCATGCTTGAAGAGCCAGCCCAGTCCCGGAATGTCTCCAAGGAACGGGACGGCGTTCGTGCTGTCGCCTTCGGCCTTGTCGATATGTCCCCCGATTACCAGGGTCTCGCCGTCCTTAATGCGTGCCATGGTGGACATCTCTCTCAGTCGCACCCGGGGGAGACCCACCTGGGCCCCGGCGAAGGCCCTGTATTCGATTTCATCGCCTGTAGGGGCTGGCTGGAGTTCGGATGTGACAGGGACGATGTAAAGGACCACCTCCTGGTCGTCCACGATATTGGCCATTACGGCTAGACCCAGGCCCGAGAGGACCGAGCCGGTTGTTACCGTGTAGGTCACGTTGCCGTTTTCATCCGTAGTGGATGTTACCTTATCGATATAGGTAATGTCTTCACCCACGATTATGGATGCGCCGTGACCGTTCATGATGGTGATCTTGGGGTTGGACAAGACGTTTGTGGAGCCGTACTGCTTGAGGGCATCGATTGCGATGCTGAAGGCCTGCGGGGTCATCGTCATGTACTTTAAAAACTTGTGAGTGGGGTACACGGTGTTGGCTATGATGGCGCCGCTTTCCAGTGCGTAGTCCTCACCGAAGGTGGCCGTTCCGCCGAAGGTTTCGCTGTTCGTGCGGTTTACCGAATTCAGGATGTTCGCCCAGTTGATCCCCATCCGGTGCTCGTCATCCAACCGGACTTCCATTATCCGGGCCTCAATAATCACCTGGCGGTAAATCTCCTTCTTGAGATCGTCAAGGTATGCCCGCACCTTCTCGTGGGTCTTTCGAGGTGCGGTCACCGTGACGAGGCCGATATGGTCGTCCAGAATGAAATGGCCCTTGTCCTCGGCTCCGGTGCTGTCGAGGATCTGGGTCAGGTTTGTTTCAAGGCCCCCCCAGAAGTCCATGGGCTCGCGGATGTCCGCAGTGATGGCGGTCTTTCCTGTGATCCGTCCCTGGACCGCGCCGCCGCCGATGAGGCTTCCACCCACCGAGGTCTGAAAGTCCTCCTTGAGCGTTGGCATGACGACCTGGTAGCGCTGGGTCTCCTTGTAGCTGATGATGATCGTCTCCCCGCTCAACTCGAAGAAGTAGTCCCTCTGGCGCAGGAGGTTCTGGAGCGCGTCCCAGAAGTTGTCCTCGGGCCGGATGTGGACGTTGACCATGATATCCGGATCCACGTCATCGGCCCAGCTCACAGAGAGCCCTTGAAGGTCCGCCATCCGCTGGATTACGTCGATCAGCCTGACAGGAGCTACCCTGCTCACTATCTCAGCTCCCACCGGAGTGTAGGGGAGACCCTCCCGGACGTCCATTTCCAGGGATCTGGTCCTGAATCCTTTTTTGTCCACGGCCCATTCGGGGGCTTTATCGGCCTCGTCCGTGGTGGCTGCCGGTGCCTCGAGCTGAAGGGTCCCTGGTTCTGACAAGACAGGGGGTGCCGGATCCGCGGTCTTTTTCTGGCCTTGCCCGGCGCATCCTGCGAGGAAGAGAACCAAAAGCACGAGTACTGAAATTCGGATGCCGTTCTTCACCCTGACCTCCTTAATCGCAAAGGGTGTTCACCTTCTGTTGAATAATGATTTCCGTGGCCTCATCCATGGGAAAGCCTGAAAAGGAGATCTTGCGATACTGCTTGCAGGCCTCTGTGTTGCGGTTCTTGGCCTCGTACAGCTTGGCGATCGCAAGGCTCACGTCCAGGGAAGGGCCGAAAGTCTCCTCGTGTTTCTGATAAACATGGAGGGAGTCCGTGAACTTACCGATCTGCTCGAGGAACAGGGCGCAATTGAAATAGGCCTCGGGCAGCTTGGGCTTTCCGTTGATTGCGGCCTCGAAGAAGAGCTCGGCCTCGTCGTTCTTGTTCATCTGTGAGGCGGAAAGCGCGGCATAAAGGGCCGCCTCGGCGTCCTGCATATTGAGCTTGAGGGCCTCCTTGGCGAAGAAATAGCTTCTGGCATACCGTTCCAGCCGGTAATGCAGGTGGGCCGTTTTCTTGACCAGGTCTATGTTACCCTTCCATGCATCGTAAGCACTCTCATAATTTTTCAAGGCCTCCTCGAGCCTGCCTTCTTTCTCGAGGTTGTGGGCTCGGAGAATGAGGTCGCGTGCCCTGCGTTCGTCTTCCTTCTGCTTTTTGAGGATTCGCGCCGGGTGAAGGGCCTCTTCGGGTACTGTTTTTACTACCAGTTCACCCTTTTTTTCATCATCCTTAGGCTTCACCACCAGAATATCAGCGCGTTCGGTTACCTCCAGGTCCTTCATGTCCGCGATTATGTCCAGGGCGAGGTCCCAGGGCACGTCCTTCAGGCTGAGCGTGAGGGTACCCTTGACAGTGTCGTCCACAATGAAGTTCTTGCCGAACAGCTCGCCGAAGAGACGAAACACGTTGTGAAGATCCTCCTGATAGAAGTCGATGTGGTGGATCTTTTCACCAGGATATTTGGGCACCCTCTGCCCTTCGAGGTCTTCCGAAGGAGCCTTTTGCCGGGACAGGCCCAGGACGTCGCGAAGGGCTTGATCCGGGAAGCCCGCGGTAACCCGGCCGGAGGCTGGCCTCATAACGGACTCCGTGGTCGCGGAGGCGGCTTCATCCGGCCTCCAGCAGCGGACCCTGAAGGCCCCTTCCACTTCGCCGATATTGAAATGGAAGGGCTCGTCCTTGCGTGAAGAGTCAAGCACGAGCCTGACCCGGTTCTGACCTTCGCCGATCCGGATTTTGCTCAAGACGGGCCCTTCGACATCCTGTGCCACGGGCAGGTTTCGGCCTCGCCTTGTCCCCTCGAAGTCGATGACCAGCCTGGCGGGCTTCGGGAGGGTGAAGGCACGGTAAGATGAATACCCGCCCCGAATGATGACGTTCGTGTCGTTCTTGATCCTTTCCACCTCGATTTCCGTCAGTTCAGCGGAAAAGGCCGGAAGGATCCACACGCCCCATGCGAGTAGCCCTATAAGTCCGAACAGGGATCCTCGAATCCATCTTTTCCCTTTGGTGGTCATTATCATCTCCTTCAGCATTGAATAATCTCTCCGCCGGCGAAACGCTTTTCTAATCAAACGATCCGGGCATTTTCAATTCGACATACCGGTATCTGAATACGCCCGGATCCAGATCATCCAAGTCCAGATCATCCAGTTCCAGATCCCCAAGATCCTGGTCGTCATCCAGTTCCTTTATCACAACCTTGCGAATGAGTTGCTTTCCCAGATCCGTCATCTGCTCCTCGCTGATGATTTCCTCCACAACTCCGGCGTTTTGGCCTATTTTGGTCCCCTTCTCGAGCATGAAACCCTTTGCGCCTTCGGGGCCTTTCACCATGGCCACGCTTTTTCCCTCGGTTTTGAGAATGGCGGTCAGTTGTATGGCTGAAAGCGGTATCTTCTGGAGTTCCGTCCTGGGCCTCTTCATTTCCTCCATGAGCGCAAGCATCTTTCTTAGCTTCTCGCCCGCGGCGTCTCCCTCCCTGATCTGTGTGAGATCCGCGGTCTTCTCCACTATGAACGGATCAAAAGGATCAGTCTTTCCTTCAGGATCGTAACTGTATGGGACCTTTTCGACTTCCTCGACAGAGGCCCCTTCTTCAGCCTCGGGCGGCCTTTTTTCGGAGGACTCTGGTGTCGCTCCTGTCAGTGGACCCGCCCAAAGCAGGAGGAATGCAATGGTCAACCATCCGACTAATGCGTTCTTCATGATGGGCATTAATTCCTCCTCCCCCTTCTTGGAGCCGGCTTCTTCTCCTGCGCCTTCACCTCGCTCTCGGGCGTGAACTGGTAAGTGACCGCCTGGCAACTGGTGATGAGTTCCGTTGACAAGGCCTGTGCAGGCTTCATTGAGACATCCAGGATATTCACGATCCGGTCCATGCGTCCCACGGTATCAAAAAACCTGGCTACATCGTGATAGGTCCCTTCCACACGGATGGACACGGGGATCTCTTTATAGAAGTCCCGCCCTCGTTCCGGCTGTGGGTTGAACAGCAGAAACTTCAGGCCCGCCTGGTTTCCCAGCTTCGTTACGTTCGTAAGAAGGCTGGGGATCTCCTTGGAGTCGGGCAGGATCTTGAGGGCGTCATCGAACTGTGCCGACACCTGCTTGAATCTCTCCTCGAATTTGTCACGTTCGGCGGCTGTCTTCTTAACGCCGGCAAGTTTCCTGGATAGTTCCGCAACTCTTTTCTCAGTCGTATTGATCTCGTCTGTCTTGGGGAGGTAGACGAGGTAAGCAAATATGCCTCCAAGAATTACAAGGGTGCCCACGAAGATCACGATCCTGATGGGCATCTTGATTTTTTCTACTTTTTCCAGAAAAGACGTTTTATTATCATCCATGCCCGGCAGCTTCCCTTCGCTCAGGGGGTCTTGCCCCGACCCTGGTTTGAGAGGGGTTATAACCCCTTGGACCCACTATCAATCGGCCGCTTTTTTTGCGCTCCCTCCTGAGGGATCGATCTTACACTGAAGGCTGAAATCGGATAAGTTCACGCCTTGAACGACTGTGGACTGAGTGCTCTGCAGGTCCACAGTTGAAATATAAGCCGAGTTTTCGAGGTTCACCATGAATTCGGCTACTGTCTCGTTATCCCTGGCAAGGCCCCTCAGGGTCAGGCTGCCCTTGGACTCAGCCAGTGAAGAAAGCCAGAGTTTTTTATTTGGAACGGCATTTGCCAGTTCATCCAGCAACCTAACGGGGCCTTGTTTCCCCTGCTCTAGCTTTTCGATGACATCAAGTTTTGTTTCGATCAAACTGATCTGTTTTTTCAGTTCGTTGATCCTGGCGATATCCTTTTCGTACTTGGCAAGCTCCGAGTTCAGGCGCGCTTCCTGGGCCTTGGCGTTCGAGAGCCGGCTGTTGAGATCGAGAAAGGTGTAGGCCATGGCCACCAAGAGCAGCAACACGCACAGGCCGTAGATCGTGACCTGCCTCTTGATGTTTTCCCGTTTCCTTGCGGCCCGGAAGGGCAGGAGATTGATGCGTATCATTTGTCTCCAATGCTTCTCAAAGCCAGACCAACGGCTACGGCGGCCTGCGGGCCCATGTAGCTCAGGTATGCCGGATCAAACACCTTTTCGTTGATCTGCAAGTTAGCGAACGGGTTCAGTTCTTCGACCGGCAGTTCCGTTTCCAGTTCCAGGTATTTTCGAAACCCCGGGATCCTGCTCGAACCGCCGCTGAGATAGAGCTTTTCTATGTTTTCATCCGGGTAGGTGGTGGAAAGAAAGTCCAGAGCCCTCTTGATTTCCTGGCCCCACCCGGAAACGACGTTCGTGAAGATCTCCTCGAGATCGGCCTTGCGGTCGTCCATCTTGGATCCGCCCAGCTTGATCTTTTCAGCCTCTTCAAAGGAGACGTTGAACTTTGCCATGATCGCTTCGGTGATCTGTGTGCCTCCGTAGGAGGAGTCCCTCGTGAAAATGGATATTCCGTCCTTGATTGCGTTGATGCCCAGTTCCTCGGCCCCCACATTGATCAGGGCGTAACAGCCCCTGGGGTCTCCCGCGCTGCTCTCAAAGGCGTTCTGAAGGGCGAACGCGTCCACATCCAGGACTATGGGATTGATGCCTGCCAGTTGCAGCAGGCTGACGTAGTCCTCCACCATGTCTTTCTTTGCCGCAACCAGCATTACATCCATGACATCGGAGGCCCGGGACTTTTCAGATTCTTCCTTTTCAGACGCCTGCTCCCCTTCATCAAGGTATGGGGACTCGAGAACCTCGAAGTCGAGGTTCACGTCGGTGATGTCAAAAGGAATGTACTGCTCGGCTTCTTCATGGATCGAGGACTCGAGTTCAGAGTCCTCGCGGCGATCAATGGTGATCTTCTTGACAATTACACTGAATCCGGAGATGGAGGTGGCGATGTTCTTGTTTCTGATCTTGAGGTTCTGTAAGAGCTTCTTGATGGCCGATGCGACGATCTCCATCTCTTTGATGGACCCTTCGACGATGGCATTGTGTGGAAGGCCGATCACGCCGAAGCTCTCCAGGAATCTGCCCTTCCTGGTGTCGAGGATCTCGACCAGCTTGATGGAATGGGACCCGATATCCAGGCCGACGAGTTGATTTTTCTTGGTAACGGGCATCGTATCTCTCTTGCTTGGAGTTAGTCCTCTGGAAAAATCTGCTTTTTCTCCCCCAGGTCGTATCCCAGGGCTAGGATGATCTTGCGCTTTGTCTCCATTCGGCAGCTCTTTCCCTTTTCGACGCGGTCTACTGTGAGGGGGGATACTCCCGCCTTTCTTGCCAGTTCGGCCTTGCTCATGAGGAGGGTCTCTCTTATCCCCTTCACTAAGTTACGCCCCAATTTCTCCTCCAGCTTTTCGGTCCGACACAATTTATTCACGCCCCATGGGCTGACATCATATATATATGGCACTATTTGTCAAGCATTTTTTTATAATTTAATTAAAATTAGCATAATTGATATATATATAGTGTGCATTAATAGGTGTTAGCACTATATCTTGTGCTGCCAGGGAAGGTCGTTATGCCCAAAAAACCTTTTTTTTCGTTGGTTGATCAGGTAGTAGTATTCAAATTTCCGACTTAAATGAATTCCTCGGCACGGTCGAGCAGCAAACATATATGGGTTGACCCGGAGAGTTCTTAACCTTGCTGAGAGATACAGAGATAGCGGAATAATCTTGTCCACATAAAACAACAAAATTCATGGGTAGCGGTATGGAGGGTCGATTGTCACACAGCAAGATCGAGGTCGAAACGCTCCCGGTCACCAAAGAGTTCCTTCCTAGAAAGAGGCTTGTCGAAGAGCGCGGGGAACTGGCGCTTATCGAAGACGGCATGTCCATAAACCACTTGGGATATTTTTCCCTGATCCCGGGCAAGGGCTTTCGAGGAGGGCATTTCCACGAGCAGAAGACCGAGCATTTCTACGTGGTATCAGGTGTCTTACGTGTGGAGTTCGAGGACGTTGAGACCTGCCGGGGTGGGGAGCTCGTCCTGAAGGAAGGCCAGAAAGCGGTTATCAGGCCTGGTTGCGCCCACCGGTTCCGGGCCGAGGAAACAGCCCGGGTCATCGAGTACTACGAGGGAGTATACGACAAGGACGATGATCACCCCCACTCATTCTAATGCCAGCATCGTTTCGTACACTTCCGCCGAGCCATATCGCCTATGGACCATCCGCCTCGGCCGATCCCGCCGTCTCTTGTAAGGCCATTGACAGGCAAGGCATTTGCGGGTAGATTTTCCAGACGGTTTTCCCTTTAGAAATTCACCAGGAGAAATGGATGAGATTAATGTTCTTGTGGCTTCAAGCAGGCCTGCTTGCCATGTTTGTCTCCTTTGCAGGCCTTTTGGGCCCCGGTGCCACATCGGTGGCGGAGGCCTTCGACTCGCCCGGCATGAGATGGGCTGTTTGTATAGGAGTCAGCGACTATAAAGACCCGGATCTGGCGGATCTGCCTTACGCTCGAAACGACGCGCGCGACCTGGCCGCCGCCCTGCGGGACTACGGCGGGTTTGATCGGGTCCTTACGTTCACTGATGACCTGAATTCAAAAGATCCCGGCTATCCCTCACGCAAGAACATCCTGGCGGGGCTGGATCGAATCCGGTCCAACCTGGGTCGTGACGACCTCGTCCTCTTTTTTTTCTCAGGCCACGGCGTGACCGATCCGGGCGGACGAAGCTTCCTGCTGCCGGCCGACGCCATGGTTCGAAATATTCCCGGGACTGCGATCTCCCTGGAGACCTTGCAGCAGTTACTGGCCGCAAGTGAAGCGGGGCGGCGAATCCTCTTCCTGGACGCTGCGCGCAGGGAAATCTGGAGAAAGGGTCCTCCGCTTAGAGGTATCTACCCGGATCGCTATCTCAGGGACAGGGTCTCGACCGTATTCTACGCGGCGAAAGAGGACGCCTTTTCACATGATCACGAGAGTGCCCGCTATGGGGTTTTTGGCGCGGCCCTGATCGCAGGGCTACAGGGCGAGGCGGACCGGGAGGTGGGAGGAAACAACGACGGCGTGGTAAGCCTCATGGAACTGGGGGCTTACGTGGACGAGAAGGTTGGCGCCTGGTCCATGGAGAGCGGCAAGCCCCAGGCCCCATACATTCGAGTGTTTGACAGCAGCACCGCCACCCTGGCCCTTACGCGCGCAGGGGACTCGGCGGACGAGCGTGTGCTGGCCGCGGTGAGGGACAAACCCCGGTATGTTCCGGAGGAGGCGCTCCCCCCGGCAGAGAAACCCTTGCCTGTCGAGCCGGAAGCGCCCGCTCCAGCGCCTGCGGTCAAACCGGCGCCTCCTGCGGCGGCGCCGGAGGCACCAGGGAGGATTGCCTCACGTCCCGAGCCTGATAGACCCGAGTCCAGGGAGATCGTCATCGGAGAACAGGCGCCGAGCATAGACGAGGTGCGGGCTGAAGACCGGCCTGCCGCGAAGGAACAGGTGGCGAGCCCTGCGCCTCCATCCGAGCCGGACCGAAAGACCTTGGATTTCGAGGATGAAGAGAGGGGGCGGGAGGATCGAATCGTGTCGGGTGATGAATCCGCAGCCGTAGCCGCACTGCCGGACACGGCCCCGAAGGAGTTCAGGCCGGAGACCGCGCCGCCTCTCGAGCCGGTGTCCCTTAGAAACAGCCCTGCGGACCTGTCCGAAGAGGGCGTCAGGGCCCTTCTCATGGAGAATGACTTCTACTCGACATGCTGGACATACAACGGCGATTTCTGCAATCCTAACGGTGAGTTCATAAATAAATTCAGGGACAATGAAGACGGCACAGTGACCGATGACCGGACCCGGCTCATGTGGCAGAAGGGCGGCTCTCCAGGTGTGATGGAATGGACCGAGGCCGGTGCATATGTACAGAAGCTCAACCAGGAAAGATTCGCCGGGTATGACGACTGGCGTTTACCCACTGTGGAGGAGCTTGCTTCCCTCATGGAGAGATCTTGGCTCAACGATGACGTGTTTGTGGCCCCGGTCTTCAGCAGCGAGCATAAATACTGCTGGAGTGCGGACACCAAAGGCCTGGAAAGGGCCTGGAAAGGGAACTTTCACCTGGGGTTCTTTCTGGACTTTCCCATCAGTGATTTGAGTACGGTGAGGGCTGTTCGCAGTCTCAGGTAAGATAATTCCCGGCCTTTGGGCCGCAATTGAATAACAGATCAAACGCAGACAGGTTTCCCGCAAACTCCCCCCAGAGTTGCGGATACACCGGTGAGGCCGGTTTTATAAATTTGAGTTCCAGGCCGGTTCCCTGAAAATGCTCCGGACGGAGGTAAGCCCTTGCCGCGTCCCGGGCCAGGTAACCTGATGCGCCCAGCCGCCGGCACAGCTCCAGGGGGAGCTCTTGCCCGCCCGCCTCAATGCCCAGTTCCGAGAGCAGCACAATGGGAGTCTTTATCCCGAGCGCGCTCATGAGGTGGCGGGTCAGGGTCAGGTCAAGGTCCAAGAGGCGATCGAACCGCTGCTTGAGCGCCCATTCCCAGACCGCTATGTGCTCATCAAACCATGGGGCGTTTCTGTACAAATGCCACAGGGTGTCCAGGAGCTTGGCCGCCCACCGGCCCTCGTGACAGATGCATACGTCTTCAATACTCTGAAGGCCCAACCCCTTTTTCCACACCGGCACCGTGATCCACACCGGACCTCCCGGCCCTTTGAACCGGTTCCGGGTTATCCAGGTGGTGCCCCTTGGAAACTGCACAGTGTCGAGGATAACGAACATCTCCGCCTGCGCAACCCCGGCAAAATACCCGGGGTATGGTGCGAAATACGGCCTGCCGGCTGCCAGTTTCAAGGAAGCCCTCCACCGTGTCTCTGCTTCAAGATGCCCGGAAGACGCCCGCCGTCCGGCACTGATCCCAGAAGATACGCGGCAAGATATGCGCTCGATCATTTTCGAGGCACAGAGATTACTTCGAGCAGTTTCCTGGCGGCCGGTCCTTGAATCTGAATCCGCGTGATCCTTTCAAGAGTTATTGAATTATGTAAGGATGTCCCCTAGAATTCAAAGAATATCGGAGACGTGTACAAAGTCGACGGCATCCGGAGAGATCGAGGACACGAACCGGCCTATGGCCCTTGATGTCTCCGGGTGGGGGTGGCCTATTCCGATGGCCTGTCCGTAACGCCGCGCGTGGATGAGGAGCTGCTCCATTTGCCGCAGCACCCGGGATTCCTCAGGTTGGTTGTCGATGAAAACGTTGCGGCTGGCAGCCGCCATGTGGAGCCTGCAGGCGGTGGGGTAACCCTTGGACCTGCCGGAAGTGAGGCTGTCTACAAAAAAAAGCCCCTGGTCACGAATGACCGGAAGGGCCTGGGCCATCTTTTCGAAAGACGAGGTAAACCGGGATCCCATGTGATTGTTCACGCCGGCGGCGAAGGGGATCTGGGCCAGGTTCTCCTCTATGGTAGCGGTGATTTTTTCGGGTGCGTCGTTCACAAACACGGCACCCGGCCCCGGGTCGATACCGGGGTCAAAGGGCTCCATGGGCTGGTGCAGCATGACCTGCCTGCCCCTTTCATGGATCTCCTCCGCCAGGTCGCTTGAGAGCGGAAGGCGCGGGAGCACTGCATAGGTCATGGGCACGCCGATGTCCAAAAACGCCCGGGCCCGGATGCGGTTGAACCCGATGTCGTCGATGATCAGGGCGATGCGGGGTTTATGTCCGGGGTGGGGCGCTGTTTCAGCTAGGGCGCGGGATCGGAACGGGACTGAAAATCCCGCAAGCCCCCAGAGCAGGGCGAAGGTTCCTTGTCGGATAAACTGCCTGCGGTCCACGGGTTCCTCCTGCTCCTCCAAGGGAGAAGGGCTTCGGGTTGGAGGGGGCTTTTGGCGTTCGGCCGTAACTGTCTCTTCCTACAACCTGTAGATTGTGTTGTCAATAGAAAATACCATATATTGTGTTTTTCATGGGTTCTGAGTCCCATCCGCAAGAGCGGGGAAACAGGAGGCATGAACATGTCGGAGGAGAAAATGGGTAACCTGGAGCAATTACGACGGGATGCAGAGGCGATTTTTCTGGCGGCCGTTCGCCGTGTGGACCCCTTTGATGCTGTTAACCGCTTTGTCCGGCGGCAAGGGAACTCTTTGTTCCTGGGTGAGAACGAGGCCACGGCTGATCACCTGGACCTGGAAAAATTCCGCCGGATCTTCGTGGTGGGAGGCGGCAAGGCCACGGCCCCCATGGCCCGCGCACTCGAGGAAATCCTGGGAGAGAGGATCACCGAAGGATTGATCAACGTGAAGTACGGTTTTGCAGAGCCGCTGGAGCGGACCGGGATCGTTGAGGCGGATCATCCGGTCCCGGACAACAGCGGTGTTGAGGGGACCCGGCGGATCATGGAGATCCTGGGGCGTGCGGAAGCGGAGGACCTCGTGTTCTCGCTGATCTCGGGCGGGGGATCAGCCCTGCTTCCACAGCCTGCAGGGCGGATCCGGCTTGAAGAGAAACAGGCCGTCACCAGGAGCCTGCTGGAATGCGGTGCGAGCATAGATGAGATCAATGCGGTACGAAAACACATCTCGGCGGCCAAGGGAGGGCAGATGGCCAGGGCGGCCGAGCCCGCCACCACCATCAACCTCATGCTCTCAGATGTGGTGGGTGACCGGATGGACGTAATCGCTTCAGGCCCGTTTGTGCCCGACAGGAGCACGTTTCAGGGGGCCCGGTGGATTCTGGAACGCTACGATTTGCTCCAAACCATTCCCGAAACCATCAGGGAATACCTGCGGCAGGGGGTTGAGGGGAAAATCCCCGAGACCCCCAAGGCCGGGGACCCCGCCTTCGACAGGGTCACGAACCTCATCATCGGGAGCAACATTCAGGCCCTTTTGCAGGCAGCCGAACAGGCCGAGTCCCTGGGATACAAACCCCTGATTCTGTCCTCCATGATCGAGGGGGAGACCAGGGACGTGGCCAGGGTACACGCGGCCATAGGCCGGGAGATGCTCCAGACCGGAAGGCCCATCGCCCCTCCGGCCTGTGTGATATCCGGCGGGGAGACCACGGTGACCATAAGGGGAAAGGGGAGGGGCGGCAGAAATCAGGAGTTCGGCCTTGCCGCGGCCCTGGAGCTGGCCGGGCTTCCTCCAAGGATCGTCCTCTTGAGCGGGGGTACGGACGGGAATGACGGCCCCACGGACGCGGCCGGGGCAGTGGTGGACCCGGAATCGGCGGAAAAAGGGCGGAAGGCGGGACTGGATGCCCGGGCGCACCTTGACGACAACGACGCCTACACCTATTTCTCGGCCACAGGCGACCTCCTGATGACAGGGCCCACCAGGACCAACGTAATGGATGTGAGGCTTATTATGGTGGGGTAGGTATAAGAATGCCGTATACTCCTGCTGAGTTATATTTCTTGACAGCTTGAAAGGAGCTGTGCAGGTTTCAGCCAAGACGCTTTAACTCAGAGACCACAAGCACGATTCTTCATGCTCAATATATGAGAAACGTCGTCCTGAAAACAGGACACAATTGCAGCCGAGACCAAATTTTGTTTATTTTGTGCATAATTGTGCTTATGTAATGCTTATATGCTATCACTAAAAATCATGATCCCATATTGACAAATCACCATTAATGGTCTAGATATCTTTCTTGGCTACGTTTCTTCGGCCCCCTTTTCACAGCGAAAATATCATCGGCACAACTCAAGGCCGGTTGTTTATCGATCACCGCAGTACAGGCAGCCCAACAGATACCTTTCAGAGGAGTGCGCGCGCTTCCACGTCCGGACCTCTACCGTTTGCGATTCCCTGTGTCATCCCAATGCCCTTGCGCTCTGGAAGGCCGCAAAACCAAAGGAGCTTAGTGATGGTCGAGAATGACACGAGGGTAAAGGCCGCGGAGTGGATGATGCGGCGCGGATGGAAGAGGTTAACAGCGAAGCGCCTTGATTTCGAGCAAAGCCTTTTCGAACATACAATGGTGGAATTGGATGCGCTCCTTTCCCTCTTTCCCATCCTTCGCAAAGCAGAGCATTTCGGTCTGGTCGAAGACGAGGAAGTGATACTAGCCGCCTCGGTCATTGCCCATGATGCCGGCAAAGAGAAACCGGAATGGCAGCAATACATCCTTGGGAGGGGCCCCTATGTTTCGGATGTGGATCCTGAACTCACCAGGCGGATCATCCCTGAGCTTTGTTGTTTTCTGGGGTTTGAATCGCTCGGCGAGAGCGTTGTCAATGTCATGGAAAACTGCGTGAATCTTCACATGCGCCATGAAAGGAGTGATGCCAATGTTGTCAGGGCATTGCTCCAGGGAGGTGGTCGATGGAAGACGCTGGCCGATCTCGTTGATACCGTGGACAACATCTGCTCGGCCAAGGGACTGTTCGCCGCCCTTTCGTCACTGGAAAGAAGTATGCTCGGCTCTCATCTCAAGACGGCTTATCACCTGGTGGTCTTACGGGGTGTTTCCACCCCTATGATACACCGCGCCTGCACTGACTGCTATGAATCCTTGGCCTGGAGACCTTTTCTCATTTTTGGCAACGGTACGCTCTATGTATGCTCAGCTGCTGAGAGCATGAGTGAGCCGTCTAGAGAAAAAATCGAATCGCAGTTGGCCGTAATCCTGGGGGGAAGTTTCGATTCTGATCTTGCCGATATGATGGTCGGCAGCCCGACTGCCACCATCCTTCCCAAACCTGATCTCCTCGATCATGGAGAGGTGAGGGGTTATCTGCGGGCCGCATTTCGAAGGGCCAATCGAAAGACTTTTCTCAAAAAGAAAAAAACTGAAAGAACAAGGGTTGTAAGAGAGTACCTCAGGTTGAAGGGTGAAGACCCTGAAAGCCTCGACGAGGAAACCCTGATGTGGGAATCGCAAAGGATAGACGGCGCACATCCCCAGATGCCTGCTTTCAAGGTCTTCAAGGCGCTTATGGACAAGAGAATCGTTGGTGTCAATGGCTTCAAAAGCGCGTCTGAAGAGTACGATGCCGTATTTGGAGAAGGAAGTTGGAGCGCCCTTCAGAGCACATCCACCCTTATGGCTGCGAAGGATATGGCCCAGGCTGTTGACTATTTCTGGCGGTTACCGGGTGAGAGATTCGGTTACAGGGTCGAACGTGTTGAAGATTTGGCTGATGAAAAAAAAGACGAACTCCTGGTGGAGATCTTGGGCGGCATTGCCGAAAAAGTGTTTTCCGGTATGGAGAGCCCTCCGTCACGAGCCGGTCTTGCCCGGAAGATGGCGGAGGCATTCATGGTGGATGTGGTCAAACCCGCTCCGGCCCTGGATTTGAAGGAGGTTACGAGGCGGCAATGGAAAGCATACGGGGCTTCCAAACCATTCGCAGGCAAAGAGACCAGAAAGGCTGTCTATTTCTGTCCTCTCTGCAATACCCCTTTCAAAGCAGGGGTCAAGGCGGCTTCTGATTTTCTCGATAAACCCCAGTCTCATACGAATCGGGCCGTTTCCCACGGGCCTTTCGGCTATGTAATGGTTTGCGGGAACTGCAAGTATGAGCGTTTCCTGAGACAGGTCCTGCTCGGAGGCAAGCCTGCTGAAATGATTGTGCTGTTTCCGAGAATGAACATCGGGCATGCATCGGGAGAAATCCTGGTACGAAAGGTGAACGAGCTCTACAGCAAGGCCTATTCCCTTATGGTTGGGGATTCAGGTGACCCCGGGCATCAGGTTTCGTTGGGACTCACCCATCTGCTGGCCGCGAACGCCTTCGGAAAGGAGCTTGAACGCTTGACCGGGGAAGAACTGGCTGAAGTGCTCTCTTATCATAGCTCTGAGGATACCAGGAAGAAGATGAGAAGAACACTTGAGAAGAGATTATCGTCGGAAATAGGGGAGACGCTGGAGGATCTGAATCTCGAATGGGGCACCGATTTCACGTCCCGCGAAGAGGCGGTGGAATCCTTGATCGCAAACCGCGTCCATGATCCGGTGGCCCGGTCCCTTCGGGCCGAGGTCTACCGGCTTGTACCCCAGATGAAAGTCGTGTGCCAGACACCCAACATGGTTTTGATCCCCCTTATGCAGCCTATTTCCCTGGGGAAGGAATCTGAAACCAACAATGCGCTGAGAAAGCTCTTCATAAGCCTCCTGATTGCTCTCACCCTGGACATGACTGTCGCGGTTATCGGCGATACAGATGAAATCGATTTTGAAGGAGGAGAGGGCGCGGCCTTTGTCCCCCCTGTAGGATCAATAAGAAACCTTATCGGGTCCGACTGGGTGTCAATCGAAGATGCAAAAAAATGGTTCAGGGCCATCGGCGCCGCCGGGAGGCTTGCAGGAGCAACAGGTTATCCCGACCGGTCCAATCTTTTCTCGGTTCTTTCGGCTCCCACCCCTGGACATATACTGCGAAGGATCGAGGAAAAGGCGGAAAGCAAGAGAGTCTCTTCTTTTCATATCAACTGTCTGGAAATGATAAAGGAGGTGCTCCATTGAGAAATTTCATTTTTACCCGTAACGAATCATTCGACATGGCCGCGATCGAGCCGAAAATCGATGAAATAAGGAGTGCGTTTGGTCGCTACCTAGACACTTATCCTGCAAAGACCACGAAAACCAAAACCGGTCTGATGGGGCCGGTGGGCAAGATCCTGCAGGAGGTCAAGGGAGGCAAATGGGATGCTGTGTCCCTCACCGGCTATGCATTGAACATCCACCTTTCCAATCCGAAAGCCAAGGGCGTTTCTGACGCGGCCAGGGCGGCGCTGGAGGAGGGAGTGATCAAACTGATCGGTTTACTCGGGTCCGCGCCTGTGGCGGCGCATGACCGCATCCTGGATCGCATTGATTACGGCCTTTACTACATGCGCAGAAAAAAGGGCCTTGAGTGGCTTGAATCCATAAGGAATGAGTGGGCCGCTTTTCTCAAAGCCAAATACAAAGACGGTGAATCACTCGCTACGGCATGGGGTGAAAAAGTGGACAGGGTAGGGAAGGATTTCGAAAAGCTGCCCTACCCGGGAAAACAGGTCTTTAACAGCGCCAGGGGATCAAAGAGGAAAGATATGACGGAGTTTATCCAGCATGCTCAACTCAAGGGATACTCAATTGAAGAGGAGGATGAGGAATGAATATGCTCGATAAGATTCAAGGCTATCTCGTTGACAGGCCAAGCCCCCTTATCGGTGCGGAAACCGTGCAGTTGATCCTTGTTCGTGAAATCCTGGACTACACAGTGTTGAGAACCGAAGAGGATCGTCAATTGAATGCGGTTGTGACCCCTCTGTCAGTCAAACACCCTGAAACCACCAGGAGAGTGGCCTTCTTCGCCACAAAGCAAAAGGCTGCCGAGTCCCGCCTGCTCGAGCAGTTGCTACGGACCGCCCGCAGGGAGGCGGGCCTGGATATACGCGAGTGTTATCTCAAGGATAACCTCTGCATGCGATGTCCTCGCTGCGGCCTCTTCGGGGCGACAAGCACGGAATCCGGGCAGGCGGAGCGGGCCAATATCAAGCATCGAATCGAATATTCGACCGCGTTTTCGCTCCTCCCGTTCGAAGATATCGCCACCTCCATTACATTCAACGCAATCAACGACAAGGATATCACCACCGGACAGGCTCTGGGGGCGCGCCACGCCGTCAGTCCTGCAACACTGTTCCCTTCAGTGGTGACCCTCAAGAGCGTAACCAGGCGCGAATTGATCCTTGCTGTAAAGACTCTGCTTTCATGCAAGAGCTACGGGGCCGAATCCCGAATTGGCGGGGATACCCGCAATACGATAATCGGCATTGTCGCCGGCTGGGAAGAAGTCATCACGTCACTCGAGCTGGCGCTCGAATTGTATGACCGGCAGGACGGTATCAACCCCGCTCGGATAGAGGAACTGATCAAAGCGGACTACCTGCCGATGACGGGAAATCCCGACAGGGTAATGGTATTGGCAGCCGAGGATGTGGGAGCCCTTGTGAATGAATGCATTTCAACCAGACTTGATAAATCCTTCCTGGAAGAATGCTACAAGGACATCGAGAATTACCGGGCTGAGCAATTGAAATGAGAGACGGAGGCCTACGAGATGCCGAAACCCATCCCATTGAAGGACTGCGGCATCAGGCTCTTTGCCTGCCGATTGTACAACCATGACTATCTGTGGTTCTCTTCCTTTGAGATAAGCAAGCTGTCCGCCACACTGCCGGTGCTCCACAATTATGCACTCAGCTATTCCCTGGCTGATTTCTCGTATGGCGTTTACCTCGGGTCAAAGCCCAACTACACGGAAGACCTGAAAAGGTTCCGGCTTTATGCGACTCCAGGCCTCTGTGAAACCTCATCCAGAAGCCGAATTACGTACAACGCAGTCGATTCAAAGGCCTTGATCACCGATACGAAAAAAGCGCGAAAGGGCTTGAGAGGCATAAACACGCCGGATTTAGGCCGCAGGGTCTACGTGAACCCCCAATGGGAGGAAACGGCCGGCAGAGGAAGAAAAGGCTTCCTCTGCTATGTGTTCACTTTCGACGGCTCGGTTCCCAAAGGCCTCACCCGCTTAGGCAAGAAGGGTACGGCCTTTCGCGTCCGCTGGGAGGAGATCGAAAGCCCCATGGCCCTGTTCAAGGAAGACGCCACAAGGCCGAGCCATCCTGTGAACCCTCTCGATATTTCGGGCAATGTCATTGCCTACGATCCCATCATGCTCCCTCCCCACATGCTTTTCCGGACGGCCGAGATCACACAGGACTGGTTCGTGTTCTCCGGCAGGCACCGGGTCCATGTCCCCGGGAGGGTGTTGGAGAGGAGGGGATAGATGAAGCACGACGCCGTATTGCCTTTGGAGCGTGTCGAGAGGATTATTTTTGTAGCCAGAGGACAAAAAGTCATCCTTGATGCGGACCTTGCGAAACTCTACGGCGTGACAACGAAGCGGCTCAACGAACAAGTCAAACGGAACCATGACCGTTTTCCCGAAGACTTCATGTTTCAGCTCTCCACCGAAGAAAAGAATGAGGTGGTCGCAAATTGCGACCACCTCTCAAAGCTGAAATTTTCCCCGGTGCTTCCATATGCTTTCACCGAACATGGCGCGATTATGGCAGCGAGCGTGCTCAACACGCCACGGGCGATCGAAACCAGTGTCCTTGTGGTCCGTGCTTTCGTAAGGCTTCGTGAGATGGCAACAATTCACAGGGAGCTGGTCCGCAAGTTTGAGGAACTTGAAGACCGCATTGTCGGGCATGATGAACAAATCCAGGCCATCTTTGAGGCCATCCGGCAACTCATGATCCCGCCGGAAAAGGAAAGGAAAAAGATAGGCTTCGAGGTAAAAGAAAAACGTGCTTCATACGGCAAGACGGGGAAATCAAACTGAAGTTCTCGGAGCTTCCGGAAGACCGGCTTGAGGTCGGCATTTCAGGGAACCGAAACATATATGGAGGAAACCAGAATTGGAAATCAAGCTGAAGACTTTGACACTGACCGGAGGCACTTGAGCTCTTGGGTTTTTATCGGTTGACTACAGCAGGGATGAAAAGGTTGATTTGAGTGTTTCCCCAGAGAAGTCTTACACCTCACATGCTTTGGCCTCAGGGGATGCTGGTGTAGAGAGGATTGTCGGTCCAGTGGAACCATTGGTAGGCTGGGAACTTGGGGCTGATGGTCGTTACAGGCTGACCGAAGATGTGCGAACGGCCTATTCCCGTGGCGTCAGGACGGAAAGAGAAGTTCACGTAAACATTGGTCCTATGGGGCTGTGGTTGAAACAGAAATGATCATCCAACCCCAAAAGCTCCCTCTGGTCGATCATCCAGAAACGCAGCTTCAACTTTATCCCCATCAGGCGGCGGTGTTGGACGAATGGGATAAACACGAGACATTTCTGCTGGTGACAAAGACAGGGACCGGAAAGACCATCGGTGCGGTCATGCCTTTGTTGAAGCGGAAGGAGCGTGCCATCCTGGTTTATCCCACCAATGAGTTGATTCGGGACCAGGTGACAAGCATCGCCCGTATTGCAGAGTTCGAGGGCCTGAAACCCTGCATTTTGACACCGGACACCACGAATGAAGAACTCACCAGGGCTGATGTGGTCCTGGTGCATATAGACGCCGCCGCTTTATCCGAATGGGACAAAAAGAAACATCTGGGAGGCAAGTGGGCGGCCCTCAAGCGTTTACTCGTAGCGGATAGGCCGGTAAAGTTGATCCTGACAAACCCTGATATTCTTTTCCTGATCTTCGCCCTCAGGTACAGGGCTGAACCTTTGGCGGCCCTTCAGGCTTACACGAACCTGATCGTTGACGAGTTCCACCTTTATCAAGGCGTGGAATTCGCCCATGCCTTATTCATGATCCACCTCGCGCGGAATCTGGGAATGTTCACCCGGGTGATGCTTCTATCGGCCACACCAGCACCCGAGGTTGGTGCATTCCTGGATCAAACAGTCGCTCCTTTTGTTATCCACGGCAATGTCTCCATCTGTCATCCGGTCACTGCCGAGCGTACTGCCACCCACCGAGTAGAGGTCCGGCCGGTTCTGATCCAACAGGATGTTGTGGAAACGGCTGTTGGGATTCTAAAGATGCACAAGGACAACTTCGGTAAGCTCAGGCAAGAGCACAAGGGAGAGGATTATATTCCCGGCGTGGTTGTGCTCAATTCAGTGATCAACGCCATCAGGCTGGAAGACCGTCTGGTCGAAGCAGGGTTTGAAAGGGATCAACTTCTGATCGTCCGGGGACTTTCCAGCCGGGATATCAGGCGGAGGGATTCCCGGAAGACGCTTGCCATTGGTACTGCCGCCATAGAAGTAGGCATCGACTTCAAATGCGATATGCTTGTGTTTGAAGCGTCGGATGCAGCCTCCTTCATGCAGCGTTTCGGCAGGGTCGGGAGGCATCAACATGGAGTGGCCTATGTGCTCTGCGGGCACAATGTGAAGACCGGCATCGAGAAGATGCCGCAGGAAATGGCTCGAGAGAAGTTCGAAGAATATGTATACGAGTGGTATTCTTCCACGGCCTCCCGTCCTTGGTTTGCGGCGACCCGTGGAGGCATGATCACTGCGTGCGCCCTTGCAAACAGCATAGTTGATCGCATTAGGGAGGATCCCGGCGTTGATCCTGAGACTGTCACGCGTGTGGGGGAAAGCTTTAAGGGAATCGTGCTTTCCTATGCGGGCTTGCTGGGTATGGAAAAGGTCTGCCAGAGTGTGTTGAGGCAATTCGAAAAAGCCAGAACAGGAAGCCGGCGCCATCGATGGTTGCAGGTTTATCAGCATCTGAACACTTTCAGGACTTCCATGCCATCAGAGATCGTGTGTGATTTCGCAGAAAGGGTGAGGCGCGGGACGGACTGGACTCAAGCCAAATACAGTGTAGATATCTCCACACTTTTAAGGCGTGCAGACGGCTTGAGGTACAACGAAAAGATCCCCCATCCGGAAGGCGGCCTTGGGATGCTCACAGTAAACGGATACGGCCGTTACAGGAAAGTATGGGTAATGCCAGCGTTTAATGATGAGGACTGCGGTGTGATACTGGATACTGACGATTACCCCGAACTCTGCTTCGTCCAGGAGGGTCACCGCACGTCGGTTTCCCATATGATGACTTTCCGTCCGCATATATTCGTTGTGGTGCCGAAGGCCATGGAAGCCAATTTGGACTGGCGACTGCCTGTTTTTGAATGCGGCCGTCACCTGATAGCTTTTGACGGAGCCGCGTTGCTGCTGAGTGAGATATGGAACCAAGGGCAAAACGAACATCCGCATCGATTATAATGGAAGAAAACCGTCCGCAGCCGGGCATATGTTTTCGGGCACTGCTCGGCCTTTTTTTTGAGCCGTCCGTGTAAAGATGAGAATTCTTCGAAGAGCTTGTAATGAAAAGCTGCAGGAGTTTTCTTTACACTGTATGGGGACGAGGGGTGAAAAAAAACCGGCGCTAAAGGAGAAAAGGATGGAGAAGAAGTGTTTTGATTGCGCATCATATCTGGGGGTTCCTTTGGACGAACCCTCGGAATTCGGCATCTGTCTGAACGACGAGGTTATTGAGCCTTTCGTAACCGACCTGATGGAAAATCTGATTACGGATGGGTGCCGGTCGCTGCTTGAGCAGATCAAGTTTGTGGGGGATCGCCCTGCATGCCGGGATTTCGAGGAGGCGGAAGTAATCGAAATAGATGACGACAGCCCGCTGGGCCGGGTACTGCACCGCCTGAAGGAGAGGGGGGAACTGACGGCCGAGAACATAGAGAGAGAGGTGCTTTCAAGCTTGATGCAAACATCAAGCGACTACCAGTTGGAAGAAATAATAGGGCAGCTTGAAAACATGTTTTCCGACCAAGAGTCCTTGGGCGTGAAGAGGGAGAAACATGGCACTTTATCTGGTGCAGCACGGCAAAAGCCTGCCAAAGGATAAGGATCCCGAAGAGGGCCTTTCAGCTGAGGGCACGGAGGAGGTGGAACGCATTGCCGACGTGGCTAAGGGCTGCAATATCAACGTCAGGCAAATCCTTCACAGCGGTAAGGAGCGGGCGCGTCAGACAGCGGCGATTTTTGAGGCCGCGCTCAACCCGCAGGAACCGATGCGGGAGATGAAGGGGCTCAAGCCGCTTGATGATGTGGAGAAGATCGTTCCTGTGATACTTGCCGAGCCCGATTTGATGCTGGTGGGACACCTGCCTTTCATGGAAAGGCTGGCGTCCTATCTGGTTGCGGGGTCGGCCGACAAGAGGGTCTTCAAGTTTCAGAATGGAGGAATCGTCTGCCTGGACAGGGAGACGCCCCAGGGCGAGTGGTTCATCAAGTGGGCGTTGATGCCAAAAATCGAATGAAACGAGTCACAAAGGGCGCTTGTCACGCATCACGTTCGTTTCACTAACGGGGATTGGTAAAGGCCCCTGCCATGAGTGTTTGCCCGAGAGCGCAGATGGAGTGGGTTTCCAGTGACTATTGAAGGCCTTACGAAAGAACAGATCCGGCGGGAAACTGCACACATCGGCCTTTCCAGTTACAGGCTTACACTGGAAGCCAGGGAGCACATTGGACTGCCTCGGATGAACAAGGGCATCACACTGAGGGGTGCTTTCGGGACGGTATTCCGCGGGCTCGTATGCCATGATATGGCAACCGAGTGCCGGCAATGCACGGATCATGAGGCCTGCCCATACGCCGCAGTGTTCACACCGGTGGTCCCTCCCGATGCCGGGAGGCTCCGCCTGAACCGGGATATCCCCCGGCCATTTGTGATAAAGCCGCCCCTTGAAGGCGAAGGTGTGTACAGGCCCGGTGAATCATTTTCCTTCGATCTCGTGGTGGTTGGAAATGCCTGCAACTTTCTTCCGTATTTCATCGTAACATTTGAAGAGCTGGGCCGGAGAGGTATAGGCGTGCGGCGGGGCCGGTTTACGCTTGTGCGCATACAGGCCGTGACGCCCGGCGGCGAATTCACAGACATCTACAATGTACAGGATCGGGTCGTGAGACCGCCTGAAGAGCTGTTTTTCCCGGCAAAAGTTCAACAGGAGGGAGGCGCAGGGCGGCAGGATGTGTTGGGGCTCAGGTTTCATACCCCGGTGCTTCTCAAGGAGCGCGGGCAGTGGGTTAAGCCCGGCTTTGCCGCACTGATCAAAAGGCTGCGGGACAGGCTCGCCGCCCTTTCATATTTCTACTGCGGCAAGGTGATGGAGCTGGATTTCAAGAAGGTGGGAGAGGTGGCGGAGCAAGTGAGTGCGGTCGATGCTGATCTCCACTGGGTGGAAGAGTCCCGCTATGCAAGGCATAGAGACTTGCGGCATCTTCTCAAGGGTTACGTGGGCGGCGTGTCCTATCGAGGTGATATCGGCCCTTTCATGCCGCTGCTTCGGCTGGGGGAGTTCTTGCATGTGGGTAAGGCGACCGCGTTCGGCCAGGGCTGGTACAGTATAAATACCGATTCAGGGGCAGGCTGATTTCACTCAAGTGATATGGCGAAGATCGTAAAAAAGCAGGACATGATCAAGACCGGCATGGATGCCCTGGATTTAATCGGCCGGCCCGGTGAAGTGCTGGTTTATGTATTCTACGACATTCAGGAGGATAAAGTCAGGACCAGGGCCGCGAGAGTATGCAAGGATTACGGCCTGGAACGCATCCAGTTCAGCGGTTTTGTCGGGTATCTGACAAAGAACAGAAGAGAGGAGATGGGAGTAAAAATCAGGGATATTATCGCAGGAAGCAACGGGAAGGTACTCATCCAGCCGGTCTGCGAGAAGGATTTCCGCGAATTCAGGGAGTATATGCATTTCGAGGAAGAGGAGAACGTTAAACCCGCAAGAAAGAAAGCGAGCGGCAAGAGCAAGGAGGCTTGACCGGCCTGTTGAATCCGGGGCAATTTGCTTTCCCGGCCCGGCCGGTGGTTGTGCGGTTAATCATGTAGCGGGAGGAATGTCATGGCAAAAGAGACCGCTAAGAAAAAGACGCCCGCCGAGGTTATTCCTCTTTACCCGAAAGAAAGTGCAGAAAGGCTGCCGGCCCAGTACAACCTGTTCACCGGCGAGCCGAAAGTGTTGCCCATGTTGATTGACCGGGACTTCGACGATGAGCTGCATGTGAGCGAGGATATTGTGCTTGCCAGAAGCGGGGATGCTGCTCAGTTGATACTTTCGGGATTCGGGCTCTTCCTGAGCAAGAAAAGCGACCGGCTTATCGTTAAGAAAGGGAAGGACCTGCTGTACGAGTTTCCGTTTTTCAGGTTGAGTGAAGTGTCGGTGGCGTCCAGGGGCATCACACTTTCTTCGGATCTGATCATGGAGCTGTGCAAGAGAGGGGTGCAGATAAACTTCCTGCAGGGAACCGGCAGACCCTATGCGAAGCTTTCCTCGCCGATGCTCACAGCCACCGTCATGGCGAGGCGGGAGCAGCTCCTGGCGGTGGAGGACTCCCGTGGGGTAACCTTCTCGAAGATAGTGGTTGAGGGAAAGATAAGCAACCAGAGAAAGCTTCTCCTGTATTTTGCAAAGTATCTCAAGAAGAAAGACGAGCAGACCTTTAAGAACCTCAGGAAAAAGGCGGAGATACTCGCCGGATACATAAAGCAGGTGAGAAAGATAGAAGGGGAGAACATCGACACGGTGAGAAACCGGATCATCGGGATAGAAGGGGTTTCAGGCCGCGTTTACTGGGAAGGCGTACAGATTATCGTCCGGGGCAGGCAGGAGTTTTTTGGGCGGGTCCATCGCGGGGCCACCGATAAGGTGAATTCAATGTTGAATTATGGTTACGGGATCCTCTACACCCAGGTGTGGGGCGCGGTGGTCTCTGCTGGCCTGGAGCCCTTTGCAGGGTTCGTTCACGTGGACCGGCCAGGCAAACCGTCGCTGGTCCTGGACCTTGTGGAAGAGTTCCGCCAACCGGTCGTGGACCGGACCGTTATCTCCCACATAAACCTTGGAGAACAGATCGGTATGGAGGGGGGGTTGCTGGATGCCGAAACAAGAAAGGCCGTGAGCGGCAAGATTCTGGAACGGTTGGAATCAAGGGAATCATACCAGGGAAAGAAGTACCAGATCCGTTCAATAATCCAAATCCAGGCGAGGAATCTCGCGGCGTTCCTCCGGAAGGAGAGACGATACAAGACCTTTTCATTCAAGTGGTGAATGGGGATAAAAGGGTGGCACACACTCCGGTGCTTCGAGTAACTGATTTGAAGCAGTATCACTATTGCCCTCGCGTGGTTTACTATCAGTATGTGTTGCCGGTCGACAGGGCCGTCACCTACAAGATGGAAAAGGGGAAGGTGGCGCAGGAGGAACTGGAGGTCCTGGAGGCCAGGAGAAAATTGAAGCGGTATGGCCTCGAAGATGGTAAGCGAGTTTTCGGGCCTTCGGTGTATTCGGCGGAGCTCGGCCTTTCCGGAAAGCTGGATTTGCTGATAGAAACTCCTTCAGGCATTTTCCCCGTGGATTTCAAATTTACCCGCGGAAGACCCTACAAGAACCATCTGTATCAACTCGGCGGATATGCGTTGATATTGGAAGACACCAGGGGCGTGACAGTGGATGCGGGATTTGTCTACCTGATACCGCAGAAGGACGCCGAGGTCTTCGAACTGTCAGGAGGGTTGAAAGAAGAGTGCAGGCAGACGCTTCGGGATATTCGAATAATGATCGATGAAGAACGTTTCCCGGACCCACCGCCACAACGTGCCAAGTGCACAGACTGTGAGTATCAGAATTATTGCAGGGATATCTGGTAAGGTGGAATGTTATCGATCAGGGCGAATGATGGGGGCCTGACCCGGAGATTGATATAAGAAATTTCGCAAACCCCCCGGCTTTGGGAGCAGAAAACAGGTTTTCGAAAAAATACCCCTTTGCGGGTGGAATTTCCGCCCTTTTTTTGATGCCTTAACTATGGGGCTCACCAAAGGTCCCGATGAATAGGGAACTGAAAGATCCGTGGTCTACCCATTCCTCGGCAGGGGACAACGGGCTCACCAAAGGTCCCGATGAATAGGGAACTGAAAGCTTGTATTCGTGGATGTGCCAAACCTGACGGCCCGGGGCTCACCAAAGGTCCCGATGAATAGGGAACTGAAAGAATTCGTGGATTGGATGACGCCTGCGGTCACGACCCCGGCTCACCAAAGGTCCCGATGAATAGGGAACTGAAAGGTGCTGGAACGCCACCTGCCAACCTAACAGCCCGAAGGCTCACCAAAGGTCCCGATGAATAGGGAACTGAAAGTGCGGATGTGCGCGTTCCACGAGGTTTTGGAACTGATGGCTCACCAAAGGTCCCGATGAATAGGGAACTGAAAGATTTCAGTTGCGGTAATGGTGCTAGAGGCAATTTTGGGCTCACCAAAGGTCCCGATGAATAGGGAACTGAAAGTCTGATCAAGATTCCGTCCGAATCCAACCGTCAGAAGGCTCACCAAAGGTCCCGATGAATAGGGAACTGAAAGCGGTAGGTATCCAGTGCATCCACCCATTTTGTGCGGGCTCACCAAAGGTCCCGATGAATAGGGAACTGAAAGTACTGTTGGCGGGGTTTGTGTTCATGTTATCCCTACGGCTCACCAAAGGTCCCGATGAATAGGGAACTGAAAGGTGGACCGTTACGACCATTGGGTTTATAGCGGATGGAGGCTCACCAAAGGTCCCGATGAATAGGGAACTGAAAGACTTCGCCCTGGGGCTCGGCTCCCAGACGGCCGATCCGGCTCACCAAAGGTCCCGATGAATAGGGAACTGAAAGCTTATAGCTATCCGGCTCCATCAGATCTCCAGAATATCGGCTCACCAAAGGTCCCGATGAATAGGGAACTGAAAGCAGGAGATGCGCCGGCTTGTGCGCGATGTCGGTTCCGGCTCACCAAAGGTCCCGATGAATAGGGAACTGAAAGTTCATCGCGTTCAGGGCACTCTTTGAAGACTTTGAGGGCTCACCAAAGGTCCCGATGAATAGGGAACTGAAAGCTACAAACATCACCTGCCAAAGAAGCACCTCCAGACCCGGCTCACCAAAGGTCCCGATGAATAGGGAACTGAAAGCGAAGACCATTGCGGCCAGTCCTGCCCCGGTAGTCAGGCTCACCAAAGGTCCCGATGAATAGGGAACTGAAAGAAGAACTCAACTGCCATGTGCCAAGCGGGGTCAAATGGGCTCACCAAAGGTCCCGATGAATAGGGAACTGAAAGATTGGGGTGCTGGCGCTAACCTGAATGGTGCATCCGGTGGCTCACCAAAGGTCCCGATGAATAGGGAACTGAAAGCGAAACATGAAGCCCTGCTGTTTGTTTTCTTTAGACTGGCTCACCAAAGGTCCCGATGAATAGGGAACTGAAAGGCCTCATGTCGGCCATCTTCATGGCCCCGGTCAGCAGGCTCACCAAAGGTCCCGATGAATAGGGAACTGAAAGTTTCCCGCTCGATCCGCAGCCGGCGGTTGGCCGCGGCGGCTCACCAAAGGTCCCGATGAATAGGGAACTGAAAGCGATTTCTATGCTCTGTCAATGTGGGAAAAAGACCCCGGCTCACCAAAGGTCCCGATGAATAGGGAACTGAAAGCTCCTATAACATACCCAGAGCCGCCTCTGGAAGCCGGCTCACCAAAGGTCCCGATGAATAGGGAACTGAAAGACAAGAGGGCCGCCTGTGCCTCCCGGGCCTCTTTTTCGGCTCACCAAAGGTCCCGATGAATAGGGAACTGAAAGGTACCCATGACTCAGCCAGTCGCAGCGGGCGCACAAGGCTCACCAAAGGTCCCGATGAATAGGGAACTGAAAGTGCTTTCTTTGCTATACTGTCCGGCCTGCCGAAATGGAGGCTCACCAAAGGTCCCGATGAATAGGGAACTGAAAGGTGAGGTGAGGCGGTGGCGCGTGAGCGTGGAGATCTGGCTCACCAAAGGTCCCGATGAATAGGGAACTGAAAGACCATCGGTGAAATGGAGCAGAGTATTGGTATTTGGGGTTCACCAAAGGTCCCGATGAATAGGGAACTGAAAAAGGAATCGAGTAAGGCGGAAGGATGA
>CAYVDE010000008.1:0-19109 GCA_964450535.1 uncultured Desulfobacterales bacterium
CCTACCAGGCGGCCCTGAACAGCTCCGCCAAGGTGATGAAAATGAGTCTTGTAAATTATATTTAGCTGTTGAGCGAAAAATCAGACACGAGCCACGGACCATGGATATCGGCTGTCACCGACCTCCTGTACCATAATATGGAGGTCTGATCCATGGTAAGTGTCGAGGAGGCAATGTTCGGTCCCCGGATTGACAAGCGGGCCGTCGCCACGGAGGGTAATATTGCTCGTACTGACCCGGAAGGTGGAAGAGAGCATCTCCATCGGGAATAACATCACTGTAACGGTCCTGGGAATACGCGGTGGCCAGGTGCGCATCGGCATCGAGGCCCCGAGGGACACCCCGGTGAATCGCACGGAAGTAGTCGAATCCATCGCCCGGCAGAACGAGGAAGCATCCAGGACCCCGCACGATCTGGACGACTTGAAAAACGCTTTAACCGCCGGTTTACGGCCCAAAACCACCTGATTGCCATGATAAATATCCATACGACACGCTTCGGCGACATAGAACTGGAAGAAGACCGCCTGATCCTGTTTCCCGAAGGCATAATCGGATTTCCTCAAATGAAGAGTTATGTGCTTCTCGAGCATAAACCGGATTCGCCTTTCATGTGGCTCCAGTCCACTGAGGCGTCTGATCTGGCGTTTGTGCTCATCAACCCCCTGCTGATCAGGAACGACTACCCCCGCCGGTTACCCGTCAAAGACCCGTCTCTCAATGCCGTGAAAGACGGCCTGGAACCGCTCGTGTTCGCCATCGTAACCATCCCGCCCGGGGAACCCCGAAAGATGACCGCCAACCTTCTCGGCCCGCTGGTCATTGATGCAGCGGCAAGGACCGGCAGGCAGGTCATTCTTGCCGATTCCGAATACACTACCCGCCATCCGATAATTCAGGAATAACCCTCCCGGCCCTTGCCAAGCCCTTGACGTTTTCCAGCAAAAATGAGTTGATTTTTTAAAATCGAATGTTAAACTTTTGGCATTCAATCCAATAAGACAAAATTTTGGCGACCATGAGCCCTTCCCGGCCTTGTCCGGGACAGGATCGGTCCTGGAGTGACAGCATGAAGGAATACAAGATCCTGGCGGCGGATGATGACCCTAAGATACTCCAAAGGCTCAAGGAAGTCCTAACCCGTGAAGGCTATGCCGTTGATATCGCCAAGAACGGCCAGATAGCCAACGACATGCTGGACCAGGATTATTACGACCTGGCGCTCATCGATCTGAACATGCCCAAGATCGACGGCATGACCCTCCTCAAGACAATGGTGGAGATCCACCCTGACACCGTGGGCATCATTCTCACAGGCCACGGCACCATACGCAACGCCGTTGAGGCCATGAAGGTCGGGGCCGCCGATTATCTTGCAAAGCCTGTGAAGATGGAAGAGCTGCTCCTTGTGGTCCAAAGGGCCCTGGAATTCCGTGATCTCAAGCGGGAAAACCTGGCCCTTAAGAGACAGCTCAGAAAAAAGTATAAGTTCGACAACTTCATCGGCGACAGTCTTCCCATGAACAAAGTCTTTCGTGTCATCGAAAAGGTGGCCGACTCGAACAGTACGGTCCTGATCCTGGGGGAATCCGGTACCGGCAAGGAACTCGTTGCAAAAGCCATTCACTATCACAGCAGCCGGAAGGACAAGCCCCTGATTCCCGTAAACTGTGGTGCCATTCCCGAGGAGTTGCTTGAAAGCGAGTTATTCGGCCACGAAAAAGGGGCCTTTACCAACGCCATTCGAACGCGTATAGGCCGGTTCGAATTGGCCAACGGCGGCACCATTTTCCTGGATGAGGTGGCTGAAATGAGCCCTCATCTCCAGGTGAAACTCCTTCGCATCCTTCAGGAACAGGAGTTCGAGCGGCTGGGGGGGGCCAAAACCATCCGGTGTGATGTCAGAATACTGGCGGCTACCAACAAAAACCTGGACAAGCTGGTGGAAGAGGGGAAATTCAGGGAGGACCTTTACTACCGGCTCAAGGTCATCCCTGTATCGCTCCCGCCTCTGAGAGATCGAAAGTCGGACATCCCTTTGCTTGCCCACCATTTTCTGGATACCATCTCCAGAAACAAGCGCAATAAACAGATGAGCATCACCAAGGATGTCCTGAAGGCCCTTGTCAGCTATGATTGGCCGGGTAATGTCAGAGAAATGGAGAACATAATCGAGCGAATGGTCATCCTGGCTGAAGGAGATCACATCACATTGGATGACCTCCCGGAAAAGATCGCCCGAAAGCACGCTCTCGAGCTGGACGAAAACGGCTTCATCCCGGAAGAGGGGCTGTCCCTCAGCAATGCCGTGAACGATTACGAGCGCCAGCTCATCATTCACGCCCTCGAAAAAGCCGGTTGGGTGAAAAACCGAGCAGCCAAACTACTCAAGATGAACCGGACCACGCTGGTCGAAAAAATCAAGAAACAGGGTATCGAAAAGGACCGCATGACCGGCTGATGGTTGACCCCATATAAAATCCCGGGCCTCTCCGGGAATTAACAGGCGTAATCCCCCGCAATCAACATGTTTATCTTCTTCAATTCCTTCGTACTACTGTCCATTTGTTTCTTATTTTCCGCCGCCAAGGATCACTTTTTGTATACGCTGGGTTTCACGTACCTAAACCGGTGCCTTACCCCTGTCAGGCTCTCCGAATGCCCGATGAACAGGTAGCCGGGGCTACTTATCACTTCATAAAACCGGTTGACCAGCCCCTCCTGGGTCTCTTTATCGAAATAGATCATTACATTCCTGCAGAACACGATGTCGAATATGTCTGAAAATGAAAAAGGTTCAATGAAATTGATTCGCTGAAACCGCACCAGGTTTCGCACGTGCGGTTTTACTCTGTAATAGCCCGCCCATCTGTTTACGCCTTTTTGAAAGTACCGGCGCCGGACGTCATAAGGGACCTTCTCCACCCTCTGCGCTTCATAGACCCCGCGCTCCGCGAGGTGGAGCATGCGCGTGGACAAATCCGTAGCCAGGATGCGCAGGTCTTTGTGCCGGTTTTCCGGCAGGGCGTCAAGCATTGTGATGGCAATGGAATAGGCCTCCTCGCCGCTCGAGCATCCCGCACACCATATTCGAATGTCTCTGGTCGTCCTGCCGTCTCCGGAAAGAAACAATTCAGGGACGCCGGTCCCTGCAAGAAACTCGAAATGCTTGGGCTCACGGAGAAAAGCGGTAAGATTTGTTGAAATAACATCCAGCAGGGGAATGAAAGCATCACCGCTGGTATCATTCATGAGGTAGTCGTAATACTCACTTACAGATCTGAATTGAAACTGCCGCAGCACCTTGGACAGCCGTGCCTTGAGCAGTTCACGTTTACCCTGATGAAGATTTATTCCCGACTTCTCGTAGATGAGCTCGCTGAAATTCCGGTAATCCCTGTCTGTCAATTCCAGTTGCATCTATGAGTTAAGCCTCCGTTTTACTCAGTTTCTTTGCTTCGGCTCAGGGTTTGGTGCCACACCTCCCTGTGAAAGATTAGGCAAGAACCGTGCCGTAAAGTGGTTCTGGGCGCGTGACCGGGGAAGCCCTTTCAGTCTCTTGGGCGCAGGCGTTTTACCCAGTGCCTGTGTCGCTGATGGGGAAAAAGTAATAATAATGGACCAAAAACAAAAAAAGTCCTCAAGTATTTCACGTTCCGGCCGATATCTGAGAGTGAGGAGGAGGACATTGGTTACCACGCATCAGATACGCAACGTCCTGCGCGTCTACGGCGACCAGCTGAAGAGGAGAAACAACCTCGTTCAGCAAACACTCGAACCGAACCGTCAATATGCCGACCGTGTGGACATCTCTTCGGAAGCAAGGCGCCGCCAGGCCCTTAACCGGATGTCCGAACGGGTCATGTCCCAGCTCCCGTCCCAGGTGCGCGGCAATAAATACACAGTCCCTGAAGAGGGAGGATAATTGGGCGTACGAGGCGGGCAGGATCAGGCTAAACGCGGACATTTATAGTGGAGAGCATATGAAAATCGACGAGACCTATCAGAACATCAACCTGATCGACACAGCCAGGGAGAGCGGGGCCGCTCGAAGCGATGAAAATGAGCCGGCCCGGGTCACGCGGGCGGAACAGCCTGAAAAGGGCGAGACCGAGGTGGCCCTGTCCAGTACGTCCCGTGAAGTAATGAAGGTAAAGGAGGCCTTGGATACGCCTGATCCGGCCCGAGCCGAAAAGGTGGCGGAACTGAGGCAGCAGGTGGCCGATGGTACGTACGAGGCGGATGCCGGGGACGTAGCTGACAAAATGCTGGAAGCGGCCATCTCGGAAATCCTTTAGCCTTTCCAACCGAGCGGTTACATACTGAGGAGGCCGATTGTGGCCCCCAGGCTCATACCCGGTTTAACCCCCATCGATCAGGCGTCACGCTGCGCCGGGCTGGTCATCTCTGCCCTGTAAACCGCCGGTTCTTATTTCAGGCGGCCATGGCACATACCACCGTACCTATCTATCAAACTCTTCCCCAAATAGAGTTCTTTTGAATCACTTCAGGCTTGATTTGCCGCATATGTGTGGCTATATTATAAAAACAGGCGGGGTATTACCCTTACCGCGGGGCCTTTTAATGAATATCGACTCCACCACAGCCCTCCTTCCGGTCGAAAGGGCCGGTCCGACCGCCTTCCTCGCCGGGGAAGACGACAGGAACAACTTGCCGGCGGACACATCGAGACCCCTAAGGGAGTTGGTGTTTCTGGGCTATGGCCCGCCTTCCGGCCAAAGGCTTTATGACGGGGCGGGCAGGTATGTCTCGTCCATGGACATGCCGGGTTCCGTGGTTGACCTCTACGCCTGATCCGGCAACCCCTAGATCCCTGCAAGCAGGCTCCTCTTCCTCAGCAACCTTCTCTGGCTGTAGTAGATAAAGCGGTCAAGAACCAGCTCGCCCTCCCTGTCAATGCGTGAGAATTGAACAGCGAAATTGATCCTTTTAGTTTCCGGAAGCTTTTCCACCCTGATGACCTCGGCACTCTTGATCTCCACCTCGACCTTTTCGTCTTCCATGGGGCCGACCAGGAGCAGGCCGTACAATTTCATGCCGGCCTGAAGCGCAAGGGGGCCGGCATCCCCCTTCCCGATCCCGGGGCTTATGACCAGCCCGCCGCCCAGGCTGATGTTCAGGACCGGGGCCTCAATATTGCGCCCCTGAAAAGGAAACAAGATTCGCGTCCCGGGGGGAGGCTCCACGCGAAAGTGCCGCCTGCGCTGAATTCTTTCCAGGTGACCGGGAAGGACAAGCCATATTTCGTCACCCTCCACATGATCTATCTCAGTGCGGAATGAATGAGGAATGCGATCCTTGTCCACGAATTCAAACTGGACCCGTTCGCCAACCCAATCAGGCACATCGCTCTCAAACCGGTTCGGAAGGTCGATGAGGATAAACACTTCCCCGCCTCGGAACTCAATTCCGGTGACTATGGTCAGCCTTTCGTATCCCCGCCCCAGAACGTGAAAACGCAAGGGGATCCTGCGGCTTTTCAGATCCTGAAAGATCGGAACAGTCTTTTCACCCTGGATTCGCTTTACAAATTCCATAGCCTTTTCCTGCGTGTTGCCGAGCGTCTCCCATCTTATCAGGTTATCGGTCCAAGTGCTGCAATCCACATGCCAGGACCGTGAATACAATTTGTGCGAATGCGAACCGCGGTACTTCACGCTTTATCGGCCCGGCGGCTTACGACCATCACCACCAGAAAGCCGGCAATGGCCAGGACAACAGCCAGTGCGACCTCGGGCGTCCACTGAGAAGGAATGACATTGATGTGCGCCCCGGACAATAGTTCCCCGTTATCCACAGGCCCGGTTTCAGCAATCCTCTTCCACGGCCAGACTCTCCTCAGGGAACCCAGCATGAGACCGGTAAGGACAGCCATGGTGACATCATGAAACCTTCGAAAAAGCCAACCCAGGAGCCTGGCAAAGGATATCAGTCCCACCACGGCGCCGCCTGCCACCAGGGCCAGGATGAAAAAATCGCAATTATTCACCGCGTCCAGGACATATAGATATTTCCCCAGCAGGACGAGGATAAACGCGCCGGATATGCCCGGGAGTATCATGGCGCAGATCGCCACCGCGCCGCTGGCGAACAGGAACCAAGGAGTCGCAGGCGTGTCAACAGGGACCAGGCCCACAAGCACATATGTCCCGGCGGCTCCGAGGACGATTCCGGCTGGAATGCCCGGACGCCAGGTCTCGATTCGCCGGCCGACAGTAAAAAGCGACGCCACGATCAGACCGAAAAAAAAGGACCAGAGAGGCACCGGGTGGTTGTGCAGCAACCAGCTCAACACACGGGCCAGGGAGAACACTGCACACAGGATTCCCGCCCCCACGGCGGCCAGAAACTTCCAGCGGGCCCTTTCCAGGGCCTCCCCAATCCTGAGCGACAACGCCAACCTGAGAAACCGGGCATCAAAGGAACGAATGGAGGTGATCAACTCCTCATAGATCCCCAGGATAAAGGCCATGGTTCCGCCTGACACGCCGGGAACCACGTCGGCCGCACCCATAAAGACCCCCTTGAGCCACAACCCTAAATATTCAATGCCCGAACGACGAGGGCTTTGGGCGGACCGGCTCATGCAGTCCGGTGCTCGTCCCGGAGCAGGTCCAGGACTGTCTTTACGGGATTGAATGTCTCGATTGGGACCTCCACGAAGACCGTGTTCCACCTGGCCATGGACCCGTTCCAGAGCCCCGGCAGTTCCAAGGCCTTGAGTTCCCGTCCCCCGCTGCTCTTAATTGAAACGAAGCCGGTTTCCGGGTCGCGGAACCGCAGGAGATCGAAAGCGCGGCCTTTGAAGTCCCTGATACCGCACACCAAATCAACCGGGTTGAAATGGGTTGAAGAGGTCCAAACGGCTTTCTGCTCCTCGGATTCCATATCCACCTGGTTTGATTCCACGATCTGCAGGGAGACGCCGCCGTCCTTGTGCCTCACCCAGAAAGGCCCTCCGCCGGGCTCCCCTTTGTTGCGCACCATGCCGCAGACTCTCATGGGCCTGTTCAACGTGGAAAGGAGGAAGTCCCTCCTCTTTCCCGCGCCCCCCTCGCGGACACCCGAAGGGGGCTGAACGAAAAGCCTTTCCAAGACGAAATCCCACGCCCGGCCCAGAGCCTCCTTTGACGTTTCCTCCACTGCCAGCGCCTCGATGTGCAGGGCCGCCTCATCTCGGAGTGTGACCAGCAGACCGCCCAGGGCCTTTTTGTAGATTATTGTGGGTCCCTTCATGCGGTCAGGGACGACATTATCGATGTTCTTGATAAAAACCATGTCTCCCTTAAGCATATTGAGATTCTCCAGGAGGGCGCCGTGACCTCCAGGCCTGAACAGGAGCCGCCCGTCTTCGTCCCGGAAAGGACGGCCGTCCATGTCCAGGGCGATCGTGTCCGTATGAGGCATCTGTATGCTGACACCCAGGTGGAAGTTCGTATCCGGACCTTCATAGGCCGGCCGCTTTTCCTCCAGGTGCCTGCGTATATCCTCTTCGTGCTCCGGGGAAGCGGTGAAGTGAACTCTTGTGCGCCCCTTTTGGTCTCTTACGGTCAGGGAGGCCTCCACCATCTGCTCCTCGAACGGGGTCCGCTTCGCACCGTCCGGGTACGCATGAAACGGGATCAGCCCCTTGGGCAAGCCCGCCGCATTCATCCCCTTGGGGCCCAGGAGGTAATCAAGGATGTCTTGGTAAAGGCCTTGGGCGATGAGGGCATCCGCATCTATTCCGTCCTGCGCCATTACCGAGTGCAAATCATCATAGAGGGCAAGTTCCTTGAGCCCCATGAAAAAGCCCATCAACTCGGCGCTTTCGTCATCACCTCTTTCCGCTTCCCGCGCGACTTCCTCGGCCCGGACCCCGCCGGGACGCTCACGGGCCGACTGGAGCAACTTGAACATTCGGCTGGCCGCCCCGGATGCCGGGACAAACTTCATGGCCCTGCCGGACCGGGCGGCCTCGTCGTAAACCGTGACCAGTTGTTCGATCTCTTTGCCGTCAAGGGAAAGGATGCCGTCCCCCAGGGTGCAGGCACGGTCCAGTTCGGTTCGGGGGAAACCTTTTTGTATGGTTTTCACCTGGGCTCGGACATCCTCGGGCGACATGCCTTTGCTGCGGATCAGGGCCAGGTCCTCCTCGGTGAACAATTCGTCCAGCACTCGAATCTCCTCCTTTTCAAGCCTTGCCGCCGGCCGGGCGGCACGTATTTTTGAAGAAAAACCAAACGCACATGACGATCCGTTGCCATCCACGTGGATGAAAATCCGTTCATGCTCCGGGGGCCGGGGGCCGAGGACTTAGTCTTACTATATGGAGAAATTAACGCTTTTTCGCAATGCCGTGAATCTCTCACCCTCGGGTCCAAAGGAGCTTTAAGTTCCATACGAGGATATGGAAAACATGAGTCCCTGTCAATCCTGCGGGTTGCCGGCGATGGTCCGCAGTGCCTTACCCATGAAAACCTGTCATAAAAAAACAAGAAATTTATCACACCAAGGCTGCAGGTTTGAGGGGCGGGGTTTTCCGGAGCGGACATCAGCGGGAGGCCTTCGTGTTCTTGTATGGTGAAATAACTGATGCCTGACGGCTCATGTCGAAAGGGGTTGTCTGTAGAGCCCTATTACTATAGGATTCTTCCCAGTAATCGCCCGGCAAGAGTCCCTGTCCGGGCCTTTTCCGTATCCTTGGGAGGATAAGCGTGAAAGACGCAGACGAACCGGTGGAGATTCGAGGTCCGCGTGTCTACACAGTCTCCATGCTGACCGCCGAGATTCGAGACCTGCTGGAGGCCCGGTTTCCCTTCATATGGGTCGAAGGAGAACTCTCAAACGTGAGCACCCCGGCCTCAGGGCATTGTTACATGGTGATCAAGGACGATTACGCCCAGATTCGAGCCGTGATGTTCCGGCCCCGTGTCCGAACGCTCCGTTTTCGTGCCGAGGACGGCATGAAAGTGATCGCGCAGGGGCGGGTGGGACTGTACGAACCTCGAGGCGAATATCAGCTCATCCTGGACTATCTGGAGCCCCTGGGCGTGGGAGCCCTCGCCCTTGCATACGAACAGCTCAAAAAGAAACTGGCCGCGGAGGGGCTGTTCCGGGAGGAGATCAAGCGCCCCATTCCCTTTCTGCCTTCACATGTCGCGGTCATCACTTCTCCCACCGGTGCCGCCGTACGTGACTTTTTAAACGTTATCCAGCGGCGGTTCGCAAATATTCGAATAACCGTGGTGCCCGTCCGCGTACAGGGAGAACGGGCCGCAAATGAGATCGTCGAGGCCATAGAGATCGTCAACCGGCACCTCAAAGCGGACGTTATCGTCCTGACCCGAGGCGGCGGGTCTCTTGAAGACCTGTGGCCCTTCAATGAAGAGAGCCTGGCCCGCGCCGTTCGTTCCTCCCGTATACCGGTCGTATCGGCAGTGGGGCATGAAATCGACACCACTATAGCCGATCTGGCCGCGGACCTGCGGGCACCCACCCCTTCTGCTGCGGCCGAACTGCTTGCGGCTGAGAAAGAGGCCCTGGTAAAACGGGTACAGGATATGGGAGTAAGGCTTCGATCCGCCTTGAAGGGGAGTCTCCTGATACGCAGGGAGCGCCTGGTTCACCTGGGAGCCAGGGTCCGGGATCCAAGGAAGGCGATCCAGCAATCCTGGATGCGTCTCGACGAGCTGGCCGATCGCCTCATCCGGAGCCAGTCTTTCCTGTTGCGGGAGAAAGCGGCCGGGCTTTCCACGGCTTCCGCGATCCTCAGGCGCAATGGACCTCAGAATCGAATTCAAGGACTCAGGCAGGAACTGGGTTTTCTCAGTCGCTCGACCCGGGCGGGTCTGATACACACGCTTTCCACTCACCGATCCGCCCTGTCATCCCTCCACGGCAGGCTCAAGGGCCTCGATCCGCACGGAGTCCTTCAAAGAGGTTACAGCATCACGCGCACCATTCCTGAAGGCCGGATACTCAAAGAGGCCAAGGAGGCCCGCAAGGGAGACCGCGTCGAGGTTACCCTCGCCCGGGGGTCCGTCCAATGCCTTATTGACAAGACTTATACACAGTAAGAGAATAGTTATTTTGTGTGAGGAAGCACCATGGCTAACACAACGTTCGAAGAATCCATGAAAAGACTCGAGGAGATTGTTCAACGGCTCGAGAGCGGGGAGATGTCGCTGGAAGACTCCCTCCAAGTCTTTGAGGAAGGAATGCAACTCGTGGCCTTTTGCTCGCGCAAGCTGGACGAGGCGGAAAAAAAGGTCACACTCCTCGTGCGCGAGCAGGAAGGCGGGCTCTCGGAGAGGCCCTTTGAACCCGACCAACCCGAGAACGACAATACATGAACGATCTCAGATCCTATCTAGCGGAAAAAAGGGAGCTCGTGGACCGTGCCCTCAAAAGCTGCCTTCCCCCTGCGAAAGGCCCGGCCGCCGACCTGATTCAGGCTATGACGTACAGTCTTTTCGCGGACGGGAAAAGGCTCCGTCCTATTCTTTGTATCGCCGGGGCCGAGGCCGTGGGCGGAGACGGGAATGAAGTACTGCCTGCTGCCTGCGCACTGGAAATGATCCACACTTACTCTTTGATACACGACGACTTGCCCGTCATGGACAATGACGACCTTCGGCGGGGTAAGCCCACCAACCACAAGGTGTTCGGTGAGGCGTTGGCCCTTCTGGCAGGCGACGGGCTGCTGACGGAGGCGTTCGGTGTCCTGGCCGGCATGAGGCTTCCCCACGAAACCCCGCCCGGCGCCCTGCTGCGTGTAATTCGCTGGGTTTCGAGAGCGGCCGGATGCCAAGGCATGGTCGGCGGGCAGGTCGTGGATGTCCAGTCCGAAAAAAGACATCCCGACGCCGAGCTGGTGGAGTATATACACACCCACAAGACCGCGGACCTGCTCACCGTCTCGGTGGTGAGCGGTGCTGTTCTTTCAAACGCCGATGAGACCATGGTCCGGGCACTTTCCGGGTACGGCCGGAGGATTGGGCTCGCTTTTCAGATCTCGGACGACATACTCAACATCGAGGGCGACCGCGATACCCTGGGCAAAGACGTAGGCAGCGACGAGGAACGCGGCAAGATGACCTGGCCTGCCGCCTACGGTTTTGAAGAATCCAAGAAGATCCGGGAGGACCTTGTGGCTGAGGCGATCGAGTCCCTGCTGCCGATGGATCACCGGGCCGACCCCTTGCGGGCCATTGCAAGGTACATCATTGAGAGACGGAGATGAGTGAAGACAACGGACAGAAGCGAATCCTGGAAAAGATAGAAAGCCCTTCCGACCTCCGGGAACTCCCCATCCAGGACCTGGAACAACTCGCCTCCGAAATACGTGCAAAGATCATCGAAACGGTATCCAGGACCGGCGGACACCTCGCACCCAGCCTGGGTGTGGTGGAGCTCACGCTTGCGCTCCACTATGTTTTCGACACGCCCCGGGACAAGATCATATGGGACGTGGGGCACCAGTCCTATGCCCACAAGCTGATCACCGGCAGGAGGGACCGCTTCGACACCCTTCGACAGCACAAGGGAATCAGCGGCTTCCCCAAGCGCGCGGAAAGCCCTTTTGACCCCTTTGACACGGGTCACAGCAGCACGTCCATATCCGCAGGCCTGGGCATCGCCACTGCGAACTTGTTCAAGGGCCTCCATGACCGGGTGATAGCGGTGATCGGCGACGGATCCATGACCGGGGGAATGGCATACGAGGCACTCAACCAGGCGGGCGACATGGAAAAGGACCTTATCGTGGTCCTGAACGACAACGAGATGTCCATTTCTCCCAATGTGGGGGCCTTCTCCTCGTTCCTGAGCCGCAAGATGTCGGGCAAGCGGTTCGTGAACTTTCGAAAGGACCTGGAGTCCTTTCTCAAGTCGATCCCGGGCGTTGGCGAGAACATTTTGAGCCTGTTCCAGAGGAGCGAGGACTCCTTCATGACCTTTTTCACCCCCGGCATGCTTTTCGAGGCGTTCAAGTTCAAGTACATCGGCCCCATTCAGGGGCACCGGCTTGGGCGTCTCATCCAGACCTTCCAGAACACTCTGCACATACCGGGGCCCGTTCTCGTACACGTGATGACCGTCAAGGGTAAAGGCTACCCTCCCGCCGAAAAAGACCCCTCTCACTTTCACGGAGTGGGGGAATTCGAGATCGAAACCGGAACGCCTTTCCGCTCGACCACGCCGCCTCCGCCAACCTATACGGAGGTCTTCGGAGATGCCATGGTGGAGTTGGGCGGGGAGATTCAAACCCTCTTCGCCATTACTGCGGCCATGCCCGAAGGCTCCGGGCTTTACAAGTTTTCACAAGCCCACCCTGACCGCTTTCTTGATGTGGGCATCGCCGAGCAGCACGCCGTCACTTTTGCGGCGGGCCTGGCGGCTGAAGGGCTCAGGCCCGTGGTGGCCATCTACTCCACCTTTTTGCAGAGGGCTTATGACCAGATCATCCACGATGTCTGCCTTCAGAACCTCCCGGTGGTGTTCTGCGTGGATCGCGGCGGCCTGGTGGGCGAAGACGGCCCCACTCATCACGGCCCCTTCGATCTATCTTTCCTTCGCATCCTGCCCAACATGACCGTCATGGCCCCCAAGGACGAAAACGAACTACGCCACATGCTCTTCACCGCTCTCAAGCAGCCCGGGCCTGTTGCCATCAGGTATCCCAGGGGGACCGGCACCGGCACACCCTTGGACGGTGCCTTTCGGGAAATCCCGGTGGGCAAGGCCGAAATCCTGCGCGAGGGAGAGGACCTGACCATTCTGGCCTTGGGCAGCATGGTAGCGCCGTCTCTTGCGGCCGCCGAAATCTTGGAGAAAAAGGGCCGCCGAGCCGAGGTCATCAACGCGCGCTTTGTCAAGCCCCTTGATCCGGCGCTTGGGGAGTACGCACTGAAAACCGGGAGGGTCCTGGTGGTGGAAGAAAACTCCAGGCTCGGGGGCATGGGCGGGGCGGCTCTTGAGTCCTTTAACGATACCGGAATTCTTCACAAATTGATTGTCCGTCGCGTGGGCCTGCCCGATTGTTTTGTAGAGCACGGGCCCATCCAGGTCCTCCGGTCCCAGTGCGGTCTGGATGTAGAGTCCATCGTCAAGGAGGCGGAACATTTCTTCCGCTGAGAATCGAGGCGGCAAGCTGAGACTTGATCAACTCCTGGTCCGGAGGGGGCTGGCTGAGAGCCGCCAAAAGGCTCAGGCCCTTGTCATGGCTGGTGTGGTTGACGTGGCGGGTGTGTGTGTGGACAAACCAGGGCACGCCGTGCCGGCTTCAGCCGAGATCACCCTGCGGTCTTCACCTCCTTTTGTGAGCCGCGGCGGGCTCAAGCTGTCCGAGGCCTTGAGCCTCTTCGACGTGGACGTTCGGGGCAAAACGATTCTGGACGTGGGGGCCTCGACAGGGGGGTTCACCGACTGCCTCCTCCAAAACGGGGCCTCGCGGGTAATCGCCGTGGACGTGGGATACGGGCAGTTTCATTGGACCCTTCGAAACGACCCAAGGGTGCACCTCCTGGAAAAGACGAATATCAGGCACCTCACACCTCAGGTCCTGGGGGAACTCGCCCAGGGAGCGGTGATAGACGTCTCCTTCATTTCCCTCAGAATAGTCGTTCCCGTGGTAGGCAGGCTCCTCGAACCGGACGCATTCATGGTGACCCTCGTAAAACCGCAGTTCGAAGTGGGCCGGGAAAAAGTCGGGAAAAAGGGTGTGGTTCGCGACCCGGCGCTGCACGAGGAGGTCCTCAACGAGCTCTCCAGTGTTTTCCTCGAACAGGGCTGGACGGTACATGACCGGGCGGTCAGCCCCATACTGGGGCCCAAAGGAAACCGGGAATTCCTCATGCACCTGAAAAGGATCCCAACATAAACAGGCGCCCGGGATTTAATCATGCAAGGCTGCGCAAAGGCACACCCCCGCCCGGGCCTCGGAGTCAATTCCGGGCCAAGGACGCTCGAGGCCGGTTTCCGGAGGGTGACAGGGGCTCGGGCCCTAGTGACCCCTGCGCTTGGACGCCTTCAGCGGATTGATTTTTCCGTTCGCCTGGGTCCCGTTGGAGGCCTTCACGTGGGTGGCCATGCTGCAAAAACCCGAACGCCACTTGACTGAAGGGTCGGGGAAGCTGATGCAGTACTTGCCCGAAGGAAGCTCCTGGACTCGCTGGCACCCCTCGCACTGTTCAACTATGGTGTGGCAATGACCGCCGTTGAACCGGCAGCCGCTCTTGTCCATGAAAAAGCAGTCCTGTCCTTCTTTTACCGTTGCACAAAGCATGGGTATCACATCCTTTCCTGAACAATAAGAAAGCCCTGGCAATGCCGGGGCCGCCTGAAAATCAAAATCTTATAAGTTTACTCCTGATTATACCTTTGTCAATATTTTTCGACCTTCAGGAACCGATTTTTTAACGAAGCACAGCAACAAAGCCCTCTGAAAGACGTTGACCGCCTCCGGGGAAATGATAGGATTTCTGAAATGATACTGATTACATTTATCAGGGGGAGCGCCCATTGAAAACAGAGGAAAGGATTTCTTTTGAACAAGGTTGTCTTGTTGTGCCCGACAATCCGATCGTCCCGTTCATCGAGGGAGACGGCATCGGCCCCGACATCAGGCGGGCTGCGGCCCGAGTCATAGACCGGGCCGTTCAACTATGCTTTGGAGATCGCCGCCGCATCGCCTGGAAAGAGGTCCTTGCCGGTGAAAAGGCCTTTGAAAACACCGGGCAATGGCTGCCCTCCGAGACCATCGAAGCCTTTCGAGAGTACAGGGTCGGAATCAAGGGCCCGCTGACGACGCCGGTGGGTCAAGGCATTCGAAGTCTCAACGTGACCCTGAGACAGGAACTGGACCTCTATGCCTGCGTGCGCCCGGTCCGCTGGTTTCAGGGTGTTCCAAGTCCCGTTCGTGAGCCCTGGAAGGTGGACATGATCATTTTCCGCGAAAACACGGAGGATGTATACGCGGGGCTTGAACTCGAGTCCGGCTGCGAAGAAGCCTCACGGCTTCGTGCCTTTCTCAGAGACAGCTATGGGTGGGATATTCGAGAGGATGCGGCCCTTGGGGTCAAGCCCATCAGCCGTACAGGCAGCCGCAGGCTCATTCGTGCAGCCCTGGATTTCGCCGTTTCAGAACAAAGGAAAAGCGTTACCCTGGTCCACAAAGGCAACATTCAGAAGTACACTGAGGGCGCCTTTCGAACCTGGGGTTACGAACTGGCGCGTGAAGAGTACCCGGATAAGGCCGTGGCGTGGGATGATCTCGGGACGGAAGGACTCGGGGGACGGATACTGATAAAGGACGCCATCGCCGACATCTTCTTTCAGCAGGCCCTCACTCGGCCTGATGAATTCGACGTCATCGCCACGATGAACCTGAACGGCGATTACATATCAGACGCCCTGGCCGCCCAAGTGGGGGGAATCGGCATGGCCCCTGGGGCCAATATCAATTACGAGACCGGCCATGCCCTGTTCGAGGCCACCCACGGTACGGCGCCCAAGTACGCAGGGCTGGACAAGGTCAACCCCTCCTCGCTCATCCTAAGCGGGGCCATGATGCTAAGCCACCTGGGCTGGCCCGAGGCCTCCGGGATCATTGAATCCGGGTTGGAAAAGACATTCGCCCGCAAGACCGTCACCTATGATCTGGCCCGGCTCATGGAAGGTCCCGAGGAGGTCTCCTGTTCAGGGTTCGCCGAAGAGGTGTGCAGGGCCATGGCGGAAGAGGCAACGTGACCTGTCACTTCGGAAACACCATTTTCCCGCACAGTGTGAGATCATACCCCTGTAAGTCAGCGGCGAGGTCCCGGAACGCCGGGTCATTGAGGAGACCCAGAAACGCCTGAAGTGGCTGCTCGAAGAACCGGTCCCGGGACGCCAGCAAGTCAAAGCGTTCCCAGCGCAGGGGAATGAAATCCAGCTCCAGGAGCCCGGATACGGCACGAATGGCGGGCGCGGCATCAGCCCGGCCCGCAAGCACCTCCAGGGCCACATCCAGGTGGGAACGGAAATCCCGGTCGTAGCCTTGGATCTGCGTCCCGTCCATACCCGCCTTTTTCAGTTCCCGATCCAGGAGGAGCCGGGTCCCTGTGCCTTCAGGACGGTTGGCTATCCTCATCTCAGATCGCCCCAGGTCGGAAACGCTTCGAATTCCGGCAGGATTTCCGCCGGCAACCACCAGGCCCTGCTCCCGCCTGCAAAAGTTCACAACGGCCGGCGGATCGCCGTGAAGTATTTCCCTGGCAAAATCAAAGTTGTATTCACTATCGTCTTCCTGAAGGAGATGAGAGGGTGCGGCATGGCACTGCCCTCTCCCCAGGGCCCTGAGCCCGTTGAGGCTTCCTACATTACCGAACAGCACGAGTTTATCCGGATTGAGGCGGTTGAACAGGGCCAGAGTCCTGTCCAGCAGGATATCGTTGCTGCCGGCCAGCAGGAGAGTCGTGCTCCGCAGGCCGGGCATGCCCGCTCCCGGATGGTTCAGGATGTGGTTCTCCAGCCATTGTTCCACCAGCCGCCTGGGAAAAATCCATTTCCCTGTGACCTTGGTCGCAGGGAGACCCTTTTCAGAAACCAGGGTGTAAACCATCTTCTCGTTAACGTCCAGAAATCGGGCCACCTCGCGGGTGCTCAAGAAGGACTTTTCCTCCACAGCCGCCTCCATTAACAGTATTTGAGCCTACCGGCCGCCGAAGCAACGGGCATTATAAGGCATCCAGCTGAAGCCTCACCACGAAGGGCGGGAAGACCACGAAATAATGTCCTTTGGATCGAGATAAAACGGATTAGTCCCGGTATTGTATATGAAATGTTTCGAGTGATCCAGATGGATTCGCCCCCATACCTCAGGGCTTCGCCTTCCTCAGGTCAACGAATAACGGCTCTTCGTGTCCCTCGTGGTGAAACATAATAACAATAAAAAGAATACGAGATGGTATCAGCCCCTGACGACGGGCATCACCTGTTGACAGGCCGGCCCGGGCGTGCCTAAATGAGACCCGGATCCGACAGCAGACCTGAAGCACCGGCTATGCCCGGGTTATAGGCCGCAAAGGCACAATCGGTTTACTAAGGAGCATTCATGAAGCTTGAGTCCATCGAGGCGCGGGACCTTCCTGACGCCTGGTTCCAGTGCGTATACAGGCTCCTGGAGACGGGATGCGAGTACATCATTGACCGTGGCAGCTACAAAGGACAGAAGCGGCTGGAATTCGATTACATCACAGTCCATATCCGCCACCCGGGTGTCCGGCCCCTTCTCCCGGATATACCGCCGTCCCTCGGCATTCCGAATCCTGTGGCCGAAGGGTATCTGGAGGAATACCTGCCCTATCTCATGACCTCCATGAAGCAGCCCGGGGAAGACTATACTTACGGGTGGTACCTGGAACGCCAGATCGCCGAGGTTATTCGCATGTACCTTAAAGACGGTTTCGGGACGAATCAGGCCTACATGACCGTGGGAGACCCTGAAGCCGTCTTCCTCAACGACCCCCCTTGCCTTCGTGGAATCGACACCAGGGTGAGGAACGGAGCCCTTCATTTTATCGTATATTTCAGGTCCTGGGACCTCTGGAACGGCTTCCCGGCCAACCTGGGGGCCATTCAACTCCTCAAAGAGTACATGGCCGGAGAGATCGGCATTGAAGACGGGGAGATCATTGCGGCGAGCAAGGGGCTTCACCTCTACGATTATGTCTGGGAACTTGCAAAGCTCAGGACCATGTGCGATAACCCCTCCGCGCTGAGCAGGGACACCCGCCTGTCTAAGCCCAACCCGGAAGCAGAGGAGCCGGCGTGAAAGCGGAGGCACCACATACAGAAGAAATTCGCCCGGCAGGGCCTTCAGTGGGGAATGAATCCGCTGAACATGACTGCGGCCCCGACCTCAAGGGCCTGAGCGGTTCTGAGACCGAAGAGTGGTGCAAAAGCCTCGGCATGCCTCCCTACCGGGGACGCCAGATACGCCAGTGGCTCTTCAGGAACCTTGCACTCTCCTTCGACGAGATGACCAACCTGCCGAAGGAGCTTCGTCGCGAACTCGCCCGCCATGCGTCGGCAGGTCGACTTGAACGAGCTGAGACCAGGGCCTCCGAGGACGGTACCGAAAAGACCCTATTCCGCCTCATGGACGGCCACGGCGTCGAGTCCGTACTCATCCCCGAGCGTGAACACTACACCCTGTGCATCTCGTCCCAGGCCGGCTGTGCCATGGGGTGCCGTTTCTGCGTCACAGGCCGTGGAGGTCTCAAGCGGGACCTCTCCGCAGGTGAAATCCTGGATCAGGTGATTCAGATACGCCGAACCATGCCCGAGCCTGCGCGGCTTACGAACATCGTCCTCATGGGAATGGGAGAGCCCTTGGCCAATTACGAGGCGGTCCTCCGCGCGATTCAAAACCTGACAGCCGCCGACGGCCTTAACTTCTCCCACCGCAAGGTGACTCTGTCCACCTGCGGCCTGGTTCCCATGATAAACAGGCTGGGGCGCGATGCGACCGTAAACCTGGCTGTCAGCCTGAACGCGGCGGATGAAGACACCCGCACTTACCTGATGCCGATTAACCGCAGGTATTCACTCAACGAACTTCTTTCGGCATGCCGGGCCTTCCCCCTTCCCAACCGCAGGATGATCACCTTTGAGTATATCCTGATCAGGGATATCAACGACAGGGATCGGGACGCACTCAACCTGGCCCGCCTTCTTCGCGGCCTGAGAGCCAAGATAAACCTGATCCCCTTGAATCCCCACCCGGACCTGGATCTCTCACCGTCCACCCCTGATCGAATTCTGGCGTTCCAGGAACTGCTGGTCCAGCGCCATTTCACGGCGATCGTGCGCAAGAGCAAGGGGCGGGACATCTCGGCCGCCTGCGGGCAGCTTAGTGGAGATAGCGCGTCAGTGTCAGTGTAGGTGGAAACATCGGAAAAGGTTATCCGTGGCTCGTATTCGCGGTGAAAAGCGAAAATGACAAGCGGGACATGGCCTTAATCTATTTTATTCTATTGTGAGATGTGCTACAAATTTTGGTTCATTTTTTGGAGGGAACGAAATGATTGAACTCGAATTCGACAAGGGAAACGGGCTGCTCCCCG
>CAYVDE010000008.1:19209-62145 GCA_964450535.1 uncultured Desulfobacterales bacterium
GGAGGGAACGAAATGATTGAACTCGAATTCGACAAGGGAAACGGGCTGCTCCCCGCCATTGTTCAGGACCACGAAAGCGGCCGTGTGCTCATGCTCGCATACATCAACGAACAATCCTGGAGGAAAACCCTTCAGACCGGCGAAGCCCATTACTGGAGCCGATCCCGAAGCGAACTGTGGCACAAGGGCGGGACCTCGGGAAACGTCCAGAAGGTGCGTGATATCTTTGTGGACTGCGACAACGACACGGTCCTTTTTCAGGTCGAGCAGGTGGGCGGCGCGGCCTGTCACACGGGGCATGAAAGCTGTTTTTTCAGGAACGTCTCCCTCAACGGTGAAGTCACCGTTGTGGGTAAACCAAAATTTGATCCGGAAAAGGTCTACGGAAAATGAACAAACTGAAGTTCGGAATCCCCAAGGGAAGTCTTCAAAAAGCCACCATTCACCTGTTCGAGAAGTCCGGCTGGCGGATCAACATCAACGGCCGGAGCTATTTCCCCGACATCAACGACGAGTCCATCGAATGCACCATCTGCCGGGCTCAAGAGATGTCCCGCTATGTGGAGAGCGGTGCGATTGACGCGGGGCTGACCGGCAAGGACTGGATCGAGGAAAACGAATCCGATGTAAAGGTGGTGGACGATCTCATTTATTCCAAGGTCAGCCAGAACCCCGCCCGGTGGGTCCTTGCCGTACCCAGGGATTCCACCATTCATCGTCTGGAGGATCTGGAGGGGCGGAAAATCTCGACGGAACTCGTCAATTACACGAAACGGTACTTTCGGGAGAGAGGCATCAACGTCCAGGTGGAGTTCTCCTGGGGCGCCACCGAGGCCAAGGTGGTCTCAGGACTCGCGGACGCCGTCGTGGAGGTGACCGAGACCGGAAGCACCATTCGTGCTCACGGACTCAAGATCATACACGAGTTCATGACGAGCAACACCCAGCTCATCGCCAACCATAAATCCTATGAGGACCCCTGGAAACGCGACAAGATAGGCCGGATCATCCTGCTCTTGCGTGGTGCGTTGCGCGCCGAGAACATGGTGGGGCTCAAGATGAATGTCCCCCAAGAACGGCTCGAGGACGTGGTCGAGCTTCTTCCCAGCCTGAACGCCCCCACAGTGGCTCACCTTCACGATCAGCCCTGGCTGAGCGTGGAGACGGTGGTGGAATCCCGCAAGGTCCGTGACCTGATCCCCGAGCTCTTGAAAGCCGGGGCCGAAGGTATCATTGAGTATCCGCTTAACAAGGTGATCTAGCGCCTGTTTTTTTATACGGTTGCCCGGAGGAAAACGCCATGTCCCAAATCGCGGATCGCGCCGATCTCATTACGCCTTTCATGGTCATGGAGGTGCTTGAACGGGCCCATGAGCTCGAGAGGGCGGGCCGTCGAATCATTCACCTGGAGATCGGTGAGCCGGACTTTCCCACTCCGGAGTGCATCCTCCGCGCCGCGGAGAGGGCCCTCCGGGAGGGGCGCACCCACTACACACACAGCCTCGGCATCATTGAACTCCGCGAGGCCGTCAGCCTGCATTACCGGAACACCTACAATGTGGATATCGACCCGGGATGCGTTATCGTGACGTCCGGGACCTCCCCGGCCCTGTTCATGGCCTTCTCGGCACTGCTGAATCCGGGTGACGAGATCATTATCTCCAATCCACACTATCCCTGCTACCCCAATTTCGCCCGCTTCCTGGGGGCAAGGCCCGCCTTCGTCGACGTTTACGAGGAAGACGGGTTTCAGTATCGCCCGGAGGACATCAAGAAACGAATCGGCCCGGGCACGCGCGCCGTCCTCATAAACTCCCCTGCAAACCCTACGGGCAACCTCCTGTCCCCGGCCCGCATGGAAGTCATTGCGGACCTTGGCCTCCCTGTGATCTCCGACGAGATCTATCACGGCCTGGTTTACGGGGAGAAAGAACACACCATACTGGAGTACACTGATGAGGCCTTTGTGCTCAACGGCTTCTCAAAGGCTTATGCCATGACCGGTTGGCGGCTCGGCTACATCATCGCACCTTCACGCTTTGTCCGGCCTCTGCAAAAAATACAACAGAACCTCTTCATCTCAGCCGGAAGCGTCAGCCAGTGGGCCGGGGTGTCGGCCCTCACGGAAGCAGGCCCAGACGTGGAACGTATGCGGGCGACCTATGATGAACGGCGCCGCGTCATGGTGGGGCGGCTGAGGGAGATGGGGTTCGGCCTGCCTGTCGAACCGGCCGGCGCATTCTATATCCTGGTGAACGCCGGGCACCTCTCCGGTAACTCTTACGACCTGGCCTTTGAATTACTGGAAAATGCGGGGGTGGGAGTAGGTCCGGGGATCGACTTTGGAAGCAATGCCGAGGGATACATCCGGTTCAGTTACGCAAACTCCCTGGACAACATTCACGAGGGTCTTGACCGTGTCGAAGCTTTTTTGAAGGCACGATGAGCCATGAACGTAACCTTCATCAAGAGCGCCTTTAGACCGGACCAGTACCCCCCTGCGGACCGCCCCGAAGTGGCATTCGCCGGCCGGTCCAACGTCGGCAAGTCCTCCCTGATCAACATAATCGTCCAGCGCCGGAACCTGGCTCGAACCGGGTCCACGCCCGGGCGCACCCAGGCAATCAACTTCTTTTCACTCAACGGCCGGCTCAACCTGGTGGATCTCCCGGGATACGGCTTCGCGCGGGTACCGCCCCAGGTCCGTCAGGCATGGAAACCCATGGTAGAGACCTATCTACGCGACAGGAAATCTCTTCGCGCCGTGGTGGTGATTCTGGATATTCGAAGGGAACCGTCCCGGGGGGACCTGGACCTGCTTCACTGGCTTCAGGCTTACGGGATTCCCGCCCTCATCGTTCTGACCAAGGCGGACAAGCTCTCCCGCCCAAAGAGGACGGCCCGGGCCGGAAAACTGGGACGGGAACTGGCAGGGCTTTCCGCCGGCAAACCGGTCCTCTTTTCAGCCCTTACGCGCGAGGGTCGAAATGATGTATGGAGACGAATCCAGGAACTCGTGGAGGATGAGGTTCAGCGGCCCGTTTCCAGGCCATAGGCCTTGATCTTCTTGTGAAGGTTGCTTCGCTCCAGCCCGATCGCCTCGGCGGTCTGGGACACATTGCCGTTATATTCCTTGAGCTTCCGGGCGATGAAGGCCTTCTCGAACTGGGCCCTGGCCTCCCGGTAACTGTCGATATCCGCAGGGGAAACCTCCATGTCACCCTCTGCACCCGCCCCCTCATTGAAGGGCGGGGGGATATCCACGGCCCGTATCTCATCCGATGCCGTCATAATCACCAGACGCTCCACCAGATTCTTCAGCTCACGAACATTGCCCGGCCAGTGATACCACGTTAACAGCCGGATCGCATCCTCAGAAAACCGTTTTGATGGCTGGTTCGTGTCGAAGGAAAACTCACCGGTGAATTCCTCGATCAGTTCAGGGATGTCCTCAGCGCGTTCGCGCAGCGGCGGCACCCTTATGGGGATCACATTCAGCCGGAAGTACAGGTCCTCCCGGAAAGCGGCCCTCTCAATCTCCGCCTCGAGGTCCTTGTTCGTAGCGGCGATCACCCTTACGTCCACATGTATGGTCCTGGAACCGCCCACGCGCTCGAACTTCTGTTCCTGCAGGATCCTCAGCGTCTTGGACTGGGCCTTGAGACTCATGTCGCCGATTTCGTCCAGGAACAGGGTGCCCTCGTGGGCCAGATCGAATTTTCCTCTCTTCATGGCCCCCGCCCCGGTAAAAGCCCCCTTTTCATGCCCGAAGAGCTCACTCTCAATAAGCTCCTCAGGGATGGCCGCGCAGTTGACCTCCACCATCGGCTTATGGCTCCGCTTGCTGAGCCCGTGAATGGTATGGGCCACAAGTTCCTTGCCGGTCCCGTTCTCTCCGGAGATGAGGACCCAGGCGTTTGTAGGGGCTACGATGCGAATCTGCTCCTTTAGTTCCAGGATCGCCTCGCTGTTCCCGGTAATCCTGTTCCTCCCTTTCTCCTTCTCCCTAAGCAGGCTGATTTCCTCTTCCAGCCGATTGTGTTCCAGGGCATTGTTGATGGTGAGGAGCACCTTGTCGAGAGACAGAGGCTTTTCTACGAAGTCATAGGCGCCCAGTTTCGTCGCCTTTACCGCAGTCTCAATGGTTCCATGACCCGACATCATCACCACCTGAAGACCGGGAAAGTTCTCCTTGATCTTTACAAGGGTCTCGATGCCGTCCATTTCAGGCATCCATATATCCAACAGGACCAGGTCGGGAATCTCTTCTTCGATCCTGTCAAGGGCTGCCTTCCCGTTGGCGGCGTTCTGTACCTCAAAACCCTCATCCGTCAGGATCCCCTCAAGAGACCTGATAATGCTCTCTTCATCATCGACCACAAGAATGCTTCTGGCCATGTCGACCTCCCTTCCGGAGAGGGGATCGCCCGCTTGGTGCGACCCGCCGGACGCTCAAAGCGGGCGGTTCATCATTTCAAGGGCCCAGGCCGCAGTGCGCTTCGAGGCCCCGCCCGGACCCAGCATTTCCTTAACTTTCCCTAATTCCCTTATCACCTTTTCTCTTTCCGGTCCGGCGGTCAGGAGCCGGGCCGCTTCCCGCGCGAGACCCGCCGGAGACACATCACCCTGAATGAGTTCTGGAACCACCTCTCTTCCGGCCACGAGGTTTACGAGGCCGATAAACGGGACCCGGATAACGGCCTTTCCGATTTGGTAGGACAGAGGGGAAACACGATAGGCAATGACCATCGGCACTTGGTGAACGGCCGTTTCCAGGGTGGCGGTTCCGGAGGCCACCAGGGCCACATCACACCCGGGAAGCACGAGATGCATGTCTTCCCGCCACAGTGAGACATCCGCATCCTCCTCCTTGACCAGGCCCTCGATCAGACCGGGAGAAACTGTGGATGCCACCGGGATAAAGCATCTAAGATCGGGCCAGACACCGCGAAGGATCGTGAAGGCACGCAGCATGGCCGGCAGAAGGTTCTCCACCTCCTCATTGCGGCTGCCGGGAAGGATCCCCATCAGCCGCGCATTCCCGTCCAGGCCCAACCGGCGGCGAGCCCCGGCCCTGCTCGCTCCTTCAGGAACGGCGTCCAGGAGTGGGTGTCCCACGTAAGTGACCTCCATTCCCGTCCTACGGTAAATCTCTTCTTCAAAAGGAAGAATGACCGCCATACGTCCCACCCTGCGTGCTATCTTACGAACCCGGCCGCGCCTCCAGGCCCAGACCTGGGGGCTGATATAGTAGAATACGGGAACGCCGCATCGCCTGGCCTTGTCGGCCAAGTAAAGGTTGAACTCCGGGTAATCCAGAAGGACCAGAAGATCCGGCGGAGAGGTCTTGAGAAGGTCTTTGATCAGTCGAGCGGCCGATCGAATGCGCGCGAGGCGCGGGATCACCTCGGTCAGTCCGACCACGGCCATTTCCGAGGAAGGCACCAGGATGTCCACGCCGGCCTCGGCCATTCGAGGTCCGCCGATGCCCTGAAACCTCAAGAACGGATCCATCGAACATATGGCCCGCACCAGGTTGGCGCCGTGTACATCGGCCGACGCCTCACCCGCCACAACAAATATCAGTCCGGTACGGTCCTTTTCAGCAGGCTTACTTGAAATGCTTACACCCCTGTTCAATCTGGTCCATGATCTGCAGGGCTGTCTCGAGAGCCAGCCGGCCGGCTTCCCCTGAAACCACCGGGTCGGATCCGGTTCGCACGGCCCGCACGAAGGAGGCTATCTGGTCGGCCAAGGGGTCGCTGTCCGGATAGGTCAGCTTACTTGTGGCGATCTCGGGATTACCGTTCGAGATATCAAGAGGCCCGTTCATTCTTGTAATGCTTATGTCCCGGCGGGCGCAATTAACGGAAATGTAGGCGTCCGGTTGAAAGGCTCGAATCTTGCGGAGGGTTTTGTTGGACACCCTGCTGGCCGTAAGGTTGGCTACCGTCCCGTTCTCAAAGATGAGACGGGCGTTTGCTATGTCCGTGGTGCCGGTCACCACTTTCATACCCACCGCATGCAGCTCGACAACGGGGGCCTTTATGGCGTTTAAGGCGATATCCAGGTCGTGAATCATGAGATCGAGAACCACGTCCACGTCCGTTCCCCTGGCAGTGAACATGTTCATCCGATGGCTTTCAATGAATAACGGCGCCTTCAGCAAGGAAGTCATCTTGATAACCGGGGGGCTGAAACGCTCAACATGGCCCACCTGGAGAACCAGCTTCTTTTCCCTCGCAGAATCAACCATCCTGCCGGCGTGATCCACCTTATAGGCAATGGGTTTTTCCACCAGCAGGTGCACTCCCCTGTCCAGGATTTTCAAGGCCTCTTCGAAATGGTTTTCCGTTGGGACGGCCAGGCTGACAGCTTCCACCTCGCCCAGCAGGGCACCTAACTCCTGAAAAGCCCGCGCACCGTATCTTTGTGCCACATCATCTGCCTTGGCCCGGTCAAGGTCAAGGACCCCTACAAGTTCGGCTTCCTCCAGGGCGGCGTATTTCTGGGCGTGGTATTGCCCTAGATGGCCTACACCCACCACGCCCACTCTGAGCTTTTGCTGCTTTGAGTTCATTGAAGCGCCTGTGCCCTAAATCCCCTCAGCATCGTCCATTGAGACTACTGCTATGCCGGCCTCGTCAGCGTCACGGATCATCTCCGGCATCTCGAACATCAGGGTCTTTCCCGCCTCCACAGCGAGCACCGAGGCCTTGACCTCCTTCATGATCATGATGGTGACGGGCCCCACTGATGGGACATCAAAACGGAGGTCCTGGGAAGGCTTGCTGACCTTTACCACGACCGCCTTCTCCCGAGCGATACGACCACCTCTTCGAATGGTCTCGTCGGTCCCCTCCATGGCCTCCAATGCAAGGACGGTCCTGCTTCTAACGACCACGCACTGGCCTATGTCGAGCCGCCCGAGTTCTTTGGCCATTCGCCATCCGAAACGGATATCGGAAGCTTCCGCTTTTGTAGGCTTTCTTCTGGTCAGCACACCCAGGGGAGCAACCAGCTCAGGGAGGAAATATGTGGACGGAATTACAGAGATTCCCTCCTTCTCCAGTTCCCGGCTCACGTTGCGCAGGATGCCGTCGTCGTGAAACACGGCCATCCTGGACATGACGGCCAACCCCTTCAGATCCGGGCGAAGCCTGCTGAACATGCGCCGCTTGGCGATGGTCCCGGCCATCATCACCCGCGTTACACCCCACTTCCGAAAGGTCCGGATCATGCGGCCCAGCTGACCCAGCCGGATCCACACAAGCTCGTCCACATGCTCCTCGAGCGCCGGGTCGGTCTCACCTTCGTGAGCAACGGCTATGGTGAGACATCCTCGACGCTTTGCAGCATCCGCCGCCAGCATGGGAAAGGTTCCCCCACCGGCGATGATGCCAACATATCCCTGTTCCTCAGGCATAAGGCTTACAGGCTCAGTAACTGAAGTGCTCTATCGAAGAATGCCCCTTTTGGAGTCCTGAAGGAAACCAAGGAGAAGTTCTATTTCCCTGGAGGCACGAACCCGGCGGCGGACCTCTTCAGCCCCTTCCTGAAAGCCCCTCTTCTCCCGCCAGATGATCCTATAAGCCATCTTGAGATCATCCACCGTGCGGCGATCGAAACCCATCCTTACGAGTCCCCTTCGGTTGACGCCGTAGAGCTTTGCCCTGGGGCCGGCGGTTATCATGAAAGGAGGGACATCACGATCGATGCCCGACTTGGCTCCTAAAAAGGCATAGGCACCGATACGGACGAACTGGTGAACCGCCACAAGCCCACCCAGGATTGCATGGTCCCCTACCTGGATATGCCCGCCCAGCGTCGCCACGTTGGACATAATAACCCTGTTTCCAAGACGGCAGTCATGAGCGATATGTGCATATGCCATGATGTAGTTTTCATTCCCGATCTCGGTTAACCAGTCCTGCTTGGTGGTGGCCCGATTGATCGTAACATACTCCCGGATGACATTGTTGTCTCCTATGACGACCCGCGTTTTCTCCCCGCGATAACCCACGTCCTGGGGAGGCGAGCCGATGGAGGTAAACGGCGAAATTTGATTATTTTCACCAATTTCGGCATGTCCCTCAATGGTAACATGGGATCCGATGATCGTGTTCTTTCCGATCTTGACGTTTTCGCCGATGCAGGCGTAGGGCCCGATTATTACGCCGGCGGCCAGCTCGGTACCTGGACTGACCACCGCCGTGGGATGGACTTCCATCATTTCCTCGTTCTTTCCTTGGTATACATTTGGATTCAGCGGCACTTGTTTCGACGTCCCCCTCATCGCCCCGTGCAAGTTGCACCGACCCGTCGCAACGGGGCTTTTATGTATTTAACCCACCTGCGCGACAAGCTCGGCCTCCGCAGCCACCTCCCCCGCCACCATCGCCCGGCCGGCAACCTTCCATATGCGCGATCCTGTGCGAAGGGCCTCTATCTCGTAGAAAAGCTGATCTCCCGGCACCACGGGTCTTCTGAACTTGACCTTGTCAATGGCCATAAAAAACGTGGCCTCCCCTGGTTCGATCTGCATGGTCTCCATCACGGAAATCCGGGCGAGAACGCCGCCGGTCTGCGCCATGCCTTCTATGATGAGCACGCCCGGCATAATGGGTTCGCCGGGGAAATGCCCCTGGAAAAATGGTTCGTTGACTGTTACGCATTTCAAACCCACAATCCGTTTTTCCAGTTCAAGCTCTATTATGCGGTCCACCAGAAGGAAGGGGTAGCGATGCGGAAGTATCCGCTTGATATCTCCGACTAAAAGCGGCAGTTCAACCATGGCTTCGCCCTCCTGAGTAATGCGGGACAGGCACCGGCAAGCCGCATCACGCCGGTTCACGCGCGCCCGTCCAGGCGTCGTGCAAGTTCTTCCACCTTTTTTTCGAGTCCTCTCACCCGTTTGCTCAGCAAAGGAAGCCGGGTCAGAAGCCTGCTCGTCTTAAGCCAGAGGCGGTGTGGAACAGCGGGAGTGCCTGACACCACTTCTCCGGCCTCGAGAGATTTAGCCACACCCGACTGGGACCCGATCATGGCGCGATCCCCTACTTTCAAGTGATCGCCTATTCCCACCTGCCCGCCTATTACAACCCCTCGACCGATATCCGTGCTTCCGGAGATACCGGTCTGGGCGACAATCAAAGTCCCCTCGCCCACCACCACGTTGTGGGCTATATGGACCAGGTTGTCCGTCTTGACGTCCTCCTTGAGCCAGGTCGTCCCAAGGGCCGCCCTGTCAATTGTACAGTTGGCCCCGATTTCCACCCGGTCGTCTATGCGCACGGAGCCGATATGCGGGATCTTGACGCTCTTTCCGTCGTTCTGAAGAAACCCGAAACCGTCTGCGCCCACCACGGTTCCTGCGTGCAGGATGACTTCCCTTCCCACAAAACAGTCGTGGAGTATGGAGACGTTCGGTTCCACGACCGTATCTTCACCGATCCTGACTCTCGCGCCCACGAACACGCCCGGGAAAAGCACAACCCGATCCCCGATAACGGCCTCCTCACCCACGTAAACCCCGGGATGGATTGTAACGTCCCGGCCGATTCGGCTGGTGTCGTGAATAAAGGCCTTCGGGTGTATCCCCTTGAAAACGCCCGGGGAAGGGACAAAGAGCCCGGCCGTTCGGGCATAAGCCAAGTCGGGCCGATCCACCACCACCTGGTGCCCCGTGAAGGACGGCAGTTCCTCAGCCGCGATAAGCGCCCCGGCCCGGGTGATTTGCAGTTGGTCAGCGTACCTGCGATCCGTAAAAAAGGAGATGTCCTTTTCCGTGGCGTCCCTGAGAGAGCGAACACCGTTCACTTCGAAGGCCTCATCTCCAACCACGCGGCCGCTCACCAACCTAGCGATCTCCCCGAGGGAGTGTGTCAATGTTTTCTCCATTGGATCCCTGAACGGGAGACCGCCCGATAAAGCGGCTACTGCTTGGACCGGTCGTAGGCCTGAATAACCCTGTCCGTGATGTTTATGGAGTCGTCCACGTACAACATTCCCGGAGAGTTTTTCTCCAGAATCAGGGTGAACCCCTCCTGCCTGGCAATGGCCGTTACCACGTCTTCCAGTTCCGCCAGAATGCGACGAGTGGCCTCACGCTCGGAGTCCTTCATCTGCTCAGAGAGGTCTTCATAGAGATACCTGAAGTATCGCCTCTTCTTTTCCACCTCGCTCCTCTTGTCATCTTGGGCGTCGAGGCTCAGCATCATGCTCTGCCTCTGAAAATCCTCCTCCAACTTGAGGAGGGCCTGTCTCTCGTCCTCGAGTTTTTTCTGAAGCGTCTCGAACTTGACCCTCAGCCGGTCGCGGATCTTCTGAAAGGCTACCGACCTTTCCTGAAATTCTTTCACATCCACCACGCCGATCTTGATATCAGCAGCGGCAGCGATCCCTGAGAAAACAATCAGGGCAAGGATCGCGATTATCCCTGTCATAAAACGTCCCATAAAACCCCCTTTTTACGTGTGTCTTGTAAGACTCATCATCCATCGGCCGGCGGGCCGGCGGCTTCTTGTCCCAATCTTATGTTGCTTCCCTCTCGCAATCTAAAATGAGCCGCCGATGGAAAACTCCCAGTTGCCGGACGGTTCATCATTTTGAGGGCTCAGATTCCGCCCGTACTCTATTCTGAGCGGTCCGAACGGAGAGTACCATCGTATACCGGTCCCTATGGACTTGCGAATCCCTCCGAAGCTGTAGCTCTCATCCTTAGTATAAACGTTTCCGGCATCGAAGAACGCAACACCCACAACCCCATGCTCCTTGAGAAGCGGGAAACGATACTCCACAGTATAGGCCATCATCTTTTCACCGCCTATCCGTTCATTGGTTTCCGGGTCCCTGGGTGAAATACTTGCATATTTGAAACCCCGCACCGAATCGAGCCCGCCCAGATAGAACTTCTCATAAAGCGGCAACTTTTTCCCCGAGTGCTCTTTGACGTAGCCCCATTGGCCCCTGAGCACTAACACCGTGTCCCACTTAAAGGGGAAATACCATGTGGAAGAGGCCTCTATCTTTCCGAAGCCGGCGTCCCCTCCGAGACCCGCATGCTCATAAGTGACATAGTTGTAAGACCCCTTTGTCGTCAGAAACGGGCGGTCCCTTGAGTCGCGGTGCAACCCAAGGGTCACACTGCTCTTGACGATTGTTCCCGCCATGTCCTTGATCACAATTGCGGCGTTCTCGTCTATGTCCGTTACTTCTGCGGCATCGTAGGTGTACTTGACGCTTGCCCGGGTGTACTCCCGGTCGAAACCGATGGGGAAACGAAAACGCAGGGCTCCTCCCAGGCTGTCCCTGGTGTAATCCCAGTACTCGCTTTCCCACTTGTAGAGGTCAACGCCCGCTTCGATGGGCCTGTCCAGCAGCCAGGGCTCTGTGAACCGGATATCGAACTGCTGGCTCCGCCCCCCGAACCTCGCCGCCACTTGCAAACGCTGGCCGTAACCGAAGAGGTTGTCTTCGGCCACCTGGATCGTTCCCATTACCTTATCGTAGGAACTGTACCCGGCCCCCAGGCTGAATGAACCGGTGGGCCTCTCCTTCACGTTGACGTTCACCACCATCTGCTCTTCATCGCTTCCCTTCTCGGTCTGAACTTCGACCTCCTCGAAAAATCCCAGGCGGTGAAGATTTTCAGTTCCCCTCTTGAGTGCCTTGTGGCTGTAGGTCTCACCCTCTATCGCCTTGAGTTCCCGCCGGATCACCTTGTCCCGGGTGTGTTCATTTCCGGCAATGTTAATCCGCTCAAAGGTGACCTTATGGCTCTTGGATATTACGTAGGTGATGTCTACGGTCTGGTTCTCATCGTTCTCCAGTATTCTGGGGTCGACCTCGGCGTAGGCATATCCTTCGTCTGCGTAAAACTCCTGAAGCACCCGGGTGTCATTTCTGATGACTTCCCTATTGAAGAAATCCTCCTGCCGGATTTTGGTCTCGGCCAGGAGTTCTTCTGCGTCTCTGATCAGATCTCCCTCCACATACACCTGGTCCACACCGTACCGGGGTCCCTCTATGACCTCGATGGTGACCGTGAGTCCTTCCCCTTCCTTATAAGTGATCCTGGGTTCCCCTGTCCTGGCCTTGATGTGCCCGTGATTCTGGTAAAAGGCCTCTATCTTGTGCAGGTCGAACTCGAGCATCTGCCTGTCTAAGAGCCCTGATTTGGTGAACCACGAAAACAAGCCCTTTTCGCTCGTTTCCATGAGTTTTTTGAGGTCCTTGTCCCTGAAGGTCTCGTTGCCCTCGAACTCTATACGGGTTACGTAGACCTTCTCTCCCTCATCCACCTTGTAGATCAGGGATACCTCGTTTCCAGGAAGCTCCTGAGTGGTCTCTTCGACGCGGATGTTAAAGAAACCCTTCTGCCGGTAAAACTCGCGAAGCCTGTTGACGCTCTGGGTTACCTCGCTCGGGTTGTAAATAGCGTACCGCCTGATGCCGATCTCCTTCATCAGGTCATCGTCTTTGATCGCCTTGTTTCCCTGGAACGCTATGTTTCCGATGGAGGGCTTTTCCTGGACGTTGAAAACGACCAACTTACCATCGGTTCCGTCTTCCACCTCGATACTCACATCCGTGAAATATCCCATCCTGTATACGGCCCTAAGGTCCTGGTCCAGGACGTCCTGATCGAGCTTGTCCCCTTCCCGGCTCCCGATCACCGCCAGGATCGCTTCCTTTTCGATCCGTTTGTTACCCTTGATCTGTATTGAGTCGATCCTGATCACACCCACCACCTGGTTGTAAACGGCCGTGGCAACACGCTCGGCAGCAACGGCCAACCGTTCCATGTCGTCCTCCACCACAAAGACGGAGAACGCCGGCTCAAGGCCTGTAATGTCCACGCCTTTGATATCAAGGCTGATCTTTCTACCCACTTGGGTGATGCTCCCGCTTATGACCCAGCGGGCGCCCACGTCATTCCCTATGGTCTGAATGTCATCTATATCGAAAACGGGAAGGTATGCCATGGAGTGGTCGTTGATCCTGCCGGCAGGGATGACGTCGAAACCTCTTTCCGCCAACCGGCCTATGACCATCTCCTGAAGACCTTCCTTCAGGTGGTCCATGGGCGCAAGGGAATGGACCCGGAACGGCAGGACACCAACGCGAGGAAGAATCTCCGCGCTTGCAGATCCGGCAACGATCGCCCCGAACAGAACGAACACGCATGTGAACAGCGCAACCGCCCTGAGGGCCTGTAATGATCTGTGTCTGCCTGTCATTTTACTCCCCTATTTCTGAGTTTGGATGCGACCGTCAACGATTTCCACCCGGCGGAAAAGCCTCTCCGAGAGACGCTCGTTATGGGTCGCAATGACCATGGCAAGTCCCTCTTCCTGATTCAGCCTGAGAAGCAAATCCACTATGCCCTCCCCTGTGACTCGATCCAGGTTGCCCGTGGGTTCATCGGCCAGCAGCAGTTTGGGTCTCATTATCAAAGCCCTGGCGATTGCTACCCGCTGCTGCTCTCCTCCGGACAACTCGCCGATACGATGCTTCATCCGGTGTTCCAGCCCCACCCTTCTCAGCAGCCCCTCCGCGGCCTTCACGGCATCCTTCCTGGCCATGCGCGCAATGAGCCCCGGCATAATAGTGTTTTCCAGGGCGTCGAACTCCGATAGCAGATGGTGGAACTGGAACACGAACCCTATGTCCCGGTTTCTCAGCCGGCACAGGGAGGCCTCATCCAGATCGCTCACAACCCGGCCATTGAAAAGGACACTTCCTCTCGAGGGCCGTTCGAGAGTGCCCATGACATTCAAGAGGGTGGACTTGCCGACTCCTGATGCACCAAGGAGGGCCAGTGTTTCACCCGGGCTCACCACCATATCGACATCATGGAGCACCTGGATGGTATTGCCGTTGTGTGTGAACGACTTGTGTATGTTCCTCAGTTCAAGCACCGATCAGCTGCAACGACCTCACATGAAGCTCAAGCTTGTTCGGGCCCAAAAAGCGAGAGCCCCAAGAAATCTCAGGCTTTGCTCCTCTTAGTGATCTTCGTTTACGTCTTGGTGAAGCATCGAGTTTTTCTCCATAAAAGCGGCCGGTCCGGCGGCATGCGGCATAACAGGCTTCCTACTCATATCGGAGCGCCTCCACCGGGTCAAGACTCGCCGCATACCACGAAGGGTAAATGGTGGCCAGGAATGAAATGACCACAGCGGAGAAGGCCACGAAGCCGACGTCCCATCCCTCGACACGCACGGGAAGCGTTGAAAAATAATACACATCGGCCGGCAGGGAGATAAATCGATACTTTGCCAGAAGGTGGCAGATTCCCAGTCCAGAACCCAGACCTGCGATGGTGCCCACCACTCCCACCAGTAGTCCCTGCAGCATGAACACGGCCATTACACTCTTTGCGGTCGCACCCATGGCCCTGAGGATCGCCATATCGCGGGTTTTTTCCATAACCACCATCACCAGGGTGCTGATTATATTGAGCGCACCAACCAGAACGATCATAGTAAGGATAACGAACATTGTGACCTTCTCTAGCTTCAGCGCGGCGAACAGGCTCCTGTTCATTACCTTCCAGTCCTTGGCCCAGAACGGGTAGCCCAGTTCCTTTTCCAGGGCCGCAGCCACCTGGTCGGAACGGTTCACCTCCTCGACCCGGACTTCCAGCCCAGTGACGCGATCCCCCATGCCGAGAAAATCCTGGGCCTCGCGCAGGGAAACGTAGACCAGGGTGGCATCATACTCGTACATCCCCGAATCAAGAATGTCCACCACCCGGTATTTCCTATGGCCGGGCATCCGCCCCATGGGTGTCAGTCTTCCCTGTGGCGAAGTCACGGCCACCTCACTGCCGGTTCCAGCACCTATCTGCCTGGCCAGTTGGGTGCCCAGAATGATTCCAGGCCGTCCCCCGTTTTCGGAGTCCAGCGCCTTAAAGCCCTCACCCTTGAGCATGGACTCTATACCGATCACCCGCCCCGCGCTGGCCGTTTCCAGCCCCCGGTAAACAGCGCCGCTCACATTCCCGGCGTGATTCACCATGACCTGGCTGTAGATGAAGGGGGTGGCAGCCACCACGCCCTCGGCCCCCGACACCTTCCCGGCAAGTTCGCCGTAATCTGAAAAAGGGCCTTCGTAGTTAAGGATCAGGAGATGCGAGTTCACCCCGAGTATCTTGGAGAGGAGGTCCGCACGAAAGCCGTTCATCACCGAGAGGACGACCACCAAAGCCATTACGCCCACCATTACACCCGTTACGGAAATAATGGTGATGACCGATATGAACCCCTGCCTCCGCTTTGCCTTGAGGTACCTGAGTCCGAGAAAAAGCTCGAAAGCCATCAGTGCTCCGCTATCTCATTCCATTCGATCCGAGGGCATGTCCTTGCCCCGCATGTGTGGAAAAAAAATCACATCTCGAATGGAAGGGACGTCCGTCAGCAGCATCACCACGCGGTCGATCCCTATGCCCTCGCCTCCGGTGGGGGCCAGTCCGTACTCCAGGGCCGTTATGTAGTCCTCATCCATGAACTGGGCCTCGCTGTCTCCCGCCTCACGCAAATCCACCTGCCGCAGAAATCGCTCGCGCTGGTCGTCGGGATCGTTGAGCTCCGTAAAACCGTTGGCTATCTCTCTGCCGCCTATGAAAAGCTCGAAGCGGTCGGTTATGGACGGGTCCTCATCGTTCTTCCTGGAAAGAGGCGAGGTCTCCGTTGGATAGCCAGTAACAAAGGTGGGATTGATCAGCCTGGGCTCCACAAGGTAATCGAACAGCCTGGTCAGGATCTTGCCGTGACCGTCCCGGTCGGAAACCGGGATCTCCAGTTTCCGGGCCAACCGTGCCGCGGCCTCGCGATCGCCCAGAACGCTTTGGTCGACACCACCGATCTCCCGGACAGCCTCCTTGAGGGAGATCCTCGGCCATGGCGGGCTGAAATCGAGCGCCTGACCCTGGTACTCGATGATCGTTGAGCTGAACAGGGTCGTCACGAGGTCCATAAACAGTTCCTCACTCAAGGCCATCAGGTCTTCGTGAGTGGCATAGGCCATGTAGAATTCAAGCATGGTGAACTCGGGGTTGTGCTTCAGGTCGACCCCTTCGTTGCGGAAGTTCCTGTTGATTTCAAAGACCCTCTCCAGACCTCCCACCACCAGGCGCTTGAGATAGAGTTCCGGGGCCACCCGAAGGTACAAATCCATTCCCAGGGCATTGTGGAACGTCTTGAACGGCCTGGCCGTAGCCCCTCCCGGGATCGGCTGCATCATCGGGGTCTCCACCTCGAGAAAGTCCCTTCCGATGAAAAAATCCCGTATGCACTGCACGATCCGGCTCCGCATGACAAAGACCTTCTGCACGTCGTCGTTTACGATCAAGTCCAAATAGCGACGGCGGTAACGGGTCTCTTTGTCGGTAAGCCCGTGCCATTTCTCGGGGAGCGGACGGAGTGACTTGGTCAGAAGACGGACATTCTCCGCCAGCAGTGTGAGTTCGTTGGTCCGAGTCCGGAAAAAAGAGCCCTCAACCCCGATAATATCACCGATGTCCATGAGTTTGAAGGCCTGGAAGGCCTGCTCACCCACTTTGTCCTTTCGAATGTATACCTGAATACGCCCTGTCCGGTCCTTGATGTGCACGAAGGAGGCCTTGCCGAAATCCCGGCGGCTCAGGATTCGGCCGGCCATCACGTGCGATTCGGGATCGGCCTCCAGGGCCTCGCCGTCCATCTCTCCATACCGCTCAGCAGCGGCGGCGGCGGTGATGTCCGGATTATATCCCGCAGGATACAACTGGATGCCCATTTCCTTGAGGACCTGTGCCTTTTTTCGTCGCTCTTCAATGAGCGGATTGCTGGATTCCATTCTACTCCGGGTCCCCGCTCCTGTTGCACTTGAGAGTCTGGACACGCATTTCTTAGTTATTTATATAAGTTGAACGTATCCTTCTAATCCAAACAGCATGGATAGTCAAGGCCAAAAAATTGGTTTTGCCGGCCCGAACCTGTTTCCGGCCGCCGGAGCCTGAACGGGTTTTCGTCCATGTGGATGGCAACGCATTGCCATGTGCGTTTGATGCGAAACAGCATCCATTGAAAAAGTAATGGGTTGATGGTATGAAAGGAATCGAAACAGGCTTGGCGTTTCCCGGCACAACACACCTTACCCAATGGAGGGAGACATGGCGACTAAACTCTGGCAGCCGTCCGAGGATCGAATCCGCAACAGCCACATGTACCGGTTCATGAACGGTGTAAACGAAAAGCACCACCTGAAATTCACCGCCTATGACGATCTATACCACTGGTCCATTCAAAACATACCCGAGTTCTGGGCGGCCATGTGGGACTTTGCGGACATACGAGCCTCCAGCCCTTACCGCCGGGTGGTGGACGATCCCTTTCGAATGCCCGGGACCCGCTGGTTTGAAGGCGCCGAGCTCAATTTCGCGGAAAACCTGCTCCGGTTTCGGGACGACAGGATCGCGCTGATCTTCAGAGGCGAAGACCGTGAGAACCGAAGGCTGACCTACGCGGAACTCTATGACGAGGTGGCAAGGGTCGCGCGCTCCCTTCGCGAGCTCGATATCCGCCCGGGCGACCGGGTCGCAGGCTTTATGCCCAACATGCCGGAGACCATTGTGGCCATGCTGGCGGCCACGAGCATAGGAGCGACTTGGTCCTCCTGCTCCCCGGACTTCGGCATCAAGGGCGTGCTCGACCGTTTCGGCCAGATCAGGCCGCGCGTGCTCTTCACCGCAGACGGCTACGCGTTCAAGGGCAAGACCTTCGACTCCCTGGGCCGGGTTTCCGAGATTCTGGAAAACCTGCCCTCCATTGAAAAAGTTATCGTAACACCTTATATCGACAAGGATCCGGACGTCGGAAGGGTTCCAAAGGCGGTGACCTATGATGAGTTCAAGTCAAGTGACAAAGATGTGGACATACTTTTCGAGCAGCTCCCGGCCGGCCATCCGCTCTACATTATGTTTACCTCCGGGACTACAGGGCTGCCAAAGTGCATGGTCCAGTCCGCCGGCGGAATCCTGGTCAACCAGATGAAGGAACTCATGCTGCACACGGACCTGAAGCGAGACGACACGATCTTCTACTTCACCACCTGCGGCTGGATGATGTGGAACTGGCTCACATGCTCCCTGGCCGTCGGTGCCTCCCTGGTCCTCTTCGAAGGCAATCCGTTCCACCCCCATCCAGGCGCCCTGTGGGAGATGGCCCAGGATGAATCCATTTCCATCTTCGGGACCAGCGCCGGTTATCTGGCGGCCCTTCAAAACGCCGGAGCCACCCCCGGCAAGACCTACGACCTCTCTTCCCTCAAGGCGGTACTTTCCACCGGAAGCCCCCTTTCGGTGGAGGGGTTCGAGTACGTGTACCGCGAAATCAAGGAAGACCTGCAACTGGCTTCCATCTCCGGCGGATCAGATATCAACGGCTGCTTTGCGGGCGGCAATCCCATGGGGCCTGTGTACGCCGGAGAGCTTCAGTGCCGCTGCCTGGGCATGAGGGTGGAGGCCTGGGACGAAAACGGCAAGCCCGTGATCAACCAGCAGGGCGAACTGGTGTGCACGGCCGCCGCACCTTCCATGCCTATCTATTTCTGGGACGACCCGGATGGGAAAAAATACCACGCGGCCTACTTCGATGTGTATCCCGGCGTGTGGCGGCACGGCGACTTCATAGAGATCAACGACCGGGGAGGAGTGACGATCTACGGGCGCTCGGACGCCACCCTCAACCCGGGCGGAGTGCGGATAGGTACAGCCGAGATCTATCGCCAGGTGGAGAGTGTCGAGGAGGTCGAAGACAGCCTGGTGATCGGGCAGGAGTGGAGGGGGGACGTGCGGGTCATCCTGTTCGTAAAGATGGCCGAGGGCTTCGAGTTCACGGAGGAACTTGCCGCACGGATCAAGAAGCTTATTCGGGACAATGCTTCACCCAGGCATGTTCCCGCGAAAATACTACCTGTTCCGGATGTTCCCTATACCCTTAACATGAAGAAAGTGGAACTGGCCGTCAAAAAGGCGGTGGAAGGAAAGGCCATCCTCAATAAGGACGCCCTCCGCAACCCGGAAGTGCTGGACTACTACGCGGGATTAGAGGAGCTCCAAAAAGACTGATCCAGGGTGCGAAAAGGAGAGCCAATGCAGTCCATCCCCGCCGTCCTGTTCCCACACTCCGTGCTGTCCCGGGCCCGGCTCGGCCGAATCCTCTCCCTTCTGGGGCCGCTCAGGGTCTTTTTACCCTGGCAGATGGATGTCCCGGAAACCCTGTACCAAAACCTTCCGCCGGACCTCGTTGAAATCCATCGCCCTCCAGCGGACCTGGACCCCGGTGCTGACTTGAGAAAGGCCCTGGCGGATTATTTCCGTTGGATTGAGATGCATCCCGACAGGAACGGTCTGGGCTTTCAGAAAACAGGGGCAGATCCGTATCAGGGGGAGGATCCCGTCTGGACTATCCGGCAGCACATAAGGCGGGCAGGAATCGGTCGTTCGGAAAAAGAGACCGGGGAATCATTCCGGCACCACCTCGTACTCCACCTGGAGCACGAATTAGAGAAACAGATGGGTGATGCGGACCGGATCCTGAACAGGCTCAGGGAATCCAGGTCCCCGCTGGATGGACTCACCGAAGACCCGGAAGAGACCCGGAGTCTTTTCCAAGACCTGCCCGGATTCAACTGGATCCCGGAAACCGGCGGAGTTGACCCATACCCTGTTGTGAGGGCCTGGGCCGGCCTGTTCGGGTCCCTTATCCAACCCGGTGACCTCCTGATCAGTCCGGATCGTCGATATGTGGATTTTCTGACGGATCTCTGGATCGAGGCGACCGGCCGGCCGCTTACGCCTCCACCTGTCCTGCGTTTTGCCTATCCTGACTTGTCAGCTCTGCCCATGGAGCGCATTGCCGAGATTCGGCGTGAGAAAACAGCAGGGGAAGCGGGCCGGGAACTTTATACCATTCTCCTTGAGAAGGCCGGCCGGCCTGATATGGACCAGGAGGCCCTGTCTCACAGGGCCGCCGAACTTGCTGCTTTCCAAGTGGAAGCCCCCCCCTCCGGCAAGGTGATCCTGACGGCGGTCTTCCTTTCCCCCCTGCCCGAGACCCCGTTACCGGGCCGCGGCAAACCGCCTCCCGCCGAGTTCCTGGGACGGACCCTGATCTTTCTGGAGCACGAACGTTGAACTAATCGAAATCGAAATCGGGATCGGAATCGCAATCGAAAGAACAGACAAAAGATCTTACGAGGCCACGCGAATACGGCACGGAATGGCCTTGATGTTGGGTGTCCCGAACTCCCGCCCCAGATTCTTTGCGGTTGTCAGCCTGTTGAGGTTGGAACGCTCCCACCCGTAGAGGTCACCGGGCCCTTCCTCCGGGAACCACCACCCATGCTCAGCGATCACCACACCGGGCCGAACCCGATCGGTGAGACGTGCGCGGTGGGTGATTGCGCCGTGTCGCGTTTCGATGAAAACCTCATCTCCGTCTTTGACATTGAAACTTCCGGCGGTCTCAGGATTTACATCCAATATGGGCTCGGGTGCGCGTCTTCTGAGGGATTCCACCCAGCGGTAGGAAGAGTGAAGAAAAAAACGGTTCTTCGAGGAAGTCAGCAACAACGGGTATTCGGGGTCTTCCGCCACCGGAAGGCCCTGAAAGCCCGGCAAAGCCGGGATATTGAACTTGCCGGCCGTGCTAAGCTTGAGCTCCACCTTGCCTGTTGGAGTGCGAAAACCCTCATCAATATATTGTCCAAACGTTTCAGGACCTTTCAAGAATCCCCGCTTCACGAACTCGACATAGGTCAGGCCCGACGGGGCCAGCACGTCTTCAAGAAAGGCCTCGTAGTCCTCGTGCCAGAGTTCGGGAGGGCTAAGCCGCTTACCCAGTTCATTCAGGATCTGCATGTCCGGCCGGCACCCTGCAGGCGGATCCACCACCTTTGGCCGGGCCAGGATCACCCCATGCCCGATCCCGTAGTGGCCGATGTCGTTGAACTCGAACTGAGTGGCCACGGGAAGGACAATATCCGCCATGGCGGCCGTGGGCGTGAGAAAGAGATCCGCAACCACCAGAAACTCGAGCGCTTCCAGCGCCCGCCGGGTCTGGGGGCTGTCCGCCCAGCTCAACATGGGGTTCCCGCACATGACGTAGAACCCCTTTACGGGATAGGGAGTGCCGTCGAGCACGGCCTGTTTGAAAAAAGAAGGGGGAACGGTCATCATGCGGGGAATAACCCCGTGATGGGCTCCCAGCATTGTCTTTCGCTTGTCCGGGATGAGGTCCGCCCTGACGAACCGGCCCAGACCCAGGATCTCGGGGTCCCTGGCGTGGACATTACCTCCCGGGACGTCCAGGTTACCGGTGATCGCCATCAGGCAGATGAGCGCCCGGGTAACGTCAAAGGTATAACGGTGGTGTTCGATAGGGTTGCCCCACTGGATTGCCGAAGGCCGGGCTGCGGCATATCGGCGGGCCGCTTCACGTATACTTTCACTTGAAACACCTGTTATCTCCGCCACACGCTCCGGAGGATATGCCGCCACATCATGGGCCAGGTCCTCGAAACCTTCGGTGAAGCGTTTAACGAAATCTTCATCGAAAAGGGACTCCTCCACTATGACATTCAGCAGACCCAGTGCCAGGGCATGATCCGTGCCCGGCCTGACGGGCAGCCAGACACATGCCTTTTCAGCAAGGTCGGTACGCCTGGGATCCACCACTATGAGTTCCGTGCCGTTTTTCACCTGATCCAGCAGGAGGCTGGAGATCTCTCCCTCCTCGTTGGTGCTGGTGATGTTGCTTGCCCACAGTATCACGAGCCGGCTTGGGTGGTGAAAGTCCGCGACCGGGTAGAAGCCGCAGGTGTGAAGCCCTGTGATCTCGCGCGGGGCGTGGCAGACGTCCTGGCTGGCCACCACATTGGGAGAACCGAACAAATTGGCGAGCCGTATGAGGACGAAATGCTCCAGGCCCTTGGGCATCCCGACTCCGAAAGCCACGGCCCTGGCCCCATCGCGCTCCCGTACGGCATTGAACCGCTCGGTGATCTCGTCCAGGGCCTCTTCCCATGAAATTTTGTCAAAGACCCCCTTACCGCGTACCCCGCGCCTCCTCAGGGGCGCGGTAAGACGGTCCGGATGATTCAGTCGATCCGGAGACGCCAGCCCCTTCGGGCAGACATACCCTCGATTCAGATAGCCTTCGGGATCTCCCTTGATACCAACGATCCGGTTGTCTCGAACACCGACCAAAAGCCCGCACCCGCCGTGATCCATCCGGGCGCAGTGAGTCCGATGCCAGGTAATCGAGTCGTTCATTGCCACATACCCCTTTTCCGCCTCGCTGTGTTGAGGCCCTCACACTTTTACTATGTATGGGGAGAGGCCATCAATGTTTTAATTGTTTTCCATCCGGAAACAGCTGTTTTTCCGCAATCTCTGCGTCAATCTGCGGGATTCCTTGTGCGGGGTACGTAAGTATTATATAATTCATAGATAACCAGTAGCTAAAGGGAGTCGAAACCATGCCTTCCCGCCCGTTGCATGGGCAATAATGGAGGGAATAACGTGCGCATCGCCGTATGCTCCGACATCCACGACAACATCTGGAAGCTCGCGACTTTATTGCAGAGGATCTCAGGATGGGACGCCCTTGTATTCTGCGGGGACTTTTGCGCCCCGTTCACGCTCGCCCAGATCGCCGAGGGATTTGCCGGGCCCGTACACGTGGTCTGGGGGAACAATGACGGGGACAAGTGGCTGCTCACCGGAAACGCCCTTTCCGCCGGTAACGTGACGCTACACGGTGACTTGGCTGAATTGAATCTAGGCGGCCGGAACATAGCCCTCAACCACTATCCCGGTATCGCCAGGGGTCTCGCCTTGTCGGGACTCTACGACGCGGTGTTCTACGGCCACGACCATACACCTTACCAGGAACAGGTGGGCGGCACCCTGCTTATGAACCCCGGGGAAGTCATGGGGCGCTTCGGCAAGAGCACCTTTGCCTCCTATGACACAAAGACCGGAAAGGGCGAGATCATAGAGGTCCTCTAATCCGGGTGGCGGATACCACCGTTCGGGATAAAAACCCCTGGAGTTCAGTTCAGGACCTCCAGTTCCTGTTTCTCCAGCGACCTGATCTCATCCCGGAGGCGGGCCGCCTCCTCGAACTCCAACCGGCCGGCTGCTTCAGTCATGCGCTCCGTGAGCAATTCCACCCGCTCCCTTATTTCCAAGGCGGTGTGATACGGAGGGGCTTCCTCCTCGGAAACCGCAGGCACGGTGACGTAATCGGCCTCGTAAACCGATTGCAGGATGTCGGCGATGTTCTTGTGAATCGTCTCGGGCGTAATATCATTGGCCTCGTTGTACTCCATCTGCACCCGCCTCCTTCGATCGCTCTCCTCCATGGCACGCTGCATAGAGCCCGTCACACGGTCCGCATAAAGGACCACCTGACCGCGAACATTGCGGGCTGCGCGGCCCGCGGTCTGAATAAGAGATCTCTCAGAACGCAGGAACCCTTCCTTGTCCGCATCCAGGATGGCCACCAGAGACACCTCGGGCAGGTCGAGACCTTCCCTCAGCAGGTTTATGCCGACGAGGACATCGAAGACACCCAGACGGAGATCGCGAATAATCTCCATTCGCTCGATCGTCTTGATGTCGGAGTGAAGATACCGGACCCGCACCCCCAGGTCGTCGTAGTACTCGGTCAGGTCCTCGGCCATGTGCTTGGTGAGGGTGGTGACGAGGACCCTTTCGCCCCGGCCCGACCTTTCCCTTATGCGCGCAAGCAGGTCGTCCACCTGATTTTCAGCAGGGTGCACGATGATCTCCGGGTCCATCAGTCCTGTGGGTCGGATGATCTGCTCGGCCACCGCTTCCGCCCTTTCCAGTTCGTAAGGGCCCGGGGTCGCGGAGACATATATGACCTGTCTGACCCTTTCCTCAAACTCCTCAAACTTCAGGGGACGGTTGTCCAGAGCCGATGGAAGACGAAAACCGTAGTCAACAAGGGTCTGTTTGCGGGAGCGGTCTCCATTGTACATGCCGTTCAGCTGGGGGACCGTGATGTGGCTCTCGTCGATCATGACAAGGAAGTCCCGGGGGAAGTAATCCAGGAGCGTCGGAGGGGGCTCACCCGGGGCCCGGCCGGTAAGATGCCTCGAGTAGTTTTCTATGCCGTGGCAGTAACCCATCTCGATCATCATCTCCAGATCGAAAAGAGTCCTCTCTTCTATACGCTGCGCTTCCAGCAGTTTCTCCCTTCCTCGAAAATCAGTCACTCTTTCCGCCAGTTCATCGCGTATGCATCCAATAGCCCGCTCCCTTATGCCCACGGTGGTCACGTAATGACTGGCGGGGTAAACGGTTATGCGATTAAGCTCCCGGCCGGGCCGCCCTGTCAGCGGGTCTATCTCGCGGATCTCCTCGATCTCGTCACCGAAAAAACCGATCCGGACGGCCCGCTCCTCCTCATGTACGGGGAAGATATCAACAACGTCGCCCCTGACTCGAAAACGGCCCCGGACGAAATCGTAGTCCCCCCGCTCGTAATGGATTTCCACCAGCTTTTGGAGAACGTCTTCCCGCGGCATTTCGACACCACGCTCGAGGTAAAGGAGCATGCCGTGATACGCCTCGGGGCTTCCCAGGCCGTAAATGCAGGACACGCTCGCCACAATGATCACGTCCTCACGATCCAGGAGGGAACGCGTGGCGGAATGGCGCATCTTGTCGATATAATCATTGATGTGGGAGTCTTTTTGGATATAGGTGTCGGACTGAGGGATATAGGCCTCAGGCTGGTAGTAGTCGTAGTAACTGACAAAGTACTCCACCGCGTTATGCGGGAAAAAGGCCTTGAGCTCGCCGTAGAGCTGGGCCGCAAGGGTCTTGTTGGGCGCTATGACCAGCGTGGGTTTCCGGACCCGGGTTATGACCCGGGCCATGGTGTAGGTCTTACCGGACCCGGTCACTCCAAGGAGTACCTGGTGCCTGAGGCCGGATTCCACGCCCTCCGCCAGGATATCGATTGCCTGGGGCTGGTCGCCGCAGGGTTCGAACAGGCTCACGAGCCGGAAATCCGCACCAGGTCCGAACGCACCCGATCCTTCCCCTGCGAAACGCTCAGCGGATCTCATACCGCCACGTGGTCCCCTCGGGTCCATCTTCCAGAATCACCCCCTGCTTCCGCAGCTCTTCACGGATCTCATCGGCCCGGGTCCAGTCCTTCTCTTCGCGGGCCTTTGTACGCTCAGCCACCATCTGTTCAATCCGTTCCGAGTCCGGTTCTCCGGCGGGGCGGGCCAGTTCATTCAGGAATTCCTCAGGAGAATGGGTCAGAATACCGAGTACGGCCCCCGCCGTGAGCAGGCGTCTGCGCTCCAGGTCCAGCGGATCGTCCCCATTCCCGCCATAAGGTGATTCTGCCGCGTCCAGGCTCCGGTTTATCTCCCTGACCTTGTCGAATATCAGCCCTATGGCACCGGCGGTGTTAAGATCATCATCCATAACCGTGGTGAAGCTTGCCAGGAAAGGATCTTTCAAATCTCCCGACAAGCACCCCCGGACTCCGGCGCACCCCCAGGGCGAGGCCCCGATAACAGCCTCGATCCTCTGCAAGGTCCGATATATTCGGACGAGGCCGGATTGAAGATCCCGGACCGCCTCGCCCGAAAAATCCAGAGGGCTGCGATAGTGCTTGGACAGGAGAAAAAGCCGTAGAACCTCGGGGTGGTAGCTCTTGAGGGCGTCCCGGATGGTCAGGAAATTACCTAGCGATTTGGACATCTTCTCAGATTCCACCGTGACGAACCCGTTGTGGACCCAATAGCGCGCGAAATCCGAACCGTTTGCGGCCATGGACTGAGCCCGTTCGTTCTCGTGATGGGGAAACAGGAGGTCCTTTCCTCCTCCGTGAATATCGAAAGTCGGCCCCAGGAGGCGGCTGCTCATAACAGAGCACTCCATATGCCACCCGGGTCTGCCGGGGCCCCACGGGCTGTCCCAGGTCGGCTCGCCGGGTTTGGCCGACTTCCAGAGGGCGAAGTCCATGGGGTGCCTCTTTTTTGTGTCCACCGCAATACGGCTCCCGGCCTTCATGTCCTCCAGCTTGCGGCCGGAAAGGGCCCCGTATCCATCAAACGCCTCAACAGAGAAGAAGACATCGCCCCCTACTTCGTAGGCAAAACCCTTTTCAATCAGGACCCCGATCATCTCGATCATGTCCCCTATGTATTCCGTGGCACGGGGTTCCTGGTCAGCCCTTGCCACTCCGAGCCGGGCCATGTCTTCTTCGAAGGCATCGATGAACTGCCGCGCGAGATCCCCCGGGTCTTTTCCGAGTTTACCGGCCCTTTCAATGATCTTGTCGTCCACGTCCGTGAAATTTCGGACATAGGTGAGATCATACCCCCGGGCCCGCAGGTATCTCGCCAGCACGTCGAATACGATTGCCGAACGGGCATGACCGACGTGGCAATAATCGTAAACGGTCACCCCGCAGACGTACATCCCCACATGCTCTTCTCTAAGGGGCCTGAATTCCTCTTTTTTCCTGTGCGCGGTGTTATAAAGCGTGATGGGCATGATGATCTCCAAGGGTAGTGTTACGGCTCCCCGACGAGGCTGACCACTGCATAAGCCTCGATGGCCTCACCGCGGCCGCAATACCCCAGGCCCTCGGAGGTAGTAGCTTTGACGTTCACCAGTCCGAAAGGAACTTCGAGCACATCGGCCAAACGCTCCCGCATCAGCGGAATGTATGAAGCCAGCCTCGGCTGCTGGGCCACGATGGTCGCATCCAGGTTGTTGACGCGAAAGCCTTCATCACGCATCATGCCGGCCACCTTGCCAAGGAGCTCCATGCTGTCGGCATTCTCAAGAGATGGGTCCGTGTCCGGAAAATGAAGGCCTATGTCACCTTTTCCAGCGGCGCCCAGGACGGCGTCCATGACCGCGTGTGTGAGCACGTCCGCGTCCGAATGTCCCAGAAGGCCCATTTCGCCCTCTATGGCAACACCACCCAGAACAAGCGGGCGGCCGCGGACCAGCCGGTGGACGTCATTTCCAAATCCGATTCGGAACAACGCTCTTTTACCCTCCCGGGCTCTCGGGAAAAGACATTTTCTCTCGAAAGGGCGGCCCGGAGGACCAGGCCGCTGTCAGTGACAGGTGCTGCAGTTCGTGCTCGAGCATCCGGAACAGGAGGACCCTCCTCCCCCGGTCGAAGGGGACGAGTAGTCTCCGCTCGACTTGAAGCTGCACGCGGACATGAGACGTTCCACATCGGTGCCGCAGCAATCGGGACAGACGACATCTTCACGGCTGCCAATGACCAGGCACTCGAACACGCTGTTACACTTGCTGCATTTGTACTCGTAAATAGGCATGTTTCTTCCCCGGCCGGCCGGATTTACTTCGTCATAAAAAGTATTTCATCCACCAACTGGCAGATGATATGGCCGGCGAAAATATGTGTTTCCTGAATCCTTGCGGTAACCTTGTTCTTGACCACAAGGCTGAGATCCGCTATCCGCTGAAGAGTCCCGCCGTCTCCCCCGGTCATGGCCACCGTGTAGAGCCCCATTTCCCGGCCCACCCTGACGGCCTCGATTACATTGGGGGAATTGCCGCTGGTACTGATTCCCAGGAGGATGTCTCCCTCCTTGCCGATCGCCTTGACCTGCTTTGAAAAAATCTCGTCAAATGAGTAATCATTCCCGATGCTCGTCAGAATCGAGGTGTCCGTAGTCAAGGCCACGGAGGGCAAGGGAGGCCGTTCCAGTACAAAGCGGTTCACAAATTCCGCGGCCAGGTGCTGCGCGTCCGCAGCACTCCCTCCGTTTCCGCAGATGAGGAGCTTTCCGTCGTCTGTAAAGGCCTGGCTGATTCGTTCCGCCACTTGAATCAAGGCGGCGGCGCTCTCGCGGACAAAATCCTGTTTTGCCTTTACACTCTCCTCAAGCGCCTCTTTTATCCGTTCTTCCATGGAGCTCTCCATGAGTGTATTCGACCTCACGGGTTTGGATAAAGGTAGGTACTGGAAGCGGCCTTGTCAACACAGAGGCCCGGCTATGGGTCGCCGGTTCCAATGCCGGCGGGTGCCGCCAGTTCACGGACGGCCCGGGCTACGATCCGCGCTTCCTCATCCAGGATTGTTCGCACATCAAGGAGGACCTGCTCGTTTTCCACCCTCGCAATAATCGGCGGGTCGTTCGCTCTCAGTCGTTCTTCGATCGTTCGTGCCGACATCCGGCCCGGCACCAGCGCAAGGAGCCTCGTGGGTAAATCCAGAAGCGGCAGGGCTCCGCCGCCGGTCTTGGAAGCCCCGTCACGAGTGCCGATGGAAAAATTGGGAGAATCAAGCTTGCCGATCCGCCTCAAAAGTCCTGACGCCCGAAATCGCAGATCCCGGTAAGGAGTGAAAATCATGCGCAGGGTGGGAATGAGTCGCGCCGCCTCCTCCTCATCCCGGTAGAGCCTCAGGGTCTCCTCCAAGGCCACCAGGGTCAGCTTGTCTATGCGAACCGCCCGGTTCAGAGGGTTGGTCCTTATTCTCTCGATTAAATCCTTTCTGCCCAGAATAATGCCGGCCTGAGGCCCACCCAGAAGTTTGTCTCCACTGAAGGTAAGGAGGTCAACCCCGGCGGACAGGACTTCCTGGACAAGGGGTTCTTTTGCCAGACCGTAACGGGAAAAATCCACCAGGCAACCGCTTCCCAGGTCTTCAATAACAGGAATGCCGTGCCTTCGGCCCAGGGCCACCAGTTCTTCGGTTTCCACATCCCGGGTGAACCCCACGAGCTGGAAGTTGCTCCTGTGAACTTTCAGGAGAACCGCGGTTTCAGGTGTTATGGCCTCCTCGTAGTCCCTCAGGTGCGTCCTGTTGGTCGTACCCACCTCCTTCATGGCGGCGCCGCTTTTCTTCATGACGTCCGGAATGCGGAACGCCCCGCCAATCTCCACCAGCTGGCCCCGGCTGACAACGGCCTCACATCCTTTTGCCAGGGTCTCGAGGCTTATAAGGACCGCCGCGGCGTTGTTGTTCACAACCATGGCCGCATCGGCCGAAGTAAGCTCTCGAAGAATGCCTTCCACGTGGGAGTACCGGCTTCCCCGCTTCCCCCGGTCGAGCCGGTATTCGAGGTTGCTGTATCCACCACCCACCACTCTGAGACGTTCCAGAACCCGTTCCGCCAGAAGGGACCGCCCAAGGTTCGTGTGCACGATAACCCCGGTTGCATTGATAACGGGCACAAGGCTCGGCCGGCCGAGCTCCTCCAGGCGGGCCGCCGCCAAGGAAGATACCCGGTCGATTTCGAGTACGGATGCGTCCTCGATGAGACCCTCTCCGATCCCTTTGCGCAACTCGTCCAGGACATGATGCACGGCCTTTAGAATGAGAGATCGCGGATAACGGAAAGACTCCTGCGCGAGTTGCCCGGATTCAAGGAGGCGATCCACCGCAGGAATCCTGCGAAACAAGGCTTGTTTATCCATGACTGTGGTTCCCCGGGACTACAGTTGAAAGACGCCCTACTATAGGGAAGAAAACCCCCGGCGTCAAATCGTGAAAGGCCGTTTGTCCTTGAAATTCTGATTGAACAGGATTATATTTGTTTTTTACGGTGGGTGTAGCTCAGCTGGTAGAGCACTGGGTTGTGGCCCCAGTTGTCGTGGGTTCGAGTCCCATCACTCACCCCATGAAGCATCAGGCATTAGAGGGGACAGGCGTCCCCTCTTTTTTATTTGACAGTCGCCAGACCTTCTCCCGGGTCCATTGACTTCATTCCGCAGCTCTTTCGGAAGTGATGGCCGTAAATGGTCAAGGTGATGGCCAAGGGCAACAGATTGCGCCGGTAGAACATTGTCCACGTGAGCAGCTTCCAGTACTGGAAACGCTCTCGACCGAGAATTCCGAGCCGGAAACCTGACCGAAAGAGGGCGAGAAATCGCTGAAAGTCCAGGGACGGCTGGACCTTGGGGACCTGGTACTCCCTTAGAAAAATCTTGACACGGCGGTAGTAGTGTTTGGGGGCATAGATATGTCGTATGATGCCCTGATAACCTTCGATGAGCAGTTCCAGGCCCATGCGGGGAACGATGTTGGTAGTCCCGTCGATATCCCCGGACATCGGCCCCAGAAGACGGCCTTCCCGCTTCATTCGCTCGTAAAGCCGGGTGCCCGGCGGGGCCTGGAGCATTCCCACCATGGCCATGACGATCCCGCTTTTCTGGATAAAGTCGATCTGACGCTGGAAAATCGAAGGGCCGTCGTGGTCGAACCCTACAATGAAGCCGCCCTGCACCTGCAGACCCGTCCTCTGTATTTGTTTAACGCTTGCCACCAGATCACGGTTCGTGTTCTGTTTCTTGTTGCATTCCGCCAGGCTCTCCTCGTCCGGTGTTTCAATGCCGATAAAGACCGAATCGAATCCGGCTTCCACCATCATCTTCATCAGAGGCTCGTCGTCGGCAAGGTTCAGCGAGGCCTCCGTGTTGAATGGGATGCCCCGCTTTCCCTTTCTCCACGCGATAAGCGCGGGGAGCAGGGTATTCATGAGATACCGCTTGTTTCCTATGAAGTTATCATCCACAAAAAAGACGTTCCCCCTCCATCCCAGCTCATAGAGCCGATCCAGCTCTCTGATGATCTGATCCGCGGTCTTGATGCGCGTCCTGTGACCGAACAGGGTGGTCACATTGCAGAATTCGCAGTTGAAGGGGCATCCCCTGGAAAACTGGATGCTCATACCCGCATACTTTTTCATGAGCGCCAGCTCCCAAAGGGGAGCTGGTGTCTTTTGGACGTCCGGGAATTCGTCCGACCGGTAGATCCGCCCGGCGCATCCCTTTTCCAAGTCCTCGAGAAAAGGGGGAAGTGTGAGTTCCGCCTCGTTCAAGACAAAATGATCCACCTCCTCGAACTGCTCGTACTCACTCGTAAAAAGGGGACCTCCCGCCACGACCTTCAGTCCCGCCTGCTTACAGCGGCTGATGACGGCCCGGGCCGATGCTCTCTGGACCACCATGGCGCTGACAAAGACGCAATCCGCCCATTCCAGGTCCTTTTGTGTGAGCTTGGTGACGTTCATGTCCACCAGTCTTTTCGGCCATTCTTCAGGCAGCATCGCCCCGACGGTCAAGAGTCCGAGCGGGGGATGGGCGGCTTTTTTGTGGATGAACTTTATGGCGTGCTTAAAGCTCCAGAATGTGTCCGGATATTCCGGGTAAATCATAATGACCCGCATGCTCTTCTCCAATATAAGAGATGTGAAAAATCCATTTAGATATAAGTTGGGTTGACGAATGCTTTCTTACAGACTAACACCGTTGGACCCCGAGTCAATAACTATCCCGGCGGCGGGACGCAACACCCCATATTCGCATGATTTTTCTGCAAAGACCCTCAGGCGGGCCATAGCCCGCAACCCAACAGTGCTGTATCCGGCTTGAAGGCCTTGGACTCCTCCGCTCAGTCCGCTCGAGGCTGTCAAAAAAGCGCCCTGTGACGCACGGGGCGGCACAGGGCGCTTTTGGTTTAAAAGAGCCCGCTGATGCTTGCTCTCTACGGATGGTTACCCGAGCTTGGAAAGAAGCTCGTTCGACACCTCCTTGACACCCGGACGTCCGTCCAGGTCTATAATCTTCGGTTGACCCCCGCTTTTCTCGGAGATTGCCTTGAAGTAGTTTACAGCGGCCATGGTCCCTGTTTCCGTGTCATAGTAGATGTTGTGCCTCTTGTCGATGGCCGCCTCGTCCTGGTCGTCCGACCGGGTCTTGAGGTCCCCGCCGCACACCCGGCACTTGTCGCCGTTCGGCTTGATGGCGTCGATGTTCACATTGTTGGGGTGGTTGTTGTCGTTCACACAGAGCCGTCGTCCCATGATCCGTCCCTTGGCGATCTCACGGGGAAGTACCATCTCGATAACGACATCCAGCTTCATATTCTCCTTTGCCAGGGCCTTGTCCAGTTCCTGGGCCTGCGTCAGGTTCCGGGGAAAGCCGTCCAGAAGCCAGCCGCCTGAGCAGTCGTCCTGTTTCAGGCGATCGAGAATCATGGGAATCGTGATGCTGTCAGGCACCAGTTCGCCGCGGTCGATATATCCCTTGGCTTCCTTGCCGAGTTCCGTGCCCTTGGAGATATTCTCCCTGAAGATGACCCCTGTCTCTATGTGCGGGATGTTGAACTTCTGTTTTACAATGGCACCCTGGGTGCCCTTGCCGCTGCCGTTCGGTCCAAAAAAAAGAATGTTCATGTCCCTCTCCTTATCCATGTGTTGAGAGCCTGATGATTACCCCCTTAAGAATTTCAGCATACCGTTTCCACGGCTCATACGTGGAAACGGGCGGGCCGGGACAACGCCTATGGATAGAACGGTCCCGGGCGGGGAATCTGTCCAATAAACCGCAGGTTTTATATGGGAAAACCGGTGCCCTGTCAAGGCATCACCGAACCTGCGTGAACGCCCGCATGATTTCGTATCCCGGATCGAACAGGAGACTGCTCCTTATGGATTCCTCCTCGGTGAACGGCCGGGGCGGACGCCGTCCGGCCAGCTCACGCTTACTGGCCCAGGCAAAGGGAGGCGGCTCAGGGGTGTGGGTCCTACGTACAATGGGCGTAAAGTGGTCGCTGACAACCAGGACCCGGTAGTCCGGGCCCATGTCCTCGAGCCCCTTAAGAACAGGCCCCACGATTCTGGCGTCGAAATACTCGATCGCCCGTATCTTCGTACCTGCGCTCCCGCTGTGACCGGCCTCATCCGGGGCCTCCACATGGAGGAAAATCAGGTCCTCTTCATCCAGCCCGCACAGGGCCTCAAATACCTTGCCTTCGTAGTTGGTATCAAGAAAACCGGTCGCCCCCTCCACCGGAATGGGCCTGAAACCTGCAAAGACGCCCAGGCCCCTGATAAGGTCCACGGCCGAGATCACCCCCCCGGTCAATCCGTAAAGCGATTCGAAGGAGGGCATAACCGGGGGCCTGCCCTGCCCCCAGAGCCAGATGGAAGTGGCAGGGCTCTTGCCGGCGGTTCGGCGCCTCCGGTTAACCGGATGGGCCTCGAGAATATCCCAGGAGCGGCGGATCAAGGCCACCACTGGATCGCGGTCAGCGGTGTGGAGGTACGGAGCCACGTTCTGCTCCAGGACGTCATGGGGAGGGATCGTGGAGGCATCCTCGGGGCCGTCCTTCCAGGCCATGAGGTGCCTGAAAGAGACCCCGGCATGCAGTTTGATGAAGTCGTCTTGCAGCTCGTCCTGCAGGGCCTTCACAAGGATCCCGGCCTCCTCGGTGGTGATGTCTCCGGCACTGTGTGTGGTGATGACCGCCTCCTCTTCGGATCGCCGCTCCAGGGTCACCAGGTTCATGCGAAATGCCACGTCGTCAGTGTCCAGTTCGACGCCCATGCCGGCCGCCTCAAGGGGGGAACGCCCCGTGTGAAAACGTATGGGATCGTATCCCAAGAGAGACAGGTTGGCTATATCGCTGCCTGGTTCCATGCCCTCAGGGATGGTCCTGACACGGCCGATGCCGCAGGCCGCCACCCGGTCCATGTTGGGTGTCTCGGCCGCCTCGAGGCACGTCCTGCCGCCAAGTTCTTCCAACGGGTAATCGGCCATGCCGTCTCCGACCAGCACGGCGAATTTTGTCTGATTTCCCTTTTTCATAACTTGCCGGCTCATGAATCCAGGACCCGAAGCATCATGGTGGGATGCGTAAGAATGTCCAATGGTTCCAGGCGTGCAAGGGCCCGAACCACGTCCCGCTCTCTGGCCTCGTGGGTCAACATCACCACCGGCACCGATCCGTTTATCTTACGGCCCTTCTGAATAACAGAGGACAGGCTGATGTCGTGCTCGCCCAGGATTCCCGAGATCCGGCTCAGCACGCCTGGGCGGTCAAGCGCGGAAAACCGGAAGTAGTATGAACTCCTGAGCTCATCCATGGGCTGTATGTCCACATCTTTTTCAAGGGGACGCGCATGGGCCAGGGGCGGCATGAAATTCTTCTTGCCCTGCAGTATTTCCCTTGCCAGGTAGATGATATCAGAGGCCACGGCGCTTCCCGTGGGTCGCCTGCCGGCACCGAGGCCGTAATAGAGATTGGGCCCCACAAAATCCCCCTCCAGAAATATGGCGTTGAAGGGGCCGTTCACATTGGCCAGCATGTGGTCCTTGGGAATCATTGCCGGATGGACCCGGGCCTCAACACGGCCCTCGGAGTGCCTGGCAACGGCCACCAGCTTGACCCGGTAACCGAATTCGTCCGCAAAACGGATATCCTCGGGGGTTATCCGGTCGATCCCCTCCCTGTGAATACCCCGAAGGGCGACAGGCACCCCGAAATTAATGGAGATGAGAATAGCCAGCTTGTGAGCCGCATCGGTGCCGTCCACGTCCAGGGTGGGAGGATCCTCTGCATAACCGAGGTCAATGGCCTCCTGTACAGCCTGATCATACGGCTTATCCATTTCGGTCATGCGGGTCAGGATGTAGTTGGAGGTCCCGTTGAGGATGCCCATGATCAGTGAAATGCGATTGGCGGAGAGCCCTCCCTTGAGGGAGCCGATAATGGGGATGCCCGCCCCGACACTGGCCTCAAAGGCCAGATCCACACCGCAGCGCACCGCGGCCTCGTAGATCTCCCGTCCCTGCTCGGCCAGAAGGGCCTTATTGGCCGTAACCACGTGTTTGCCGTGTTCCATAGCCGACAGGATGAAATCTCGGGCCTTGTCCACTCCGCCCATGAGTTCGGCCACAATTTGAATTTCCGGATCCTCTATGATCTCCATGGCATCAGGGGTCAAGACTTCAGGGTTGATCGTCACCCCGCGGTCAGAAGAGACATCGAGGTCCGCGATTCGTCTAACAACAATCTCCGCGCCCACCCTGTTTCTAATGATCTCCCGGTTCTTGACCAGGGCCTCCACCGTGCCGGCGCCCACCGTCCCGAAGCCGATGATTCCTACATTCACTGATTTCATGCCTTCTCCCGTGTTTACACCCCGCTACAAGAGCCTGTCACGGCATGCCCATCACAGCACCTGCCTGATCCCCCGGATAGCCTGGTTGATCCGCTGGGGGTTCTCCACCAGGGCGAACCGAACGGAATCATCTCCGTATTCACCGAAGCCGATGCCCGGTGAGACCGCTACTTTGGCCTCCTTGATGAGCAGCTTGGAGAACTCGATGGATCCCCTTTTCCGGTAGGCCTCGGGAATGCGGGCCCAAACGAACATGGTTCCCCTGGGAGGCTCAACGGGCCAGCCTATGCGGTTGAGCCCGCCGACAAGGGCGTCCCTCCGCCTCCGGTAGATATCCACAATCTCGCTCACGCATTCCTGAGGCCCGTTCAGCGCGATGATCGCAGCTATCTGTATGGGCTGAAACATGCCGTAATCGAGGTAGCTCTTGATCCTGCGGAGCGCGGCGATGATCTCAGGATTTCCCACACAGAAGCCTACACGCCATCCGGGCATGGAGTAACTCTTGGACAGGCTGAAGAACTCGACCCCTATGTCCTTGGCGCCGGGGACCTGAAGAAAACTGGGAGGCTCGTACCCGTCGAAGACAAGGTCCGAATATGCGAAATCGTGTATCACCATGATGTCGCGCTCGCGGCAGAAAGCCACGATCTTTTCGAAAAATTCCAGCTCCACCACGTTTGTGGTCGGGTTATGGGGGTAGGAAATAATCAGGATCTTTGGGCTGGGCCAGGTCTGCTTTGTGGCACTCAGGAGGTCCTCGAAGAAATCCCGGTCAGGTCCTATGGGAATGCTTCGGAGGTCGCCCCCGGCGATGATGACCGAGTAGGGGTGGATCGGGTAGGTGGGATTAGGGGCGAAAACCACGTCGCCGGGGCTCACCAGAGCCAGGACCAGGTGGCTCAGGCCTTCCTTGGCGCCCATGGTGGCTATGGCCTCGCTTTCCGGATCGATGTCCACGTCGTAACGCCTCTTGTACCAGCCCGCAATGGCGTGCCGCAGCTTGGTGATCCCGGCCGAGGCGCTGTAGCGGTGGTTGTGCCCCTTGCGGGCCGCCTCCACCAGCTTGGCTACGATGTGCTTGGGCGTGGGGATGTCCGGGTTTCCCATTCCCATGTCAATGATGTCCTCGCCCCTGCGGCGAAGGTCCATCTTGAGCTCGTTGACGATGGCGAACACATATGGGGGCAACCGGCTCATCCGGCGGAATTCGTGCATGACACACCTCCCAGGAGTCACTGTGGGTTAAAGATTTCGTTTCTACCCCATGGAATTGGAAAAAACCAAGAAATTCTGTTGAGGTCTCTGCAACTCAGTCCCAGACAGGGCTTTTCAGGCGATCATGGCGTTGATGATTTTGTCCCGGCACTGAGGCAGGGAGCGCAGGGAGCGCAGGGAGCGCAGGGAGCGCAGGAAGGCCTCGGCCTTCAAGCCGACTACACCTCTGTCCGGCTAAGGGTGATAGCCCGTCTTAGATTTCGATAGCCACCCCGGTTTCGATTTAGATTACCTTTCCGGTCACGGCACCTAGGACCGGTAACGGTGAAAGAGCTCCACCTCCCGCTTGAGCCAGTCCGGCCAGTACTCCTCGTCGATCGGGTAGCTTGCGTCCAGGGCCTGAAACGACCCCTCACCGGCCACGCGGGCTATCCGGTCCCGGGTGTTGTACTTGACTTCATCCACACCCACAAGGCGGGCCACCGCCTTATTGATCTCATCGAGGTCCTTGTCGTAGGGATTACCCCCTGCAAAGGCGCGCTGCACTGCCAGCTCTCTAATGCAGTTAGTCCCCCGGTGCCACTCCTTGAATGAAGGGAAGAACATCGGGCCGTAGGAGATCCAGAATTCGATATACCGCGCTCCCGCATTGTACACGACCCATATGGAGCCCCCTTCACTCACGGTTCCCCGCACGATGCTGTCGTCGCCCATGGCCACGCTTCGGCCCCCAAGAAGGCTGTCGATACCCCCGAACTTCAGGCCGACCTCCTGGGTGCGGGTCTGCCGCGCCCCCTCCTGAAAAGTACGAATGGCCTGGGGAAGCTTTATCAGTGCGGGATAGAGGGGTTTCCCGAGTCCCTCTGCCATACCCACCGTTACTCCCCAGCCCGACTCCGGGTTGGGTACGACCACGTCGGCGTTCGACTCCCCGTAATGCTCAACCAGGCCAAGGCCCAATTCCCGGCGGATCTGAAAAATCTCCTTTCCCCGGTACCGGGAGGCCACATTGCCGAAGTAGACCCCCTGGAACACATCCGGCATCATACGCTCCTCCCTCAGGCGCCGGGTCTCGATTCCCGAAGAGGAGCAGATGGTCATCTCAGCACCGTCATACTCGTGTGGTTCCCTTCCTCTCAATCGCCTGTGGGAGCAGGATTCCGAACTCGCTATAAAGGCGCCGTTGATCTCGGCCCGGCACAAGGGTTCAAAGGCGCGGTCGTCATTGAGCGTTATCAGAAAAGCCTCCCGCCCGTCATGCACCAGGGCCGCCAGGGCGAAGGTCGCCCTGCCGTGAAGCCGATCCACCAGTTTGCGCCCCGCTTCAAACCGGACACCCTCTTCGTTGATGTACCGGTGAAGGAGCGCCCCCACCACCTCGGTCTTGTTGTCCGTGGTGAATGAGTAATCGGATATCAGATCATGCAGGAGGTCGTCCTCCCGAATGAGGTAGCCGTCCATGGTAAGGACCACCTCATAGGGAGACGGGTTTCTGGGCTGGACTTTTATGGGCTCGGCGTTGATCTTTTCAGGGATTTTCCGTTTGGTGTATCCTATGTTTCCGATCGCCGCAACCGGCTCCAGGTCCTGAAACGTCCGGATCAGCTCCACATCTAGGACCTCGGCGATCCTTCCCAGGGCCTTGTGCACGTAAATCCCCTTGGCGTTCGCCACGGCTATGCCCGTACTGGCCTTTCCCCGATGCTGGCAGGCGCCGGTAGCCAGGAAGGTCTTGTTCACCAGCTCGTGGTCACCCGGCCCGTACACCCCTACAATGCCGTCCATTTGGTCTCCTCTTTATCAGAGTATGTCAGAGTGATACTCCTGAAGGGAACGTACCGATCCCTGACCCAGGCGGAACCGGGCGATTCCGCGGGCGGCGGCAAGGGCGGCGGCCAGAGTGGTGATGTAGGGGACACGGTAGCTGATGGCCGCCTTGCGTATGTATGAATCATCGTATTTGCTGAGCTTTCCGGTGGGCGTGTTGATTACGAGGTGGATCTCCCCGTTCATAATCCCGTCGACAATGTTGGGACGGCCCTCGTGCATCTTGGCTATCCGCTCAGCCTCTATGCCTTGCTCGGCGAGGAAACCCTGAGTCCCGCTGGTCGCCTTGATCTTGAACCCGAGGTTATGAAACTGCCTCGCTACCTCGAAAACGGCCGGCCGATCACGTTCGGCCACCGTGATGAGCACGGTCCCCTCGAGCGGCAGCACCTGCCGGGCGGCCGCCTGGGCCTTGTAGTAGGCCAGCCCGAAGGAATCGGCCATGCCCAGGACCTCTCCCGTAGAACGCATCTCCGGGCCCAGAAGCGGGTCCACCTCGGGAAACATGTTGAAAGGAAAGACAGCCTCCTTGACCCCGAAATGAGACACGCTGGACTTCTTGATGTCCAGATCGGCCAGCTTCCTGCCCAGCATGATCTGTGTGGCGAGACGGGCCATGGGAATGCCGCACACCTTGGAAACCAGCGGCACGGTCCGGGACGCCCGCGGATTGGCCTCCAGGATGTACACCGTGTCCTCCGCTATGGCATACTGGATGTTCATGAGTCCCACCACCTTCAGCTCGACCGCGATCCTGCGGGTGTACTCTTCGATGGTCTCCAGGTGCTTTGCCGGAATACTGATGGCCGGGATCACGCAGGCCGAATCACCCGAGTGCACGCCGGCCAGCTCGATATGCTCCATGACCGCGGGGACGAATGCATCGGTCCCGTCTGAGATGGCGTCCGCCTCCACCTCTATGGCGTTCTCCAGGAACTTGTCGATAAGTATGGGGCGCTCCGGCGAGACACCGACCGCCGCCGCCACATAATGCCTCAACATCTCCTCGTCATGAATGACTTCCATGCCGCGGCCTCCGAGCACATAGGACGGCCTCACCATCAAGGGGTAGCCTATGCGGGCCGCGGCACGCAGGGCCTCTTCAAGTGTGCTCGCCATATCGGAATCAGGCTCCGGGATGCCCAGCTTCTGCATCTTCTGCCGGAACCTGTCACGATCCTCTGCAAGATCGATGGTGTCCGGGGAAGTCCCGATTATCCGCACACCGGCGGCCGCGAGTTCGCCGGCAAGGGTCAACGGCGTCTGACCGCCGAACTGCACGATTACGCCTTCCGGCCTCTCCTTTTCATAGATGCTGAGCACATCCTCTACTGTGAGGGGCTCGAAATAGAGCCTGTCCGAGGTGTCGTAATCCGTGGAGACCGTCTCTGGGTTGCAGTTCACCATGATCGATTCAAGGCCTTCATCCCGAATGGCAAATGCGGCGTGCACGCAGCAGTAATCGAACTCGATGCCCTGCCCGATCCGGTTGGGCCCGCCTCCAAGCACCATGATCTTCCGGCCGGGACTTGTCTCCACACGGTCTTTTCCGTTGTAAGTGGAGTAGTAGTACGCAGCATTATCCACCCCGCTCACCGGTACCGACTCCCAGGCCTCCACCACGCCCAGGTCGGTCCTTCGCTTTCGAATCTCTCCCTCGGGACGTTTGAGAAGCATGGAAAGGTAGCGATCGCTGAAGCCGTCCTCTTTGGCCTGTTTGAGGAGCGCGTCCGGAAGATCACCCCGGCCTTGCTCGAGGATCTCCTCTTCAAGGGCCACGAGTTCTTTCATCCGCTCAATGAACCATGGTTTTATGTGCGTCTTTTTTGAAAGGGACTGAACATCCGCCCCTTTACGCAGGGCCTCGTACATTATGAACTGGCGCTCGCTCGATGGTTCAGAGAGGCGGTCCATGAGGTCTTCGAGAGAACGCTCATGAAAGTCCGCGGCGAAACCGAGACCGTACCGGCCGGTCTCCAGGGAGCGGATCGCCTTCTGAAAGGCCTCCTTGTAATTCTTGCCGATGCTCATGACCTCACCCACGGCCCGCATCTGGGTCCCAAGCCTGTCCTCGGCACCCGGGAACTTCTCAAACCCCCATCGGGCGAACTTAACCACCACGTAATCCCCCCAGGGGGTGTATTTGTCCAGCGTGCCCTCCCGCCAGTAGGGAATCTCGTCAAGGGTAACGCCGCCGGCAAGCATCGCGGAAATGGCCGCGATTGGAAACCCCGTGGCCTTGGAAGCAAGGGCTGAGGACCGCGAGGTCCTGGGGTTGATCTCGATCACCACCACCCTTCCGGTCTCAGGATCATGAGCGAACTGTATGTTGGTACCGCCTATGACTTCGATGGCTTCTACGATGGCGTAGGAGTATTGCTGCAGCCTTTCCTGAAGCTCGGGACTGATGGTGAGCATGGGGGCCGTGCAGTATGAATCGCCTGTATGGACTCCCATGGCATCGACGTTTTCGATGAAGCAGACCGTTATGAACTGATTTTTTGCGTCCCGGACCACTTCCAATTCCAGCTCCTCCCAGCCGAGAACCGACTCCTCCACGAGGATCTGTCCCACCAGGCTTGCCGCCAGACCGCGGGCCGCGATCACCCTGAGTTCCTCCACGTTGTAAACATGACCCCCGCCCGTGCCGCCCATGGTGTAGGCCGGGCGGATCACCACCGGATATCCCAGGTTCTCGGCGATTCGCTCGGCCTCCTCAACGTTGTAGGCGGGTTCGCTCCGAGGCATATCAATGCCCAGCCGGTCCATGGTCTCTTTGAAGGCGATTCGGTCTTCCCCCCGCTTGATGGCGTCCACCTGTACTCCGATGATCTTGACACCGTTTTTTTCAAGCACCCCGGTACGGGCGAGCTCCGATGACAGGTTGAGCCCGGACTGCCCTCCGAGGTTGGGAAGGAGGGCGTCCGGCTTTTCCCTCTCCACGATCCGCCGCATGGTGTCCAGGTCCAGTGGCTCGATATAGGTCACGTCGGCCATGCCCGGATCGGTCATTATGGTGGCCGGGTTGGAATTCACCAGCACGATCTCGTAGCCCAGTTTACGCAGGGCTTTGCAGGCCTGGGTGCCGGAGTAGTCGAACTCGCATGCCTGTCCAATCACAATGGGGCCTGAGCCTATTATCATGATCTTGTTAATGTCCAGGCGCTTGGGCATGGCTCTCTCCTTTCCTGATCGGCCCAAAGGGCCGGCGATCAATGCTTCCCGGCGGATGCTTACGGCAAAAAAACCCACGCACCCGCAACCGGGTCTCCGTGGGCCGTCCTCCGCGCCTATCCGCGAAACATCCAGTTCTGATCATTTTGAGGCAATTTCCTTAAGGGGAGCTAATATAGGGAAGAGGTCTTCGAGGTGTCAAGGGGAAACTCGCGAACAGGCCCGGGCCCGGGAACAAGTCCCTTCAGGCCTGACTCCTTCCCAGTATTTCATCAACCATGCGGCGCAGGGACGCGTTCTCAGGCTGTTTTAACCCCGGGTCTTCCTTGAGGATCTCTAGAGCGGCCCGCTTTCCCTCTTCGATCAAATCCGGATGGGCCAAGACGTCCTCAAGGTCCAGCTCCCCGGAACCTGACTGCCGGAGCCCGGTAAGCTCGCCCTGGCCACGTATGAGAAGATCCTGTTCGGCTATTCGAAACCCGTCATCGATCTCCACCAGGGTATTCAGTCGCGCCAGCCCGGCTTCCGGCAGGTCCGGCGATCTGATCAGGCAGCAGGTCCCCCGCACAGTTCCTCGACCCACGCGTCCCCGGAGCTGGTGAAGTTGTGACAACCCGAATCGCTCCGGGTGTTCTATCACCATGATCGTGGCATTGGGGACGTGCACGCCAACTTCGATGACCGTCGTGGCTACCAGGATATGGATTTTCCCCCGCCGAAAGCGGTCCATGACGCCCTGTCGCTCCTCCGCGGAAAGGCGGCCGTGAATCATCTCCACACTGAACCGGCCGGAATAAAACCGCTTCAGGCCGCCGACCATGGACTCGACGTCCTTCAGGCCCGTTTCAGCGGACGATTCCACCGCCGGGCAGATCACAATCACCTGTTCTCCCCCGGCCATGCGTTTGGCCAGCAGTTCGGCCATTTTATGCTTTTCGTTCTCTTCGACCAGCAGGGTCTTAACCGGAAGGCGGTTCGAAGGACGCTCCTTAATTATCGATATGTCCAGGTCCCCGTAGGCCGTCATGGCCAGGGTCCTCGGAATAGGGGTCGCCGTCAGAACAAGAAGATGAGCACCTCCCCCCTTCTCCAGAAGACGGGCGCGGGCACGGACCCCGAATCTCTGCTGCTCATCGATAACTACAAGGCCGAGCCGCTTGAACGACAACCCTTCCTGTACCATGGCGTGAGTGCCTATCAGCAGGTTGATGTGTCCACGTCGGACCCTCTCGAGCAGAAGCGTTCGATCCGTCCCCGTGAGGCCCCCGGTGAGGAGGGCCATACGCAGGCCGAGGGCCTCGGCGAGTAAAGCAAAGGTCTCTGCGTGCTGCTCGGCAAGAAGACGAGTGGGGGCCATCAGTGCGGCCTGAGAGCCGCTGCGGACACATAGATGGATCGCGGCGGCCGCCACGGCCGTCTTCCCGCACCCAACATCCCCCATGACCAGTCTCTGCATGGGTCGCTCTCCTGCTATTTCCCTGATCACTTCCAGGATTACCGCGGCCTGATCGGAGGTGAACCGGAACGGAAACCTAGCCTCCAGGTCCTCCAAGACATCTTCGGGGGGCCCAAGGGACGGGGAAAGGCCTTTCGGAACGCAGGTCTTTACCGATGCCAGGGAAAGCATGACGCCCAGGAACCGGTCGAAAAGTATGCGTCGCTGGGAGGGAGTCTTAAAGGCGTTCAGCTCATCGGGGGAAAGCTCATCCGGCGGCA
>CAYVDE010000009.1:0-59181 GCA_964450535.1 uncultured Desulfobacterales bacterium
CAATCCGAATTCGGGAGGTGTACCCATGATCGCTGTCTGTGAATCGTGTGGAAAAAAATACCGAATCGACGAGTCCCGAATCAAAGGTAAAGGGGCCCGGGTCCGATGCAAGGCCTGCGGCGAGGCCATCATTATCACAAAGAAGGGCCCTGCAACTGCACCCGCTGCGCCCCGGCCGGACACCCCTCCCCCATCGCCGGTTACGGACTCAGCACTCGAGCCCCCGGTTATCATTGATCCGGATGAACTGACCTCAGATGAAGAAGAATTCGGATCAACCGAATCAGCGAGGACGAAAAAACCTCCGATTCAAGGGCTCTCAATCAAGTTCAAGCTTACCATGGTGATAGTCCTGCTCGTGCTCTTGAGCCTGTCCTTTGCAGGGTACATGGCCATTTCCCAGAGCCGAAGCGCCCTTTCGCGCCAGGCGGAAAGCCATCTCCTTCAACATGCCAAGCAGAAATCCGACGAGTACGGTATCTCCTTCAACCGGATTCAGGACGAGGTCCTGGGAGTAGCCGACTACGCCTCCCGCGTCTACGAGCGAAAAGACATCAGATCAGACATCGGTATGGATGTCCTCATGCCCTGGACCGGAAACGGATACGGGAGTCCGGCCCTCGAGGAAATTCTAGGCGAAGAAATCCTCGTCCTCCAGAGGATCGGATCCGTGATCAAGAGCATAGTCGCCAACAACCCGTTCCTGAGCCTGGGGTATTTCGGGTCGGAGACGAAGATGACCGTTTTCGACAAGGAAGAAACCATAAAGGTGATCCAAGACCTCGAGGGATTCGACGTGACAGGCCGGCCCTGGTATGTCAGCGCCAAGGAAGCGGGCAAGACCATCTGGACCGAGCCGTATGTTGACGCCAACACCAAGGAACTGGTGGTCACATGCGCCACGCCCGTATACCGCTCCGACAAATCCCTCGCTGGTGTCGTCGGGTTCGATGTCCTCCTGGACACTATTCAGAAAGACATCCTCACCCTGGATATCGGCTACCAGAGTTACGCCTTCCTGGTAAACCAGAAAGGAAGTGTCCTCGTGCGCCCCGGAATGCAGCCGGGGGACGCCCGCTGGGACGCGACTTACAAGACAGATGACCTCCTGCGCACCGACAATCCTTCCTTCAACCGGATAATTCAGAAGATGACCAGGCAGGGCACCGGTGTCGAGGCCTATTCAGCCGAGGAAGGCGAACGCTACATGGCTTACGCCCCGCTCCGCGCGATAAACGCGAGCATGGGAATCGTCGCTTCCAGGGATGAGGTCGTCAAACCGGCAGACGCCATTCAGCGGGCCATCATTATCATCTGGTTGGTCGTGCTCGCCATTTCCATCGGAATCGGGCTCCTTATCGGAAACAGCATCACCCGTCCCATCAATGAGCTTACAGTAATGGCCGATTTGATCAGTCAGGGAAAGATGGATCTGGACATTATGGAGGAGACCCGCAAGGACGAGATCGGGGTCCTGACCCGGGCGTTCAACAGGCTGGTAATGAGCCTGAGGCTGGCCATGTCCAGGTAGGAAATACCGTGGCCCGCAGTCCGCACTCACGGACATTTGCCATAACTCAAAGGAGAAGCCGCGTTTCGTGCCTCGGGGCTCCCGTTGGGGTCAACTACTCCTTTCTGAAGTAATCGCGTACCTGCTTGATTGCGCAGTATTTCCCGCACATGGTGCATACATCATCCTCTCCAGGCGGGTTCGCCTCACGCATCCGCCGCGCCTTCACCGGGTCGATGGCCAGGGACATCTGAGCCTCCCAGTCCAGCCGCTTCCTGGCCTCGCTCATCTTTCGGTCCCTTTCAAGGGCCCCTTTGTGCCCGCGGGCGATATCCGCGGCATGTGCGGCGATCTTAGTCACGACAACCCCTTCACGAACCTCCTCCGGGCCTGGAAGGCAGAGGTGCTCCGATGGGGTCACATAACATAAAAAGTCGGCTCCCGCTTCTCCGGCCACTGCCCCGCCTATGGCACAAGCGACATGGTCATATCCGGCGGCTATGTCCGTTACCAGCGGGCCAAGCACGTAAAACGGGGCGTACCGGCACAACTGCTTCTGAAGCAGGATATTGGCCCTGATCTGGTTCAAGGGCACGTGCCCGGGTCCCTCGATCATTACCTGAACATCCCGCGCCCATGCCCTGTCGGTCAACTCCCCCAGCGTCATGAGTTCGTGAATCTGGGCCCGATCTGTGGCGTCAGCAAGGCAGCCGGGTCTCAACCCGTCTCCCAGGCTCAGGGTCACGTCGTATGCCTGCGCTATGTCGAGGAGACGATCATATTGCTCGTAAAGGGGGTTCTCGCGGCCGTGATGAAGCATCCAGGTCGTGAGAAAGGCTCCACCCCGGCTTACGATGTCCGTGACACGGCCCTGGGTTCGAAGCATCTCCAACGCGGCCAGTGTGATCCCGCAGTGCACGGTAATGAAATCCACCCCGTCCGCAGCCTGCCTCTCGATGACGTCGAACAGCCTGTCCGGCGTCAGATGAACGAGACCGCCGTCTTCGTTCACAGCCTCAACGACCGCCTGGTACACCGGGACGGTCCCCACGGGGACGTGGCAGTTATCGAGCACGTTCTTTCTGCACAGGTCGATGTCTCCTCCGGTGGATAGATCCATCACGGCATCGGCTCCAGCATCCAGGGCCGCTTGCAGCTTTGCCCTTTCTTCCTCCAGTGAAGCCCTGTCCGAAGAGGTTCCGATGTTTGCGTTGACCTTTATGGTCAGACCTTCACCGATACCGCAGGGTTTGAGACGTTCATGCTCCGGATTAGCCGGGATAACGATACGGCCGGCCGCAATCAGTTCCCTGATCCGCCCGGCCGGGACATGCTCAACCTCGGCCACCTGCTTCATGGCGTCCGTAGTGATTCCGCTTCTTGCCTTTGCCAGCTGCGTCATGGTTCTCCGTCCCTCGAACCCGCTCGAACACTACAGGCGTTTTGAGCGGACTCATCTATTATAGAGTATCAGGACCCGGTGGGGGTTCCTAACGGGTTGACGACCCCGAACCCGGCTCTCAATTGATATCCGCTCCTGAGCGCTTTCCGGGTCAAACCTCGGGCACGAACCACCGCGTCACGAAAACCGGCGCCCATACCCAGGGCCGCCGCCAGTGCGGTGGAGAAAACGCACCCCCCCCCGTGGTCAAAAGTCGTCTTCAATCGACTTCCCGAGTAACGGTGTATCCCCTCTCCATCGCATATAACGTCCACGCACCGACCCTCAAGGTGTCCCCCTGTAACCACGGTGTCCGGACCGAGTTCCTTGAGGGCCAGCGCAGCCTCCTGGGCATCCACAGCGGACTCCACCGGGCGTCCGGTGAGAGCGGAGGCCTCGGCCAGATTAGGCGTTATCACATGTGCCCTGGGAACGAGTTCCTCGCGAAAAAGCAAAAGGGCCTCCGGTTCAAGAAGCCACGCCCCGGTGGATGCCCTGATTACAGGATCCAGGACCACGTTCTTAAGAGAGAACCCCTCGATGAGTCCGGCTATCGCTCGCACCGAATCGGCGGTTTTCAACATACCGATCTTGACTGCCTGCGGAAATGCGTCTGTCAATACCGCTTCGACCTGTTTCAAAATTATGTCGGCGGGGATGGGGTGGATTGCTGTCACGCCCAGGGTACTCTGCGCAGTCACTGCGGTTATGGCGCTCGAAGCGTGAGCGCCCATGCGATGGATGGTCTTTATATCGGCATGTATGCCGGCCCCCCCGCTCGAATCCGAACCGGCTATGGTCAGTATATTGATCATTACCCTCTGATATTATTCCTTTATATCCCAGTTTTGTTCTTCTAATTTTATTCCTTCGAGCCCCAGAGCCCTATCTATAGCTCATACGTGAGTAAACGCTATTTCTTCAAAAAAAACTCTATCACCGGGTTTCAGGAGTGTCAACGGGCGAGAAAAACGCAATCACGGTCCCTCGCTTGACTTTGCAGGGGCCATCCCCTATAAACTGTGCCTGAGCATAAGGCCCTAATCCGCGCCCGACGGCGCATGCCGCTTACTTCCGGAACCATCCCTTTTAAAGCAAACGGAGTCCCTTGAATGAAACGGGATCGATGGAAATTGATTTTCGGTCTTAATCCCCGGTCCATCACAGTCCTCTCCATTGTCCTTGTCCTGGCTCTCTTCCTTTTCGGCATACCCATCCTGGACGTGGTTGAGCTCAAGACCTACGATCTCAGGTTTCGATCCCGCGGCGTGAAGGCACCTCACCCTGATATCGTAGCGGCGGTACTCGACGAGAAAAGCCTTGATCAAGAAGGCCGCTGGCCATGGCCGCGTGCTAAAATCGGCCGTATCATCGATATCCTGAACCGTGATGGGGCCAAAGTAATCGCCTTTGATATCGGGTTTATCGAGCCCGACGAAAACAACAACCTCCTTCTTATAGAAAGGATTGAGCGGGAACTCGAGACCCTCGGGATAGAAAACCCGGAGTTCAGGCGATTCATTGAAGGTCAGCGACGCGAGGCGGACAACGACCTCATTCTAGCTGAAAACATGAAGAGGGCCGGCGCCAAAAGCATTCTCGGCTATTTTTTTTATATGCGAAAAGCCTTTCTGGAATATGACCTTGACCAGAACAACATCGAACGCCGACTCCAAACCATAGCAGACTCCAGGTATCCCCTGATCATTTACAGCCGGGATGACATGCCTTTCGAGCCTTTCAATACGGCCTACGCCCCGGCACCCAACCTCCCCCTGCTTCATGACGCCGCTGATGGTTCGGGCTACTTCAATATGGAGCCGGATCCTCAAGACGGCATTGTTCGCACCATGCCGATCATGTACAAGTGCGGCGAAGAGGTCTACGCACCTCTGTCCGTTCAAGCGGCCTGGCACTACCTCGACCGGCCTCAGATGATAATAAGGGTGGCCGATTATGGAATTCAGGGGCTTCAGATAGGCGGCCTAAGGGTTCCTACCGATGAAATGGGCTACATGCGGATCAACTACCTTGGTCCCGAGAAGACCTTTCCGCACTACCCCATGAGCGATATCCTCAGGGAGGAGTTCAAAAGGGGCACTTTCAAGGACAAGATCGTAATCGTGGGGGCCTCGGCCATCGGGCTCGGCGATATTAGAAACACGCCCTTTTCCAGCACGGGCGAATACCCCGGCCTGGAAATCCACGCCACGGTCATAGACAACATCCTTCAAGGGGACCATATAAGCAAACCCAAATGGGCGACCATTTTAGACGTGATGGCCATAGTGGTACTGGGCCTTCTGACCGGGTTCGTAATACCAAGACTCAGTGCGGTCAAGGCGATCGCCGCGGCCGTTGTCCTGTTGGTACTCTACTTCCTGGGCAACCAAGCGCTCTTTGTCAAAAGCGGCCTGTGGGTCAATCTGGTCTATCCACTCATCACCGTGGTGCTGGCATATACCTCGCTCACCGTTTATCACTACCTGACCGAGGAACGTGAACGGAAGAAGATCCGCGGCGCTTTCAGCTATTACGTGTCCAACTCCGTGGTCAACGAAATGCTCAAGGATCCTGACAAGCTTAAGCTTGGCGGGGAAAAGAAAGACCTCTCAGTCCTGTTTTCGGATATCCGGAGCTTTACTTCCATATCCGAGGGCATGACGCCCGAAGACCTAGTACACCTGCTCAACGAGTATCTGACCGTGATGACGGATATCGTTTTCAAGTACGACGGGACCCTGGACAAGTACATAGGCGACGCACTCATGGCCGTTTACGGCGCCCCGCTGGATCAGCCGGATCACCCCAAGCGCGCCTGCGCCTCGGCCCTGGACATGATGGAAGGACTCAAGGCGCTCAATGAAAAATGGATCAAGGAAGGGAAAACACCGCTGGACATAGGCATCGGGATCAACACCGGCCCGATGATGGTGGGGAACATGGGGTCGGACCAGCGGTTCGACTATACGGTAATGGGAGACGCCGTGAATCTGGGCTCCAGGCTGGAGGGAGCCAATAAGTCCTACAAGACACACATACTGATCAGCGACTCCACATACGAGCGGGTAAAGGATGATTTCGTCTGCATGGAACTCGACCATGTCCGCGTAAAGGGAAAGAAACAGCCGGTGGGAATCTTCGAATTGATAAGCCGAAAAGATCTGCCGGTGCGCGACATGGAGGCCATAGCCGGTTTCCACAAGGGGCTTGAGCTCTACAAAGCCCAGGATTGGGACCGTGCCATCGAAGTCTTCGAGGGTATCAATGCCATGGACCATACCCTCTACGCGGCCCGGCTCTACATAGAACGCTGTAATGAACTCAAGAAGGCCCCCCCGGGTCCGGACTGGGACGGGGTATTCACCATGACCACCAAGTAGGTGGTTTCCATTCTGAATCGGAGACCTGCTAGTGCCCAAAAAGCGTTCCCGGATGGGCACCAGGTAGATCAAAAGTAGTACTTGAGGATATAGTAAACGAGCTTTTGATACTCCAGGATTACTTCCCTGGCATAGCGCCTCGTCTTCCACCAGTCCTCGGCCCTGAAGCTCGAGTAGGAAGTGGGGTGAATGCGGACCACCACATCCTCGTCCAGCACACTGCGAAAGGTCCACCATGCCCGGCGGGCATGGGTGGGCGAGGTGACCACGATGAGGGACCTGTAAGCCTTTTCACTTGCAAGGGCCTTGACCATCATCGCCTCCGCCATTGTGCTCCCGGCCGGTAACCCGGCCTCTATGACTGCGCTTTCGGGGACCTCCATTTCCTTCAGGATGCGCCTTAGAATGTCTATACTCGCCGGCACCTCGATGCCGTAACGGGCGAGTGCCTCGTACCCGTCCGGGGGAGGCTCGGGTGCTATGAAGATCTCGGGGGCGAATCCTCCCCGGTAAACGTCGGCCGCAGCAAGGCCGCGCTCGATGGCACGCCCTGAAAGGCATACTATAAGGTCCGATTGCTCAAGCTCATGGGATACCACCAGGTATCCCCCGAACCTGGCAAGGAGCGGTTCGTGATAGGCCGTGAGCACCATCAGCATGACGAAGGAGAGAAAGAGGATCCATCTCAAGACGGGCTTTCGGCTCGAAGCGCCCGAGTCAGGCTCGATGGGCGAACTCGAAGGCTCCCCCCAGTCGATGTCCGGAGCCCCCATTCCATGTCCGGGCCGATCTCCGTGCTCATCGGAATGAGGGCCGTATCTCAGTCCCATGTCCTAAAACTCCTTTCCGCTGTCAATCAAAAGGGTGATGGGGCCGTCGTTGATGATATGAACGTCCATCATCTCCTGAAACTCACCTGTCTCGACCCTGAGGCCCTTGCCCCTGATAAGACCGACCACTTTCTCGTAAAGTGAGCGGGCCTCTCCAGGAGGGGCGGCCCTGACAAATGAAGGTCTTCTTCCCTTGCGGCAGTCACCCCACAAGGTAAACTGCGAGACAACCAGGACATCTCCTCCCACGTCCGCAACAGAGCGGTTCATCATGCCCTCTTCATCCGGAAACACCCGGAGGTGAGCCGTCTTGTTCGCCACGTACTCACAGTCTTTTTCCGTATCCTGCTTTTCGACTCCCAGGAAGACCAGCAGTCCCGGCCCGATCTCCCCGGTCACCCGCCCGTTCACCTCGACTCGGGCCCGCCTGACTCTCTGAATCACCGCTCTCATGATTCCGCTCCTGTTACCGGGCCTGCAGTATGCCTCACAGCTATTACCTCTTAGAAATACAGGGGATAACAAATTATTATTACACAAACCCATACGTGTTTCAATCAGGTGGAAGCACCGGAGCACCGGGGATATGCAAACGGGGTTGACTTTTTTCCCGATTGTTTATTATAAATATTTTAGACTTCAAAATGTATCAATACAAATAACGGCTTGAGGATCCCATGACACCCTCCTCTGAAGCGCCTCCAGGCCCGGGAAGCTCCGAGTATCACCATAAAGGGATCTCCGGGGAAACAGCAAGACAGGCAGGCGGGTATTATGCGGAAAGCATCCTTCGCTCTCTTCGCAAAATCATACGTGCCGTTGATCGGCACAGCCGTAAACTCAGCCGCGAATTCAACCTAACAGTCCCCCAACTGGTCTGCCTGAGACAACTCATTTTGGCAGGCCCTTCCTCTCCCGGCACTCTTGCCGCTGGAATATACTTAAGCCAGGCTACTGTGACGGGCATCCTCGACAGGCTTGAAACGCGCAGCCTCATAAAGCGTGAGCGGAGCAGCCCGGATCGGCGCAAGGTCAAAGTGTCTCTTACCGAATCCGGGCGTCAACTGGCCAGAGACCTGCCCTGGCCCTTGCAGGAACGGTTTGCCGAACGCCTGTCTGCAATGCCCAAAGAGGGCCAGCAGACCATTGACCGAACGCTCAAGCAGGTAGTGGATATGATGGAAGCGCAAAAGATCGACGCCTGGCCCATAGCAGGCACGGGCGTGTGGAACCATGCGGCCGAGCCTGTTAACCACAGTGAGTGAACGGTATCGTGTGCCGGTCTTCGAGGCATTCGTAAGGTGCCTGTGAGGGATATGAACAGGCCCGGCGGGCCCCATCGAGTTTGGTCCTGGAACGGTCGAACCCTTAAAGATCGATAATTTCAATTCATGCCAGATTTTAGAAAGGAGGATAACATGAAAAAAAGAGACAGCGAGGTTCATCCACTGATACCGGAGCTTGCCGGCTGGATGGAAAAGGGAAAGCTGACCCGGAGGGAATTCCTCCGGTACTCAACCCTGCTGGGCGTCAGCGCTGCAGCAGCCGCCTCCATTGCTGGTCTTCCACTGCCAGGCAAAGCAAGTGCTTCCAAAATCCGCCGGGGCGGAACCCTCAAGATTGCGTCTTCCGTCCAGAAGGTGACTCACCCGGCCCAGTTCTCATGGGTTGAGCCGTCCAACATGCTGCGCCAGGTAGGCGAGTACCTGACCCAAACGGACAACCAGAACATAACCCACCCATACCTCCTCGAGAATTGGGGGGCAAGCGACGACCTCAAGACCTGGACCCTGAACCTGCGAAAGGGGATCAAGTTCAACAATGGTGACGATTTTAATGCGGACGACGTGGTCTTCACCATAAACGAATGGCTGAAGGAGGATGTTGGGTCCTCCATCAAGGGCATGATGGGGGCATATTTAAACCCATCGGGAATCGAAAAGGTTAACGACCACCAGGTCAAGCTGCACTTGAGCGTCCCGGAAATCGCCGTTCCGGAGCACCTCTTCCATTACCCGGCCCTGGTCCTCAACCACAGGACCTTTGAAGGCGATTTTATCAGGGCACCTCACGGGACCGGCCCCTTTACACTCGAGACCTACCGCGAGGGGGAGCGATGTGTGCTCAAGGCCCGCAAGGACTACTGGCAGAAAGGCGCCGACGGCAAGCCCCTCCCCTATATGGACCGCATCGAGTTCGTGGACATGGGCGATGAAATGTCACCACGGATAGCCGCAATCAAGTCAGGTGAGATCGACTCCATCGACCTGGCCACCACGGGAGGTACGTCCGCCTATCAATCTCTAAAAGACGACCCGAGTATTGATGTCAAACCCATCGGTACGGCACAGGTGCGCCTTCTCCGCATGCGAGTGGACCTGGATCCCTGGAAGGACAACCGTGTCCGCATGGCTCTCAAACTCTGCCAGCACAGAGAGAAGATCCTCGGGCTGGCTTACTTCGGCCAGGGCGTGCTAGGTCACGACTTCCACGTCTCCCCGGTGCATCCCGAGTACTGTGAGATGCCGGTTCCCAAATACGAGCCTGAGAGGGCAAAGCAGCTTCTCCAGGACGCGGGCTACAAGAACGGCCTTGATGTCAACCTCGCAGTGGGCAGCGAGTGGACCGACGTAGTACGCTATGCCGAGGTACTCAAACAGGACGCCGCACCGGCCGGTTTCCGGATCAACATCCAGACCATGCCAACCAGCCAGTACTGGGAAAAGTGGACCGAGGTGGACCTGGGAGTGACCCCCTGGACCCACAGGCCGCTTGCCACCATGGTCCTGAATCTGGCCTATGTAACCGATGATGACGGGAAACCCGTAGCCTGGAACGAGACCAGATGGCATGACCCCGATTTCACTAAACTGCTCAAAGAGGCCAACGGCACCCTGGATGTCGATGAACGTCGCAAAATCATGTGCAAGCTTCAGAAAATCCAGTGGGACAAGGGATCCATAGGGGCCCCCTTTTGGCAGTACAACTGGCAGGTCACGACAAAACGGGTTCGGGACGCAGAGCCCCACCCCACGGGCTACTACTTCCTGAATGAGACCTGGTTGTCTGATTAAGCAGCGTCTTTAGCCTCGCCTTAGGGCCGGCGGCCTCACATGCCGCCGGCCTCGGATATGAGGCGGCCTGAATCCCGACTGAACGGGACCTTGGGGCTGCTTCAAACGACCTCATTGAACCCATAAGAGGGGCCTTTATATGGCCAAGTTCATTGTAAGGCGCTTTTTCCTGCTGCTCCTGACCATGCTGCTGGTCTCCATGGCGGTTTTCCTCATCACGGAGTCCTCACCGGGAAATGTGGCCAGAAACGTGCTTGGGGCCTTTATAACGCCTGAGCAGGAAAGATCCTTCCTTGCTCAGATGGGGCTGGATAAGCCTGCATTCGTAAGATACGTTTACTGGCTTGCCGGGAGCGACTGGCACGCCAGGAGCAAGGTGGGGCTTCCCCTAGAGCGCACCATGACCGAAAAGGGTTTCGTGGAGTGGTGGGCCAGGCGCGACAACGGGAACCTCATACGGTGGAAACTCCGGGGAGAAGACCTGATAGCGGTGGAAAAGTCACCGGACGGGACTGTGCGCGAGTACGAGGACAATGACCGCTGGGAGACTGATGAAAAGGGGGTCAGCAGATTCTGGGGCATTGACACCCACAACAGCGCGGTCCTGTGGGAAAAGGGTTCCGATACCAAGGTCTGGTCCTTCGTGATCGGCACGGGCTGGATGGAAACCTCGGGCGGGCCCATGGAGTACATCCCGCTCAAAAAGGGTTTCATCCGGGGAGACCCGGGCATCAGTCTCCGCACCGGCCGCCCCGTGAGCAACGCCCTGTTTACCCGCCTCAGGAACTCGCTGGTCCTGGCGGGCATCGCCTTTGTCCTTGTCATGCCCATAGCCCTTCTTTTGGGCATGATTGCAGGACTCAGGGAAGGAAGCCTGCGGGACCGGGTCCTGTCCATAGGAGGCATGACATTCTCGGTTATTCCGGAGTTCGCAACCGGAATATTTCTTATCCTCATAATGTCCGTGTGGCTTAAGCTGGTCCCCGGGGCCACGGTCTTCGGGGAGCAGGCCCCATGGCAGCGGCCGGACATGCTCATCCTTCCCGTGCTAACCCTGACCCTGGTGGAACTGGGCTATATACTTCGTATAACCCGGGCCAGCATGGTGGAGGTTATGAGGTCCCCTTATATTAGAACCGCCTTTTTAAAAGGGCTCCCTTACTGGCGAATAGTATTCAAGCACGCGGTTCGAAACGCGCTCATGGCGCCCATAACGGTTATCATGCTCCACGTAAACTGGCTCATGGGGGGCATCGTGATCGTGGAAGTGGTATTCGGGTATCCGGGCCTCGGCAAGTATCTCCTGGACTCTGCTTTGTTCAAGGATATCAACGCGCTGGAGGCAGGGGCCATGATCCTGGTCATACTGGCCGTGGGAACGCAGCTGATTGCAGACATCATCTACACGTTCTTAAACCCGCGGATTAGATACACCTGACCCGTGACTCGGACTCGCAAGACGGCAACCGAGACGAACTCTGTTCAACGAACGTGCCGCTCATCAAATGGGTGCAAGAGGAGATTAAATGACCGAACATCAAGAGGCAGCCGCCGGACAAGACCTGGAAACTGCCCCTGAAGGGACCTTGCAGGAGAGCGGACGCCTGCAGAGGGTTTGGAGCGGCTTGAATGTCATCTTCGCCTCCAAGACGGCCATGGTGGGTGCTTTCATAGTCTTTTTCTGGGTTTTCGTTGCCCTTTTCGCCCCCCTTCTCACACCCTATACCCCGCTGGAGCAGGACTGGATGGCCCCCAATGAAGGCCCGTCCGCCAAGCACATCCTTGGGACGGACGAGCTGGGAAGAGACCTCTGGTCACGGCTGATTTACGGAGCACGGGTGGTACTGGTGATCCTCCCCATCTCTGAAAATTTGTGGATTCCTGGCGGTACTGCGATCTGGGGAGTGCTGGTAGCGCTGATTGCAGGCATCTTCCTGGGGCTGGTCGGGGGATATTTCGGCGGATGGCTTGATGAAATTGTCATGCGCGCCCTGGACGCCATGATGGCCGTTCCCATAATTCTGCTCTTCCTGATCATCATGGCGGCCCTCGGGCAGTCCGCCTTGAATGTGGTGATTGCCATGACCATAGTGGGGACGCCCGGCATCGCAAGACTGGTTCGCAGCCTGACCCTGGACATCAAGACCCGCGAGTATATTCGTTCGGCCGAGACACGTGGGGAAAGCCCCTGGTACATCATGTTCGTGGAGATCCTTCCCAACGCCCGGGGGCCGATAATCGTGGACGCCATGCTCAGGGTCGGGTACGCCATCTTCGCCATGGGGACCCTCGGGTTTCTGGGGCTGGGTCTGCCGCCCCCATCCCCGGACTGGGGAAGCATGGTTGCCAAGGGCCGGGAGTTCATCCTGGCGGGAAGCCCGTGGGCGGCACTCTGGCCTTCTGTGGCCATAGGAACGCTGGTGGTCGGCTTGAATCTCTTTGCAGACGGTCTCCGCGAAGAGTCCATGCGGTACCAGTAAACGGCCTCTTTAAAGCTGCCCACGAGGACAGGACTTTCTCTAAAAGTTCATGTCTGCGGCATGCCGGGATGAAATCCCCGTCTTCCTGAAACCCGGAATGCGAGATCGAATTGCTTCGTGATCTTCGTGCCCTTCGTGGTGAAGCTTCAATCTCTTTTCTGAACAGTGCCGGCCGCCCCGGCGGCCGGCGGCAAGATCAATTCCATGTCCCGGAGCACCACAATGAACGATTCATCCGATACTGAAGGCGTGCCGGTCATTGAAATCGAGAACCTGGGTATCGCATACGAGACCCGTACAGGGGACGTGCAGGCGGTACTCAACGTCAACTTTTCCGTCCGGGAAGGCGAAACCATGGGGCTTGTGGGCGAGTCCGGATGCGGCAAGAGCACCATTGCTTTCGGCATCGTGAACTTTCTGGGACCCAATGGAAAGATTACAGAAGGCAGCGTCCGCTTCCAGGGCAACGAACTTGTTGGTCGATCCGAATCGGAATTAAAAAAACTGAGAGGCAACCGGATCGCCATGGTTTACCAGGACCCGATGCAGGCACTCAATCCGTCGTTAAGGCTTGGCGATCAGCTTACTGAAGTGCTCACCTACCACACGGACCTGACAGAGAAGCAGGCGTGGGAACGCTCCGTGGAGATGCTCAAGAGGGTCTACATGCCCGATCCGGGTGATGTGATGAATCGCTACCCGCACCAGATATCCGGAGGCCAGCAGCAGCGGGTGGTGATCGCCATGGCAATGCTCAACAACCCTGCGCTACTCATCATGGACGAGCCCACCACGGCCCTGGACGTAACAGTCGAGGCGGCGGTCCTGGATCTCATCGAAGACCTGAAAAACGATTTCAAAGCCGCCAATATATTCATCACACACAACCTGGGTGTGGTGGCCCGGGTAAGTGACCACATGTGTGTCATGTACGCCGGGGAGATGGTGGAGCGCGGATCCGTCAAGGAAATTTTCAAGCAGCCTTCCCATCCTTACACGCGAGGACTCCTGGCGAGCGTGCCCAAGCTGGGAGAAAGCAAGCTCGAATCCAGGCTCACCCCTATTCGAGGCCGTGTTCCCGCTCCTGCAGACCGGCCCAAGACGGCGTGTGTGTTCGCCCCCCGTTGCGACTATGCAACGGATGAATGCCTTAAGGCAAAGCCACACCTTATGGAGGTATCTGAAGGACATGTGGCACGGTGCATCTACGCGGAAGAGATAGAAAACCGCTCCCGCACCACACGACGCCGTGACCGCCGTGACCAGCCCGATGCCCATGAATCGGACCGGGATGAAAACATATTGGGTATCGAGGGACTCAAGGTCTATTACCCACAGGAGTCCCAGTCCATCGTGAGCCTTTTCGGGCTTGGAGAAAAGAGGTACGTCAAGGCGGTTGACGACGTAAGCCTCCGTCTCCAGAAAGGAAGAACCCTCGGGGTTGTCGGAGAATCCGGCTGCGGGAAATCCACTCTGGTCAAGGGGCTCATAGGATTGGAGCCGGTGACGGACGGTGATCTGCAATTCATGGGCATCGAGGTGAATGATACCGTGTCCGACCGGGACACCAGGTTGATCAAGGAGATGCAGATGGTGTTTCAGAACCCGGACTCCACCCTGAACCCCTCCTATCCCGTGGGCAAACAGATAGCCCGGCCCATCAAGAGGTTCAAGACCGTCCCCAGGAGCCAGGTGAAAGACGAGGTAATCCGGTTGCTTCGGGCGGTCCGCCTGAGCGCGGCCTATTACGACCGGCTGCCCAGGCAGCTCAGCGGCGGCGAGAAACAGCGAATCGGCATAGCCCGGGCCTTGGCGAGCCGGCCTGACCTGATCATATGCGATGAGCCGGTATCCGCTCTGGACGTCTCGGTTCAGGCGGCCGTGATCAATCTGCTTCTGGAAATCCAGCAGACCTTCGGTTCCTCCATGATCTTCATCGCCCATGACCTCAGCGTTGTTCGCTTTTTCTCGGACGACATCGCGGTCATGTACCTGGGCCAGGTGGTGGAAGTAGGCCCTGCTGACGCCATTTACCAACCCCCCTATCACCCTTACACGGAGGCCCTGCTGTCAGCGGTCCCCATTCCTGATCCGGAGGCCTTGCAAAAAGACCTGCGCCTGAGTGGAAATGTTCCAAGCGCCCTGAACCCGCCTTCAGGCTGCCGCTTCCACACGCGATGCCCTCGAAGGGCGGAGATGCTCCCCGACGGCGGCAAGATCTGCGAAACCGAGATTCCGCCCTGGGTTGAAACCGAAAAGGGGCACCGCATCTTCTGCCACATACCCCTTGAAGAGCTTTCCCGAGTAGAGCCCGTGATCCACCTGCAAGAGAACGCAGCGATATAACTGCTGAGCTTTCGGGCTGTTTAGGCCGGCGGGTACTGCGGGCCATCCTCTTCGCCTTCCTTGAACCGGTCCGTTCTTTTTTCAAGAAACGAGGAGAGTGCCGGCGATATTGGAACACCTTCGTGGGACTGAAGGATCATCCTCAGCTTCCGGGCGGCTCGATCCAGAAGCCCGATGCCTCCTGCCTGCTCCCACCCGTGGAATCCCTGCCGGTTCAAGAGTTTCGGCCGCCACTGGGTGGTGGCGAAGTGCCTGAGGGTGTGGGGATGCTCCAGGAAGTTGCCCTTTTCCGCAACCTGGGCGATGACATCCAGCGCCAGTTCGTCTTCGCCGGTTATGACCCCTTGTTTCAGACGCCTGGCCTGGTCGATCAGCTCATCCAGAATCACGATCATCTCCAGGCTGCCGGTCCTTCCGAAATCAAGGTACCCCACATCGTGGTTCAGATTGGACCCTATCATTGTGGAGATGAAGGTCAACAGACCCGCCTCAAAAACGGCCTGGCCGTCGGGGATCTGGGAGTCACTCGTACCTGCGTACCCCCAGTTCGGTATGTCGTAGTACCGGCTCATCTCCACGAAGGCCACGTACGAAAGGTAGTACTCCGGAGCGTTGTAGGAGCACTGGGCCGTAGCCATGTCCAGGACGGCGGGGCCCATTCCCATGAGAAAGGGGGCTCCGGGTGTCCTGAGTTGATGAATCACCAGCCCGCAGAAGCATTCGGCTATGCCTTGGGCCACGTGCCCCGCCATTGTCATGGGCGCGGTGGACCCCGCAATGGGTGCAGGGGAATACACCAGGGGAATATGCTTCTCAGCACAGAACATCAATTTGTCCACGCTGGAAAACGGGTGTTTAAGCGGGCTCGTAGGTTCTGCGTAGTGCAGGATGTAAGGCTTTTCCCTGAGGACTTCTTCTCCGCCCCTTGCCTCGACCGCCACCGCCCACATCTCGCGCAGGTCTTCCCGGTTCTCAGCAGTGGTCACAATAGGCTTGGAAGAGTTCTCCACCATGGTGCGAAAGCTTTGCAGGTATGCACGATGGGGTGAAACATCCGCAGGATGGGCGAAGGACATGACGAAATCGATATTGGAAAGCGCATCACAGACCCTGGCGGCTCGGGCCACGTCCTCCAGCCTGCAGCGGTGCCGCTTAAGGGTCTCACCCTCCATGGTATAAAGGAGATCGGATCCGGGCCCGAAATAGGAACGGGTGCCGCCAAGGTCCATGGCCGGATCCCCTTCCCGGTCATAAACGGAAATCAATCTGGGAACGGCATCCACTGAGGACCTGACAAGCGCTTCCGGAATGTGCACCCTTGTATGGTCCTCAATCCTGCACCCTGCTTTCCTGAGCAGGCTCACTGCCTCATCATGGAAGACCCGCATCCCGATTTGATCCAGGATACTGCAGACCGCGGAATCGATGCGCTCCTTGTCCTTTCTGGACAGAAACCGCAAAAAAGGAAACCCGTTCAAACCTCCTGCAGTCATCTCTTTCACGCCCTTTCTCCAGCACCGTTTTTATCAGGTCTCTCCATGAGCCCGAAAAGAGCCGGTCCTTTTGCCTTTACACCGCTGCGGTCAACGGCCTGGCCCGCGGCTGCTTCCTGCGGGCGACCCTGTCTGTCCCAACCCATGAGGGCGTAATACTCCTGAAGCATGGTGTCATAACCTCTTTTTGCCGTTTCGCCGGAACCATACTCCTCCGTCAGGAACATGCCGGGGAGCCGGTCGTCCCGGGATCGGACCCCGTGTTCAATGTTGAACAGGCGTTCCAGGTCCGCAACCCTTTTACCCACGCGCATCAGGTCTTCCACATGAATGTCCAGCCCGGTGAGATCCCGGACAAGCCGGGACTCCGCCTCGAGATCGAACCCGCGCCTGAGCGACAGAACAGGGACCTTGCAAAGCCCCAGGCAATCCAGGGCGTTGTTCGTTAATACGGCGTAACGGATCATGAAAGCCTTACCCTGAATCCGGTCGATATGCGGAGAAAACCGGCGTATAACCTCAGCCTCGCTCCACTCAGGGGGCCGGGCGTACTCAAGAGAGGCATAGACATTGCTGAAGTCGCCGCCACGGGACGAGACCATGTAGCCGAGGGCTGTACCCATAATGTGAGCCGGATGATATCCCGGTAGCTCGAGCCCCTTGACATGAGCTGCGTATTTTTCCGAACCACGCCCCAACTCCTGGGCGGCCCGGCGCACGCCGAGTGCAAGTACCGCCCCCAGGCCCTGCCTGCGGGCGATCCGCCGGATAAGGGTCTCCATTACCTCATGATTTCCCCAGGAGAGGTCCAGCCCGCCGGTGTCATTCCGGCCGATAATTCCGCGATCGAAGAGGTCCATGGCGAAACCGATCACGGTTCCTGTAGAAATAGAGTCCATCCCGAGCTTCGAGCAGATGTTGTCCAGCCGGACCACGGCTTCTATGTCGCCCAGTCCGCATTTTGCTCCAAGGTTGACCATAGATTCAAACTCCGGCCTGTTGAAAGCCCCGCCCCCTCGCCTGTTCCCGTTAAAACTTAGCCGGGCCTTGCAGCGGACCGGGCACCCCGGACAACCTCGGGTCCGAACCACATGAGAACGCAGCCGCCTCCCGTCGATTGCGTCCACCGATTCGAACCGGTTCCCGCGATAGTTCCGTGTAGAGAGGATCCCCATGTCGTCGCACCAGGTCACATATCCTGCGCCGCCATGATCCCGGAAGAACCCGAACTCCGGGGACCGCCGGATTTGCCGTGCGTAGTCCCTTACCGCCGCTTTGGCGGTTCGATTCAGAAGTGAAGGAAGGGAGTCTTCCTTGTGAACCACGATCGCCTTCAGCCTCTTGGCCCCCATGACCGCCCCGAGGCCGGTCCGGCCCGCCGCGTGATCGAAATCACTCATGGCGCATGCAAAAGAGACCCCGTTTTCCCCTGCGGGCCCGATGGTCAAAACGCCGGCCTCCATCCCGTTGCAGGCGGCACGAAGCCGCGACTCTGTTTCCCAGGTGTCGAGCCCCCACAGGTCTTCGGCTGTCTCAATCCGGACGTCCTTCCCGTGAATGAACAGGACTGCCGGATCACGGGACCTGCCCCGGATCACCACGGCCTGCAGGCCGCAGGAACGAAGGGCCCGCCCAAGGAGACCTCCGACATTCGAACTCCCAAGGATGCCTGTAAGGGGAGAGAGTGCCCCGACATGTATCCTGGAAGAGGAGGGGGCCGGAGTCCCGGAGAGGAGACCGCAGGAAAGCACCAGGATGTTATCGGGACCCAGGGGATCGATGCCCCGCTTCAGCCGTTCATGAAGAAGGAGAGCGTTGTAGCCGCGCCCCGCAAGGACCTCATTGAAAGCCCGCTCGGGATAGGCCGTTCGCTCCCATAGGCCTTTGCCAAGGTCCACTTCCAGAATTTCACCTGTATACGGCATTTCCGTTTCGCATCACTTTAAAGGTTTCCAGATCCCGGCTCATCCCGGTTGATAAGGGAGGCTGCATATCCGGCCCCGAAGCCGTTGTCGATGTTTACCACAGTGACCCCGGCGGCGCAGGAATTGAGCATTCCCAGCAGGGCCGCAATGCCACCGAAGCTGGCACCGTATCCAACGCTGGTGGGCACGGCCACCACGGGCTTGTCCACGAGACCGGCAACCACGCTCGGCAAGGCGCCTTCCATTCCCGCAATCACCACAATCACCCCTGCCCGTGCGATCTCCTCCCGATGAGCGAGGATCCTGTGAATCCCCGAGACCCCCATATCGTGAAGAACCTCAACATCATTTCCCATGAATCGGGCTGTGACGGCGGCCTCCTCCGCAACCGGGATATCAGACGTACCGGCACTGATAACAAGGATTTTCCCCCTCCCCGCCGTCTTCCTGGGAGACAGTACCAGTGTCAGGCATCTCGCCCGGTCGTGATATTCACTGTCCGGATGGGTTGCACGAATCTTTTCGGCCTTTTCCCGGGAAAGCCTTGTGATCAGGACGTCATCCCTATGGCGGAGCATTCGTTCCATTATTGCCAGGATATCCGAGACACGCTTGCCTTCGCCGAAGATGACCTCGGACAATCCCCTGCGAAGTGAACGGTGGTGGTCAATGCAGGCAAAACCGATATCTTGAAAAGGTAAGTTCCGCAGGGCCCCAAAAGCCTCTTCCACGCTGACCCGGCCCTCTTTCACATCCGCTAAAAGCTGTTTGATCACATCTTCCCTCACGTCATATCCTCCCACTCCTCCAACCATGAAACCCGCCGAAACGTAGGATACGTTCAGGGCGTGTTATAAATCCTACAGGACTCGCAGGTCAACAACCCAACAGTGTAACAGCTCACAGCCAATCAACGACTATCCATGCCCTCCATGGCCCGCTGGAGAATCCCGGTGGTAAGACTCAATGCCCGTGAGAGATGTCCGGTCGCTTCCTGGGGCACGCCCGAGTCTATCATCACCATGGCACGTTCCAGAAAGGGTGTGATATCGTCCCATGCCGGGTCATTGGTGATCATACGCACAAGAGACACTTCGTTTCCGATCATGGCGCACAGCCCCTTTATGACCCTGATACCGCCGGATCGTTCAACACCGCCCAATCCCTGGAGCAGCGAAATGCTCTCTGAGGCCCAAATCAGCCCGGCCTTGATCTTCTCGCCCTGAGCCAGGGCCGTCACTGCGGATGGTATCTTCATGGCTTCTTGTCTCCTGAAAAACTTCTGGTTTGGTTCAGGCAAGGCATATCCGCTGTTCTTTGTTGAAAAGCGGCGCGGTAAACGGGATCCTACAATTCAACGCGGATCAGGCTATCATCATCCGGAGCGAAAACGCAACCGCACGAGACAACTTCCCTGATTAATTCCACAGGGAGGCTCTCCCCCTTTGGGGCGAGACGGGGACCTGCTGCTATACAGAGTTGACACCCCCCTAAATCGCTTTTATATTTAGGGAGTGACAGTCGGCATATCCACCCCTCCCCATGAAACGACCACCTTGCGGGAAGGGAGGAGAGAAAAATGGAATGGGAACATAATAAAGAAGAACGGGAACAAAAAGCCCTTAAAAGACACGCCCTGCTCTCGAAGCTTTTTAGAGAAGACCGCTTCACATTTGAAATGGAGCGGCGGCGCATGATCGAGGAAATTATAGAATCAGCGGAAGATGAAGAGCAAAGGTGTGCGCTTCGGGACTTGCAAGCCGGCTGGGATCGAAAGATGAAGGGAGCAGGGACCCTCCAAAACCGTTTTGTACTGGCCAAGACCTTCTTCTGGGAACACTTTCACAATGTCTGGCACCCGGCTATCGAGGAGATAAATCGCAAACTAAACCGAACGAGGGACTAGGTCCTCTCCCTGCTTGACCATGACCTCAAGGAAACCAGACGCCTCCGTGCCTCGGCTATACTCAACGCAAACATCTCGCCCGCCCGGCCCGTCCTGGCCGCCTCAAACTCGGCATTAAGGAGAATGAGTTCCGATCGAAGTCCGGATCCGTCCTTTACTTCCTTTCCTGCAAAACGAAAAAACGCCCTCTCCTGCTCAGACTTATTCATCGCCCCTTTCCCTCTGACTGATTGTTCCTGTAGGGCTCGCTCCAAGCGTACCGCTTTGCCCATGGCGGGATTTAGTCATTGATGATTCAGCAATAAGTGTTTGTCTCTTAAAAGACACGGGGATCGTTGGATAAATGTATCAGCAGAAAGCATGCCAAACCGAAATTGGCCAAATTATCCCTTTCTTTCAGATAGTTACACAAGGCCTGGATTTCGTGGCCGGTGTGCCCGTCAAGGCATTGACACCAGGCTTGATCCTGCCATTCGAGCAGACCTTAACAGCCCTTACCCCAGGTCTTCAAAACACGACTCCCAATCCCGCCAATGCCCACCAATGCCTTGACAGCGAAACAGGGGCCTTCTATAGTCGGTCTTGACGCATAAACTGCGGTTTACGGACGAAAAAAGTCTCCTCATGAGCATGGACAAAACCCCTGACGCTCGAAAAAAACGCCCTTCAGTAAAAATGGGCTGAAAAAGACTCTGGTGCGTCCGGCAAGCCCGGACCGGCTAATAGCGGTTTTCCTCTCACCCCGAGACAATCTGAATAGAAACCGAGGTATTCCATGAGATTCGCCCTTTTTCTCGGCTGCACCATTCCCGCCAGGTCCCGCAACTATGAACTCTCCTCGCGAAAGGTGGCCGAAAGGCTGGGACTGGAGCTGGTGGACCTGGAGGCCTTTATCTGCTGCGGTTTCCCTGTCAGAAGCGCCGACCTGCAGTCGGCAACCCTTCTCGGCGCCTATAATCTGGCCCTTGCACAGAAACAGGGCCTTAACATCTGCACCCTTTGCAGTTCCTGTACATCAGCCCTCACGGAAACGGCACACCGCCTGGATCATGACAAGGCCGCACGGGAAGCCGTCAACAAAGGCCTCGACCGGGTGGGTCTCCGGTATGAGGGCGGCACCCGCGTCCTACACCTGGCCCGAGTACTTTACGAGCAGGTGGGAAAGGACGAAATCGTGCGCCACATCAAGAAACCCCTGGACGGCCTGAGCATTGCGTCCCATTACGGCTGCCATTATCTCAAGCCCTCCGAGATATACGAGGGATTCGAAGACCCGGAAAACCCGAGGTCTCTGGACGAACTCGTCTCCCTTACCGGAGCCGCACCTGTTGAATACAAGGACAAGAAGCGTTGCTGCGGCGGGCCGCTCCTTCCCGTTGACGAAAAGACCTCCCTGTCCGTTGCCAAGGAAAAACTGGATGACATCAAGGCCGCGGGGGCCGATGCCGTCTCACTGGTCTGCCCCTTCTGCGCTGTCATGTACGACAGCAACCAGAAAGGCATCGCATCGAAGTTCGAAACCGAATACGATCTGCCTGTCCTCTACCTTACACAGATCCTGGGCGTGGCCATGGGGTTTGACCGCAAGGAACTCGGGCTCAACATGAACGTGGTCAAGACAAAGGATCTCCTGGCCCGCTTTTTCGAGTAGGGGGAAAAGGATAAATCCAATGCTTCGCATGCTGGGGCTTGTTTCACTGGCCTGCCTGTTCCTCGCCGCACCTTGCGGGGCCGCTAGAGACACGCTGGTAGTTGGAGAGAAAGTGGGTTTCGACTCGCTCTGCCAGACCCTTTCCAACAGCCGGCAGGCACTCATTTTGTGCCACAACTGGGCCGATACTCTTGTTTACAGAGATCCGGACAAACGAGAGATAGTTCCATGCCTTGCCGAGTCCTACCGGGTCCTTGAAAATAACATTCTCGAGTTCACCTTGAGACAGGGAATCCGTTTCCACAACGGCGAAACCCTCTCGTCCGAAGCGGTGCGGTATTCCATGGATGTATTCAAGGCCCCGGAGGCCCTGAGCCGCAACCTGTTTCGAGCCTTCGAGGATGTCATTGTCATTGACGAACGCACCGTCCGAATACCCACCTCCATTCATCCCCGTGCAGCACTGGAAGTGCTTGCTAATGTGTTCTTTATCCTCCCCCCTATGTACCATAGCGAAGCCGGCCCCGAGGCCTTTGGAAAGCGTCCCGTGGGCACCGGGCCTTACCGATTCGTTTCCTGGGAGGACCCCGGCCGAATCCTGTTTACAGAAAACCGGGACTACTTCGGCCTTCCAAAGGGCAAGCCCCGAATCCCCAACCTGGAGTTCCATATCGTCCCCGAGGAGATGATAAGAATCGAAATGCTCCTTAAGGGGGAACTGGATGTGATTAGAAGCGGATCCATAACTCCGGAGCAAATCCTGTTTCTCGAAACCCACCCCGACATCCTGGTTCGCCGCGCCGAGATCATCCGTAACTTTTTCCTGGTAATGGACGCAAAAGGCCTGAGCGGCGTGGACTTTTTCAAGGACCGTCTTGTCAGGCGGGCGGTCAACCACGCCGTTGACCGGGATTCACTGGTGGATAAGATCCTGCGGGGCCTGGCCGTATTGAACTACGGCGCAGTAACGCCCTTCCACTTCGGATACGAACCCGACACGCAGACCTATGCCTATGACCCTGATCGTGCCCGCAGGCTCCTGGCAGAAGCCGGTTTCCGGGAAGGTTTCACCATTGACTTTTATGCCTATCGCGACGAATCGGTGGCCGAGGCCGTGGCCCGTGATCTTCGGGCCGTGGGCATTCGAACCAACCTGAAATGGATGGACGGCCGTTGGGACAGGCTTTTCGACATACTCAAAAGAGGTGAGGCGCCAATAGCCTTTATCACGTGGGGCAGCTATTCCATCTTTGACGCCAGCGCTATTTTGAACCATTTCTTTCTCGAGGACGCCTCCCTGTGCCAGGGGACCACTCCTGAAATCGATCGAATCCTGCGCGAGGCCGATCTGGCCGAATCGGAAGACGAGCGAAAACATCTATTGTCTCGCGCCCAGCAACTGATCGGAACAGAGGCGTTTTGGGCGCCCATGTATTACGGCAACTCCGTTGCCGCCATGCGAAAGGAGTTGGATTTCCAGCCCTATTACGATGAGATGGACCGGTACTTTCAAGCGAAGTGGAAGACCGGATCATTTGGCGCGGAAAGGCCTTGACAGTATGTTGAGCTCGAACCATTGGACGATATTGTCCGTTGCTCTCGGACTGGCACTTTTTTTTTGCGTCAAGACGGGTACAACCGTCTCGGCCGAAACGCCTCGCACAGATTGCCTAACAGGGCTTTACCTGTACAACTTTCTCCTGTTTGTGGACTGGCCGGTGGATGAATATCAGGACAGACACAAAATGGTGATCTGCCTCCTGAGCAAGGAGAGAAAAAGCGAATTCCTTGCCGGAATCGAGGGAAAACAGCTCCGGGGCAAGGAGATCGTGATCAAACATGCGCGTAAGATGGACGAAATCGAGGCCGGCTGCCACGTGCTTCTCGTTCGAGATGCGGAAAAAACAGTGGCTTTCGACTTACTGGCACAGCTCAGAAACAAACCCTGCCTGACCATGGGGGACATGCCCGGTTTTGCGGAGCTAGGGGGCATGGTGGAGCTTCTTTGCCCATCCCCCTGTGACTCAGCCCTGCCCGGAGGAACGTTTACTCAACCGGCCGCGCGCTTCCGGATCAACCTGGACGCAGTGCTGAGTGCGGGGTTCAAGATCCGCTCCAGAATCCTCAGGCTGTCCGAAATCGTGGGAGGCATTCCCCATGGAACGCCCACCGACAGATAATTTTGCTGAGTCGAGGCGACTGAAGACCTGGTTCCAGGACCTCTCCATCAAGAAAAAACTCCTAGTCATCATAATGGCCGTCAGCATTGCGGCGCTGACCGTCGCCAGCACGGCTTTCGCGGTCATCGAGATCAGGTCGTTCAGGCAGTCCATGGTGCGGGACCTGAGCACCCTCGCTGAGGTCATAGGGTATAACTCCTCCGCTTCCCTGATGTTCTCGGATCCGGTGGACGCGGGCGTGACCTTGAAAACACTCCAGGCCAAACCGGCTGTAAGGGCAAGCTGGCTTTTCAATCAAGACGGGAGCCTGCTGGCCGAATACCGGAAACAAGGGGATCCGGCAAAATACACTCCAAAGCCGCCTCTGCAAGACCTCCACCGGTTCACCAGGGAAAGCCTGGTTGTTCACCGCAGGATATTTATTGAAGATCAGCACATCGGCGGAATCATCCTCGAATCCGGTCTCGAGGAAATGCAAACCCTTCGAAGGAGAAACATCCTGACAATGATAGGAGTCCTTTTGGGCTCATTCCTGCTCACATATTTTATTTCCTCGCGACTTCTCAGGCTCATATCCGATCCTATATCCAATCTCGCTTTGGTGGCTCGGGGTGTCTCGAAAAACAGGGACTATGGATTGCGCGCCGAAAAGCACCGGAAAGACGAGGTGGGAGTCCTGTTCGACGCCTTCAACAGCATGCTCGATACCGTGCAGAAACGTGAGAGGGACCTTGTCGAGGCCAGGCAGGAGGCCGAGGCCTCCGCCCGGGAATCCCAGGACTTGCTGGGGACCATGGAACAGATAAACCTTGAACTGGAACTGGAGGTCCGCAAGAGAGAGGTGATTGAGGATCAACTCAAGCAACACAGGACACAACTCGAGCAAACCGTCAAAAAACGCACTTCGCAACTGACTGAGGCCAACCTGAAGCTCCGACAGGAAATTGAAGAAAAGCATTCGGCCGAGGAGAACATTCGAAAGGCCCTCGAAGAAAAAGTTGTGCTCCTTGGTGAGATACACCACCGAGTCAAGAACAACCTGCAGATCATCGCGAGCCTCCTGGAAATGAGCAAGAGCCGGGCCCGCAGCCCGGAGGCGGCCGAGCAGCTCGGCGAGGCCCATGCCAAGGTCTTCACCATGGCCCTTATTCACAGCCAGCTCTACCGGAACGAACGGTTCGATGAAGTCAATATGGAACGCCATGTCAGGGAGCTGTTCAGCCATTTGGAAAGCCTGTATGGCAAAGAAAACCCGGTTGTCGTCCAGATAAGCATTTCCAATCTTCACCTCCCGGTCACACAGGCGATTCCCTGCGCCCTTGTCTTGAACGAGCTCATCTCAAACGCATTCAAGTACGCATTCAGCGGAAAAGAAACCGGCGCCATTCTCATTTCAATGAAACAGAACGGAGACGGTATGATTGGAATGGAGGTGGCGGACAACGGAGCCGGCATTCCCGAAGAGATCGACATTGAACACGCAACCAGCCTGGGGCTCAAACTGGTTCGAAACATCGTGAATCACCAACTCCGTGGGACCCTTCATATTCATCGCCGGCCGGGAACCAGAGTGCTTATCAGATTTCCTGTCTCAGCGGAGGAATCATTCAATGCGCAGGATCCTTCTCGTCGATGACGAAATAATCATCGCAACCCAGCTCGAGGAACGCCTGACACAAATGGGGTATGAAATAGTCGGCATAGCCGCCTCAGGGCTGGAGGCTGTGTACATGGCGAAAAAACTGGTTCCGGATCTTGTCCTTATGGATATTGTCATGCCGGGAGAAGTCGATGGGATAGAAGCCGCCCGTCTCATTCAGGAGGAAAACAGGATCCCTTTCATATTTGTCACCGCACACACGGACCAGGACCTGATAAGGCGTGCCACAGAACAGGAACCGGTCGGATACATACTCAAGCCCTTTCAGGATGGCCAGATCACGGCGGCAATCGAGATCGCCCTGCACAACGAGGAAATGGCAGGCCGTTTGAGGCAAAGCGAGAAAAGGTATCGAAAACTCGTCGAAATCATTCCGCACGGCATCATTGAAATCGACATGGATTTGAACATTGTCTTTGCTAACCCGGCCCTTTACCGAATGCTCGAGTATCCGGAAGGAGAGTTAACAGGAACACCGGTTACCGGAATCATGCAAAAAAAGGCGGACAAGGAAAAGATCCACCGGGAACTCCTTCGTGTGCTTGAAGATGAACCGCCCCCCACGCCCTGGATCTTTCGAGAACGCACCCGCAGAGGGCGAGTAATTAATCTGGAGGTGTCCTGGGACTACAAAAGAGACGCCGGGGAACGGGTGACCGGGCTGATTGCGGTCGTGACGGATATCACCGAACGCCTCGACTTCGAAGCGGCCCTGCGCAGGGCCCATGACGAACTGGAAAAACGGGTCGAACACAGGACCCGTGAACTCGTCCGGGTGAATACCCGGCTCGAAAAGGAAATTCAGGACAGGAAGCGCGCCGAAGAGGCCCTCGAAATAAAGCAGGTCAACCTGGAGGAGACAAACACGGCCCTGAAAGTCCTTCTAAAAAAGCGCGACGAATACCGGCTCGAGATGGAAGAAAAGGTCCTGATCAACATGAAAGAACTGGCGTTTCCCTATCTGGAAAAGCTCGGAAAAACCGTTCTTGCCCCTACTCAGAGGGCGTATCTGGAAATTCTGGAGTCCAACCTCGACGACATAATTTCCCCCTTTTCAAGGCGACTCTCTTCCCGCTTATGGAATTTTACGCCCGCTGAAATCAAGATCGCCAACCTGATCAGGCAGGGAAAAACAACAAAAGAGATTGCGGCATTGTTAAATTTGTCGCCCAAGACAGTAGAAACCCACAGGAAAAATATCCGTAAAAAACTATCGATCGATGGCAGAAAGGCCAACCTCAGGTCTCATCTCCTCTCCATTCAATAGGTATTCTGTCTACCCAAAACCTACCAATTAATTCAGTCTTGTAATACTTTAAGATCTCTGTAGGATGGCAATCCTACGCTTAAATTCGATGAGGGTGAATAATATAGTGATCCTTTCGTCCAACTTGGAGGTCAAACAGCACCAACCTGACGGAGGATACCGCAAGATGTCGAAAAAGCCCCCCAAACCTTCGTACCAGGCACTTGAGCAACGCGTCAGCGAACTGGAAGAGCAGGCCGCAGAACGCATAGAGGCTCATAAGGCCCTTCAGGAGAGCGAGGAAAGATTCCGGCTCATGATCGAAACAGCCACACAAATGATCGTCCTGTGTGACCCGGACTGGAAAATTCAATACATCAACCGGGCCGGGCTCACTTTAGGCGGATATGACGAAGAGGAGGTCCTGGGACACAAACCGGTGGATTTCATGGACCCGCAGGAATTTGAACGGGTCATCGACCTCAAGGACCGATTCTCTCAGCTGTCCGGCGATTCCGTAAAAACGTGTGAAACCGCTTTTATTCACAGAAAGGGGCACATGGTACCAGTGGAGGCCAGTGCCGCACCCACCGTCAAGGAAGGCGCTGTAACCGGTTTCCTCTTCACCGCCAGGGACATCTCCGAACGAAGGCAAATGGAGGAGGAGCTTCTGCGGGCCAAGAAACTCGAATCCATCGGCTTTCTCGCCGGGGGCATCGCCCATGACTACAACAACTTGCTTACGGCCATGATGGGTTACATTACCCTGGCCGAGTCCGTCCTTGAACCGGATAACGAGGCCCTGGCTCACCTGGTCCGGGCACGCCACGCCGCCAATATGGCCAAAAATCTCTCCAGGAAATTGATAACCTTCTCAAGGGGCGGAAGTCCCATGAAGAAGCGGGCACCTGTCCCTCCCCTCCTGGAAAACACGATTTCCTTTGCGCTGGCCGGTTCCAACATTGAGTGCGAATTCCTGGTCCCGCCCCACCTGTGGCCCGTGGAATACGATGACTCTCAAATGTCCCAGGCGATCCACAACATCGTGATAAACGCCCGCGAGTCCATGCCTGGGGGAGGGTCCATCCGTGTGGAGGCCGAGAATATGCACATACGGGGACAAACGGGGCACCCTGTTGATCCCGGAGACTGGGTTAGAATCACCATAGAGGACGAGGGTTACGGTATTTCCACGCAGAACCTGGACAGGATTTTCGATCCCTATTTCTCCACAAAGGAGATGGGGGCACAGAAAGGACAGGGTCTGGGTCTCGCCATCAGCCACTCCATTATCCGCAACCACCAGGGATACCTGTTTGCCGAATCCGAACCTGACCGGGGGACAGCGCTTCACATCTACCTCCCTGCATCGAACCCGGCTCGGGGGCGGGAGGCCGACCATTTCACCTTGCCCCGGAAGGGGGCCCCTGCCCGCATACTGGTGATGGACGACGAGGAGATCGTCCGGGACATCACCTGTGAGATGCTGGACCAGGCGGGATACGAGGTCGGCCTGGCCCGTGACGGCCCAGAAGCGATTCGGATGTTCACAGAGCACATGGAACAGGGGAAGCCTTACCAGGTTGCAGTCCTGGACCTGACCGTACGAGGCGGAATGGGCGGCAAGGAAGTTGTTGGAAAACTCCTGGAGATCGAACCGGGCCTCAAGGCGGTTGTATCGAGCGGTTACTCCGAAGACCCGGTAATGACGGATTTCTCCAGCTACGGCTTCAGCGCCTCCGTTACAAAGCCTTACAGCATGAACGAGCTACGCGGGGCTATTGAAAAGTTGCTCAAGGGAAACACACCCGTCACAAGTGAACCAGCAGAGGCGTACCTCCCCAAAAAAAGCCGCCAAAACCGGCAGGCCTAGACCGAGAACACCCCGGACTCGATGAGGGGAGGGTCCTCCTCGTCGAGGACTCGAATAATACCCTTGTGGGTCCTTTTCTTCATTTCCAGAACCACCTCCCGCCGCTTGTCCAATTCCGCGGCAAAGCCCAGGGCCCGGCTCAGCAGATCCTCGCTGGAGTAGGCCCCGGCCACGAAACCCTTTTCCATGCACTCCTCGGCCGTCAACCTCCTTCCGGTGTATTGCATCTCCTCGAATGTCTGAAGGTTAACAGCTCGCGTGATGATCGCGATCATCCCTGGAAGAAAAGGAATCCCCAGATCCACTTCCGGAAAACAGAAAAAGCCGCGACCCGAGCGCATGAAGCGGAAATCAAAGGCGCAGCACATGATAGCGCCCCCTGCAAAGGCGTGCCCGGATACAGCTGCAATGGTCGGCATGGGGTAGAGCAGTATTCTCCGAAAAAGGCTCATCATCTGGTAAAAGAAGGCCTTGGCCTCTTTTTGTCTTCCCTTTTGGATCAGCGGGACGAGCCAGTCGAGATCAATGCCGTTTGAAAAGATTTTTTCATGCCCTGAGGTCACGACCAATGCCCTGGCCTCGGTCTCTTTCTCCACCCTGTCCAGAACAACGAGAAACGACTCCAGGAATCCGGGATTGAAACGATTCTCCCCGTCGTTGAGGGTGACCACGGCCACCCGGCCCTCTTCAATTGCCCACGTAATTCGATCCATAGAGCTTTCCTCCTAAACGCACATGGCAATCCGTTGCCACCCCCGCGCATGAAAATCCGGTCGGGCTCCGGGGGCCTGGGTCTTCCTACGCTCCCTCCGCTCACGGCCCCCTCCGCCACGAGGCCTTGATTACCGGCGATTACGCGTTCACATTTTTTAATCTTCGTGCTCTTCGTGTCCTTCGTGGTAAAAACCGTAATCCACCACGGAGTACAAGAAGAACGCGAACGAAACATACGCCTTGACTATGCAGGCGGTTATTCGCTATCTCTAACTGGTTTCCATCCAGAAATGGTCTTTTTTGCCAATCTCGGCGTCAATCTGCGAGGTTGCTTGTGCGGCGTACTTCAGTACGCCTCCGCGCAACCTCTTGATTTGACTCGGGCCATCCATGGCCCTCGCCCTTCGGGCGCCCTGACGGGCGTCCCATTCCGCTATCCTGCGGAATGGTCCTTGATCTTGACAAAAAATCCTCATTTCTGAATTGGAAACTTCTTAGTGCCCAAAAAGCGTTTCTGGATGGGCACTAACTGGTCGCATCGCGGTCCTTTTAGCTTTTTTCTCACAAGATGCCGGAACAGCCAAGAAATTTAAGAAAATTGAACTTATGAAATCATGTACTACAGAACAAGAATCACCGCCGGCCCGAAAAAAGGACGGCGGTGATACCGCCGTTGTGGAAGCCCTGCGGCCCTTCGGGACCACTATATTCACCGAGATGACCTCCCTTGCGGATCGCTGCGGGGCCGTGAACCTCTCCCAGGGCTTCCCTGATTTCGACGGGCCGCAGGAGATCAGGGCCAAGGCTGCCGAAGCACTTCTGAGGGGCCCCAACCAGTACATATCCTCGTCAGGGCTTTTGTCCCTTCGGCAGGCCGTAGCCCGAAAAATGAAGCGTTTTTACGGTCTGGATATCGATCCCGAGGAAGAGGTCACCGTGACTTCCGGTGCCACAGAAGGCCTCTGCGCTTCGTTCCTGGCTCTCCTGGAACCCGGTGACGAGGTCATCCTCCTGGAACCCAGCTACGACGCCTACCCCCCTCTTGCCGCTCTTGCCCGTGCCCGCGTCAGACGGGTTCCGCTGCTGGGGCCGAAGTTCGACCTGCCCGTGGATGAACTGCGCCGCACCTTCGGTCCCGCAACGCGCGCCATAGTGATAAACAGCCCGATGAATCCCTGCTGCAAGGTGTTCACTCGGGAGGAACTGGACAAGATCGGGGAACTCTGTAACGAGCATGACGCCTTTGCAATCGGGGATGAGGTCTATGAGCACCTGGTTTACGACGGGCTGCGCCACACACCGCTCCTTGACATACCGTCCCTTCGGGATCGGGCACTTGTAATCAGCTCCACTGCCAAGACCTTCTCCATGACCGGATGGAAAGTGGGATATGTTGTCGCACCTCCACGCCTCACCCGGGCCGTCCGAATGAGCCACCAGTTCATCACCTTCTGCGGGCAGCGCTTTCTTCAAGAAGCCATGGCCTATGCCATGGACTTGCCTGATGAATACTACCAGGAACTCCTCCTCGACTACACCCGCAAACGGGACCACCTTAGAAAGGCCCTGGGAAAGCTCGGGTTCGACGTTTACCCCACTCAGGGAACCTATTACATCCTCGCCGACATCTCACCCCTGGGATTCGATGATGATCTCGCCTTCTGCCGTATGCTTCCTGCGCAGGCCGGAGTAGCGGCCATACCCTGCTCCATGTTCTGGGAAGGCCGGCGCAACGGAAACACACTCGTCCGATTCTGCTTTTGCAAGCGCGACGATACACTTATGGAGGCCGTGACCCGCCTTGAGACGTGGCTTATGGGTAGAGGGCTCCGATGAAGCTGGCACTGGCTCAGATGGATATTGCGTGGCACGACCGGGATCAAAATTACCTGACGGCCAGGCGGCTTGCTGTCACTGCCAGGCGCTTAGGGGCCCGGGCCGTGGTCTTCCCGGAGATGTTTTCCACCGGCTTTTCCATGGACACTGAAGTCACGTCTGAATCCCTGTTCGGCCCCACACCATCCACTCTGCGCTCCATGGCATCGGAAATGGAATTATGGATCGTGGGCGGGTTTGCCCTTGCCGGGGAAGGGGATCTCCCCCGGAATGTGGCCTTGGCCGTAACCCAGGACGGCCATGACGCCGCCTTGTACGCAAAGATCCACCTCATAGGCCTTCTTGACGAAGACCGCCATTACGGCCCCGGCAGTGCGCCGGTCCTGTTCGACCTGGATGGGGTGCGAACAGCCTGCTTCATCTGTTATGATCTCAGGTTCCCCGAACCATTCCGCTTTGTTGCAGACTACTGTGACCTGATTATTGTGATAGCTTCCTGGCCCGAACCGCGCCAGGCCCACTGGGAGGCCCTCCTCAAGGCCAGGGCCATAGAAAACCAGTGTTATGTGGCGGGCGTCAACCGAGTGGGCCGGGGCGGAGGCCATGAATTCGCCGGCGGCTCCGTGATACTGGACCCCCTAGGTCTTGTGGCGGCACAGGCAGAGGCCGATGAGACCGTTATCACCGCCGACATCGACCCTGATCGAGTATCCGAAGTGCGCAAGAAATTTCCTTTCCTGTGCGACCGCCGGCCTCATATCTTTCAAAAGGCCCCGGTTTCCCTCTGACACCGTACAGCTTATCACCCGCCCCTTAACGACAGGTCTTCCACCAGGAAAGGAGTGTGTCTGATCCCCACACTCATCTTCTTCACCCAGATGCGGACCATAAAGACCACATCCCCGTCCGGATCGGCGATGCTGGGCAAGGATTCCACATAAGATATGTCCTTGACCCGGAACTCGAGCCAGGCCGTATTTCCGCTTCCGGGATCTGTGACGAGGAGAGCCAGTTTGTCGTCATAAGGGTGTTTGAACAGGGACCCACAATACGCCACATGGGTGTTCTGAAGGATCTTGGGGTCATACGGAGGCTTATAGGCCTGAACATCAAATCGTTCGGCCTTTTTGATCCATCGACTGATGTTTGTTGCCATGGCATGCAGCCCTTTCCGCTGAAGTTATCAGGCCTGAACCGGGCACTTTATTCGATTACAAAAAGAGTAGCAGATTTCCACATCTTTGGTCAATCGGGACAAGGGCCGTGTTGATGAAGACTCAACAGCTATGGAGTTTTTCAAGGGTTTTCAGATTGCGATTGAGATTTCAGGAGGCTTACCGTAAGATAACACCGGCTTGCACTGAATGTCAGGTACCATAACGAAAGGTTGGATTGAATGGAGCAAAAGCCGACCTACGAAGAGTTGGAGACCCGGGTCAAGGAACTGACAGCCGAAAACGCCACCCTGCGTGCCGCCCGGGAGGAATTCACCGCAAACGAGGAAATGTTTTCTCAGATTGTCGACGGGACCCCCATCGCCACCTTTGTCATCGACGCAGACCATCGAATAACCCACTGCAACAAGGCCTGGGAGAACCTGACCGGAATACCGGCCGCCGAACTCCTCGGTACCAGGCGTCACTGGCAGACCTTCTATGCCAAGCCGCGGCCCGTGATGGCCGATCTGGTCGTGGACAACGCCCCGGAAGAAACCTTTGCGCAATACTACAAGGACAAATACCGAAAATCATCCGTCATTGAAGGGGCCTATGAGGCTGAAAATTTTTTCCCCGCCCTGGGAGACAGCGGCAAGTGGCTCTTTTTCACTGCATCCCCGATCTACGATGAAAGCGGCCGGATCACAGGGGCCATCGAGACGCTTCAAGATATCACCGAGCGAAAAAGGGCTGAAGAGAAACACAGGAATTCGGAGAGACGATTTCGTTCGTTTCTGGAGTTCCTCCCTTATCCGATCGTGGTCTTCACTGTGGACGGACGGGTTTTTTACCTTAACCCGGCATTTACGGACACCTTCGGCTGGGCCCTGAATGAACTCAAGGGACAAAAGATCCCCTATGTGCCTCCCGGACTCGAAAAAGAGACCCAGGAGGCCGTCGAACGCCTGTTTCAGGACAACGTTATTATCCGGCACGAGACCAAACGGCTCACAAAGGACGGAAGAGTCCTGGACGTAGTCCTGAGCGCGGCCTTTTACCAGGACGAGGAGGGCCACCCCCTGGGAGAACTGGTCATGCTGCGGGACATCACTCAGGAAAAACGCCACGCCCGAATAAATGAGGCCCTGCTCCACATAAGCATGGCCCTTCCCGCCTATCCCGATCTTGAAGACCTTCTGGACTACCTCAGCGGTGAAGTCAAACACCTGATCGGGTCCGAAGGCGCCCTCATCATTCTTTTGGATGAAGAACGCCAGGAACTCTTTTTTCTGGGGGCCGCCTACGACGACACGGACACAAAGAACCGGGTCAAGGAATTCCGCTTTCCCCTGGATCAGCTCGTAGCCGGACAAGTAATCCGCACAGGCGAACCCCAGATCGTGCCGGACGTCCCCGCCGGGGAACCCCTTCACAGGGAAAGGGATCGCAAACTCGGTTACGAGACAAGGAACTTACTCCTGGTGCCGCTCAAGAGCAGTGATCGCAACATCGGCGTCATCGCCGGTATAAACAAGAAAGAAGGGTCCTTTGACGACTCCGATAAGGAGCTTTTGAGCATGATCGCCGGGACCGTGGCCCTTTCCGTGGAGAACGCGCGGTTCTCCGAGGACCTCAAGCAGGCATACAGGGACAATGAGACCCTTCTCCGCATAAGCAAGTCCCTCCCCAGCCATCCCGACCTGGATGACCTCCTTGACCACATCAGCTCCGAGGTACGCCGTCTCATGGACTCGGAAGGCGCCCTGGTGGGTATTTTGGAGGAGGAAAAGGAGCAGCTGTTCTTCCTGGGAGCCTGCTATGAGGACGAAGCCGTGCAGGATCGAATGGAGAAGAGTCGCTTTCACCTGGATGAGGTGGCCGCAGGAAGGGTTATCCGCACGGGGGAGCCGCAAATAGTCAATGACGTTACAGAGGACCGGCGCCTCTACCCCAAAAGGGATGAAAAACTGGGATACACCACACGTAATTTCATGGAAGTCCCCCTCAAGAGCGGCGACCGTATCATAGGAGTCCTGTGCAGCATCAACAAGAAGCAGGGGGCCTTTGATGAGCGGGATCTACAGCTCCTGAGCCTCGTCGGTGGCACCGTGGCGCTCTCCATCGAGAATGCCCGCTTTTCTGATGAACTCAAAAAGGCCTATCTGGAGGTCAGAAGCCTGAACCGGGCCAAGGACAAGACAATCAACCACTTGAGCCATGAACTGAAGACGCCCGTTTCCGTGCTCGTGGGAAGCCTGGACATCCTCTCCAAAAGGCTGGAAGACATACCCGAAGAGGCTTGGAAGCCCACCGTGGAAAGGGCGAGGCGAAATCTCAACAGGATAGTGGATATCCAGGATGAGGTGGACGACATCATTCAGGGCCGCTCGTCTGATATGCCGAACCTACTCACCAAGCTCCTGGACCAGTGCTCGGATGAACTGGAAACCCTCCTTGCCGCGGAAACCGGAGAAGGACCAGGCATTGAGCGTATTCGAAAACGAATTGATGAAATCTACGGCTCACGCGACCTGGTTCCGGAGCGCCTGGTCCTGGACCGTTTTGCTCATGACCGCATAAACGAAATATCAAGCTTCTTCTCGCACAGGGACATCGAGATGGTCATTGATCTCAAGGCCGAAGCCGAGGTCTTCATTCCTCCGGACTGCCTCAGAAAGGTGGTGGACGGCTTGGTGCGAAACGCAGTGGAAAACACGCCCGATGAGGGACGCATAGAAATCTTCCTGCGTGACGAGGAGGATGGGCCGGAGTTCGTGGTCAAGGACTACGGGGTAGGTATCACAGAGGACGCTCAGAGGAGGATTTTTGAGGGATTTTACGCCACCCAGGAGACTCTACACTACTCATCCAAGCGGCCGTATGACTTCAATGCGGGGGGCAAGGGGGCGGACCTTTTGCGAATGCGCATATTCGCCGAAAGGTACGGTTTTCGAATCGGCATGGAGTCCGAACGCTGCCGCTACATTCCCCTGGACATGGATGTCTGTCCGGGAAGAATCAGCCTTTGTACCTTCTGCACCAGCCGGGACACCTGTCTCGAGTCCGGCGGCACCATCTTCACGGTGCGATTCTCGAGGGCTGCGGACCCGGAATAATTAAAATCTGAACACCTCTTCACCTCTTACAGTTCTTCCGGCTCTCCCCAAACAACCAGCCCCATGGCGTGGCGGCTCTCAGGGTTCGGGTGATTAGGAATGATCCGTATGTTCAGCCCGAAGTGCCCGGCATTCTCGAACCCGAGTTCCGCACGATAGTGGTAAACTTTCTCCTTGGGGGGTCCCTCCACGGTCATGGGATATACGAACCGGTCCAGGAATTGGTTCGAAGGATCCACGCGCCCGCCATAGACTTCCACCACCACTTCCTCCGGAGTCAGTTCTCCCAGTAATACATCCGCCTCCACAAGGTAGGGTTTCCCCACCTCGATCCCCTCCAGCTCATCCATTCGAATACTCTGGATCTTCACCTCCGACCAGTTGAACATGATTTTGTCCCGCCACTGGGTCAGACGCCGCAGCCCTTCCCAGTCATTCCCTCTGACCTGAAATCCCCGCCCGGCAGCAGGGCAATAGAAACGCTCCCAGTATTCCTCCACCATGCGGTGCGTGTTGAACACGGGACACAAACGGTGGAGCGACCGCTTCATCATGGCGATCCAGCGGCGCGGCAGCCCGTCGGCGCCGCGGTCATAGAAAAGCGGGGCAACGTCCTTTTCCAGTATGTCATAAAGGGTGCGGCTCTCCAGGTCGTCCTGGAATTCCAAATCGTCATAGGTCTCACCGCTTCCTATGGCCCAGCCAAGCTCCCGGTCATAGCCTTCATCCCACCACCCGTCAAGAATGCTCACCTGAAGCGCACCGTTGGCCGCCGCCTTCATTCCGCTGGTACCGCATGCCTCATTGGGACGGCGGGGCGTATTCAACCAGACATCCACTCCCTGAACCATTCGGCGGCCGACCTCCATGTCGTAGTCTTCGAGAAAAACCATGTGGCGTCTCAGCTTCTCACGGCCCGTGATCTTGATCAAATCCTTGATGAGCTGCTTTCCGGCCTCGTCCTGGGGATGCGCCTTTCCGGCGAACACGATCTGCACCGGCCTTTCCGGATGGGTCAGAATCCTCTCCAGACGGGTAATGTCACGGAGGATCAAATGAGCCCGTTTGTATGGTGCGAAGCGTCGCGCAAACCCGATGGTGAGGACTTCGGAGTTCAGGACCTCCAAGGCCATCTCCAGGTCACGGTTCGACTGCCCGCGGCTCTCCAACTGCTTTCTGAGCCGTTGCCTCGCAAAGGCCACCAGACGTTCGCGACCGCGCACATGGGTACGCCAGACCTCGGTGTCCGGAATCTGGTTCACGCGTTCCCAGACCTTGGTGTTGTCCGGATCCTCTATCCATCGGGGACCTAGATACCGATCGCAATTCTCCGCCATACCACGGGAGATCCAGGACGGGATGTGTACGCCGTTTGTGACGTGGGTTATTGGAAGGTCCACCTCCGGAATGCGTGACCAGACATGACGAAACATACTGCGGCTTACCTTGCCGTGAAGCCGGCTGACACCGTTGTTCCAGTTGGAGAGCCTCAACGCGAGCACCGCCATGCTGAAATCCTCCCGGCGATCCCGCGGGTTCTGGCGGCCGTAGCCCAGCAGCACATCCAGGCTGATTCCTATGTTCCGTGCGAAACCGTCGAAGTAGGCCTGCATGAGCTCGGGAGCGAATGTGTCGATTCCGGCGGGCACAGGCGTGTGGGTGGTGAAGACGTTAGTCATCCTGACAAACTCCAACGCCTCGTTGAAACTCAGGCCGTGGTCCTCCCTTAACTGCCGGATCCGCTCAAAGCAGGCAAACGCGGAGTGACCCTCGTTCATGTGACACACGGCCGGATGAATACCCACGGCCTGCAACATGCGCAGGCCTCCGATCCCGAGAATAATCTCCTGCCTGATCCGCATCTCGCGGTCCCCGCCATAAAGCTCGGAAGTGATGCTTCGCCCCCACTCCGAGTTTTCCGGGAGGTTTGTGTCAAGCAGGTACAGGCAAGTCCTTCCTATATCCACACGCCAGGCCCGGACCGTGACCTGCTCGCCTTTGAGCTCCACATTCACCTTGATGATGTTGCCTCCATCGTCCCGGACCGGCTTCATGGGCATGGTGCTGAAATGGTTAACAGGGTAAGTCTCCATCTGCCAGCCGTCCTGGGTCAGGTACTGGCGGAAATACCCCTTCTGGTATGCCAGGGATATACCTACGACAGGAAGATTCAAGTCGCTTGCCGACTTGAGGTGATCGCCGGAAAGAATTCCAAGGCCTCCGGAGTAAATGGGAAGGCAGTCGGCCACTCCGCACTCGGCGGTGAAGTAGGCCACGGTAAAATGCTCTTTCCTCTCTCCAAACACACAAGGATCCGGACGTTTCGACATGTACCGCTCGAATTCCTCCCATACCCTTTGCTGGTGGGCCAGAAAGGCCTCGTCCCCGGCCATGGCCTCCAGTTCCTCCTGTTTGAGCCGGCACAGATACTCTACAGGGTTCCTTCGGGTCTCGAGCCAGAGATCCTGATTGATCCTTCGAAAAAGCTCTTCGGTCTCATATGTCCAGACGAACCAGAGGTTGTCGGCCAGGTCCCGAAGCGGCTTCAGGGTTTCGGGGATGTTGGGCCTGACGTCGATGGTCCTGATGGGATTCACCATGATATCTTCATTCCTTTCCTTTATCGTTCTCGCGGAACATGAACTCCATACTGGAAGGATCAATTTTCACCACATACACCCGGTCATTGGGCAGTTGAATGTTCTCCCGGGAAAGATGAAAAGCCCTCGATCCTTCCCTCGCTCCGCGGGCGTCCAGGGACGCGCGCACATTCTTTTCACTGAGAATGCTCGCGTCCTTTCTGAGCCCCCGCACCCGCAATCTTACCCTGGGGTCGACAGGGTCCTCCATGGAAATACCTGTGGGAAGGTTTTTCACCTCCAGGGGAACTTCAAGACCCACCTCGAAATCCTGCTGCCCGGCCAGGGCCAGCCAGACCGCACACACGACCCCCACCACAGCCGCCTTGGTCCTCCATCGCCTGGTCAGCAGCAGCCTCGCCTTTTGCCTCCAAGGCGTGGGCCCGGCCGAGAGCTGCATGGCCTCCCGTATCCATTGGAAAAGGGCCTCAGGGTCGTTCACGCGGCGGATCTCTCCACCCTGCGCCACGGAAACCTCCCCCCGTTCCTCGGAAACGACTATGACCCCGGCATCACATCTTTCGCTGAGGCCCATTGCAGCCCTGTGCCTTGTCCCCCACTGCTTGGGGAGCCCTGTTTCGGAAGTCAGAGGAAGATAGCTCGCCACTTGGGCAACCCGCCCCCCCCGGATCAGCATGGCTCCGTCATGCAGAGGCGACTCCTTTTGAAATACACTGCGAAGGAGCTCGGAACTCGGTTCCGCCTCCAGGGAGTGCCCTTCGGTCACAAGGTCATCCACCCCGTCGGTCCGTTCCAGGACGATGATGGCTCCCGTCTTTCCCCCGGCCAGGGAAAAAACACCGTCGGCCAGGTTTCGGGCCCACCCTCCCGTGGAAGAAAGCCTGCGGATCCCCAATGTCTGGAGTGGATTAACGCGTTCCAGGACTTGGCGGATTTCTCTCTGAAAAAGGATGATGAGAAGGATGACCAGGACCTGCCAAAGGATCTGAAAAACCCAGGTGGTGAGAAAGAGCCCCCAGACCCTTGCGGCAGTGAACACCACACCGAACATGAGCAGGCCCACCAGGGCTTTTAAGGCCTTGGTTCCGCGAAACCAGACATAGAGGTGATATGAAAAAAAGCAGAGAAACAGGATGTCCAGTACATCCTGAAATCGAAGATCCTTCAAAATGGCCAGGGGATTCATGATCCAGTCCGCCCGTAGAGCGATGCCATGTTGCGCAGGCGACGCGCCAGATCCCGATCTGCGGCTCCGGGCGCCATCCGCCATTTCCAGTTCCCGGACCTTGTTGCAGGCCGGTTCATGCGGTGTTCGCCGCCCAATCCCAGGACGTCCGCCATGGGGACAATGGCCGTGCTAGCCACCGATCCCATGGCCAGACGAATCAGGTCCCAGTGAACGGTGTTTGACGTAACCCGGTGCCCGATATAGGCCTCCAGACGGGAACGGTCGGCTTCAGTGGTCTCCTCGTCAAACCATCCGCGTGCGGTGTTGTTGTCATGGGTACCCGTGTAAACGACATAGTTCCTGTCATGGTTGTGAGGCGCATACGGATTGGACTCTATCCCGGGGCCGAATGCGAACAGAAGCACCTTCATCCCCGGAAAACCGAAACGGTCCATGGCCTCACGCACGTCCGGCGTTATGACCCCGAGGTCTTCAGCTATGATGGAGGCGTCTGGGATCTCCTTAAGGACATTGATGAAAAAATCCTCGTAAGGCGCTTCCACCCAAATCCCGTTGATTGCGGTCTCTTCCCAGGCCGGGATCTCCCAGTAGCCGACAAACCCCCGGAAATGATCCACGCGGACCCAGTCGTAGAGCATGAGGTTGTGCCGGATACGGCGGATCCACCAGTCGTAACCTCGCTGTCTCATCGCATCCCACCGGTAAACCGGGTTTCCCCAGAGCTGCCCGGTCTCGCTGTAATAGTCCGGAGGGACACCGGCAACGGCGGTGGGCATTTTGTGTTCGTCCAGTTTGAACACGTCCGGATCGACCCATACATCGGCGCTGTCCAGCACCACGTAGATGGGCATGTCGCCGATGATGGCAATACCGCGGTCCCTGCAGGCTGAGCGAAGGGCCTGCCACTGGCGGTGAAAAAGATACTGCACAAAACGGACCCGGTCAATTTCCTCCTTGAAGTCATTCGCAGCCGAACACAGGGCTCCCGCATCGCGGTCGCGGAACTCGGCCGGCCACGAGGTCCAGGGCAGGCCCCGGAACTGGGACTTCAACACAACAAAAAGGCTGAAATCCTCCAGCCATGAGGCCTGATCGAAGCAGAAGGCCTCAAAATCGGCCTTGTCTCCGCCCTTAACAAAACGATCGTACGCAATGTCAAAAAGACGCTTCCTGGACTCCACGGCTTTTTCGTACAGTGCGGGCCCGTTCGCGAACAGGCCTGTCGGGGGCAGTTCTTCAGGCTCTATCAGCCCGTCTTGAACCAGGCCTTCGGGGCTGATCAGGACCGGGTTGAATGCGAAAGATGAGGGGCAGTGGTAGGGAGAGTTCCCATAAGAGGGGTCCGTAGGATTCAGGGGAAGGATCTGCCACAGGCTCTGGCCGGCCTGCTCCAGAAATTCAGTGAATGCATGGGCCTCCGGCCCCAGATCCCCTACCCCGAAAGCCGAGGGCAGGGAGCTGATGTGCAAGAGGATACCGCTCCGCCTTTCAGTCATTTCCTTCACCGCGCCGATTTCCACCCATGCACCCGGTCCGGTATCTCCCTTGAGACCGCTCCCATCAGTCAATCCTTACCCACAGCTTCTCGCCGATCCGTACGAAACTCTCCACCCACTTGCGCGCCTCATCATCGCCGGCCTCGGCCAGTTTCCTCATATCAGGATATCGGTCCTCCTTCAATTCATAGAAGAGGTTCTGAACAGACCGAAGATTCACGGAAAAGGGCAGAAAATCCAGCAGCGACAGGGCCGACTCGAGCCGCACCAGGCATTCAACGTCGCGAGGTTCCGCACCGAGAAGGTTCGCGGTCTTCTCCAGTCCTTTTCGAAAATCGAACTCCAGGGACTCGGCATCAAACTCCACCCCCACACCACGCGCCTCTTGAAGAATAGAACCTATATGTCCCGGATCCATGTCATCTTCATGGAACCTCCTCTTCAACTCCGTGTGAAGCACGAACTCCGCCGCCACCTGAAGGGCCTTGGGGAGCGGGGCTCCAGCATCCATGAGGAAACGCATTAAAGGGACATGTTTGTCGTACAACCTCCGGTAAACTCCTTCAACGTCAATCAGCGTAGCCTCCAGAATACGCCCGAGGATTCTTCTCTGTTCATCACGAAACAGGGACTTGAGGCTGTGGATTTCGAGATGAAACGAACGGTCGAATCGTCTGAGAGTCTCGTGGTAGTCCGCGGCCTCGAACGCTTTCCAAAGGTCGGATTTCACGGCCTCGGATGCTGCCGGATCATCCATCTTTGTCACGCCTGCGGTCAGGTTGTGATCACCAAGGTTGAGGACCCCGAAGCAGAGATCCGCGGCGTCCAGGGTGACCTCTGAAATAAACCTCGCATGTCCCAGGAGCAGGGAGGCCTTTCCTGCCTCTTTGACCTCCAGGAGCTCGTCCTCCACCCTGTAGCAGTAAAATCTGTCAACAGGCTCGTTGTTGCGAAAGAGGAGACACATGGCATGGTGGGCCGCTACCTTGCTCAAGTCGGCCATCGAATGCGTGACGGCCCGCTCGTAGATCCGGCGCCCGGTTCCCATATCCCTGCGGTTGCTTCGGGCGGCGGCAAGCCGCTCCAAGAAAGCCGGTTCAGGGTCCCGGCCCGAGATCTCACGGGCCAGCTCAATGGCCCTCGCCGCATACAGCATGACCTGGACCGTCTCTATCCCGGAGACATCGTCAAAAAACCACCCGCAGCTTGTGTACATGAGCATGGCATGGCGCTGCATCTCCAGCAGTTTCAGAAGAAACCGTTCGGTCTCCCGGTCCACGGCTCCTTTGCAGAAGCGACTGAAAAAGGCCTTACGGCTATCCTCGGAGCGATCCAGGATAACACCGATGTAACCGTTTCTGGCTGACCAGGCGTCCCGGAACACCCTGCCGCCCTTTTCTTCGAAGAGGGCGGCCAGTTCCGCGCTCAAACGGTCAAGAGCGTCCCTGAGCGGGGCCCGCCACGCCTGGCTCCACTCAGGATTAACCCCGGTGTTGCAACCGCAGTCGGCCTTCCACCGATCAACGCCGTGGACGCAGCTCCAGGAAGTGTTTTCGGCGATCTCCGCCTCATGCACAGGGGGATGAAGGGCCAGGAATTCCCCATAGTTGGTGATACGCACCGAATCAAGGGTCTCGATGATGTGTACGGCATAGGCAAGGGCCATATCACCGAAACGATGGTGATGGCCGTAGCTTTCACCGTCCGTGGCGATATGTACCAGCTGCGCGTGATCCTTGTCTTCGGAAAACCCTGAAGTGAGCCTCTCGGCAAACGCCTCACCGCTCGAAAGGAGTCGTTCGAAGGCCACGGCCTTTGATATGCCGCCGTCATAGAAGAACAGGGCCATGGCTCCTCCCCCCGGAAGTTTGACTTGATAGGGGACCCTCGGATCGATCCGCTCTCCGTCCACGTCGTACCAGGTCTCCTGAACAATCAGCCGGGTGCGCCGGGCCTGTCTGGGCGCCAGGATCGTGAAACGAATACCGTGAGCCGCCATTATCTCCAGGGTCTCGAGGTCTACGGCGGTTTCGGGGAGCCACATTCCCTCGGCTGCGCGCCCGAATCGGTGCTCGAAATCGCGAAGCCCCCATATGATCTGGGTCTCTTTGTCCCGCCGGCTCGCCAGGGGCATGATCATGTGATTGTATGGCTGGGCCAGGGCGGATCCGTGACCGGAAAACTTCTCCAGGCTCCTCCTGTCCGCATCCAGCAGGGCCTGGTAGGCGAACGGCGAACGGGTTTCCATCCAGGAGAGAAGCGTGGGGCCGAAATTAAAACTAATCTTCTCGTAATTGTTAACGATCCTGAGTATACGGCCCTTGTCGTCAAGGATCCTGGACGCGGCGTTGGCGGCATAGCACTCCGCTGTGATGCGCTTATTCCAGTCGTGATAAGGAGCGGCCCCGTCCTGGACCTCGATCGCCTCCAGCCAAGGGTTTTCACGAGGAGGCTGGTAGAAGTGGCCGTGGATGCATACGAAACGCTTAATCTCATACTTTTCGTTCATCTTCGAGCGCTTCCTTTAGAACCTTTGTTCTTCTTCAGACTTTTTCCCATGGAGGCCCCGGGACGCCGAGTGCGCTCTTCTTTCATCGGCCCGGGGACTGACCCACGCTGTGTCATCATGTCGCGAAAAAGCGCCTCATATCGCTCGGCGGACCGGTCCCAGGAAAAATTTTCCCCCATCCCTGTCCCGCGCAGACGCTCCCACATTTCGCGGCGATGAAAGAGCGCCACAGCGTCTCGAAGGGCCTTCAAAAGCGCATCTCCGCCGGCCTCGAGGAACTTGAACCCGTTGCCGGTCCCGGTTCGCGGGTTGTATGCGGAAACCGTGTCTTCAAGCCCCCCCGTGGCTCGCACGACTGGTATCGTCCCGTACTTCATGGCATACATCTGGGTCAGGCCGCAGGGTTCGTACCGGGAGGGGACCAGCAAGATATCCGCCCCGCCCATAATACGGTGTGCAAGGGCTTCGTCAAATCCTATGCGAAGGGCCATTCGGTCAACATGCCGCTTTCGGGCGGCTTTGAGGCCGTCCTCGATGCCTTTGTCCCCCGACCCCAGGATAACCAGGCATACGTCCAGGGAAAGCAAGTCGTCCAGAGTGTCCGCCACCAGGTCGATACCCTTCTGGGGATCCAACCTTGAAATTATGCCGATAACAGGCCTCTGCTCGAGTCTTGAATCGAGCCCGGTTTCTTCAAGAAGGGCCCTCTTACACAGGGCCTTACCGGCCATACGGCCCGGGCCGTAGCGGGCGGGAAGAAACGTATCTGTTTCAGGGTCCCACCTTGTGTAGTCCGCACCGTTGAGAATACCGAAGAGGGAGGCCCGTCGCGCCCTCATAACGCCCTCCATACCCATACCGAACTCGGGTGCCTGTATCTCCTCGGCATAGGTCGGGCTGACCGTGGTAACGGCGTCTGCATAGACAACCCCGGCCTTGAGCAGGCTGATCCGGCCCCAGTACTCGATTCCCTCCGGATGAAAATACCTTCTATTATCAAGCCCGGTCACGGGCATCTTACCGGCCCGGAACAATCCCTGGTAGCCCAGGTTGTGAATCGTAAATACGCTCTTCGTACTGAATGTCGACTCCCTCAACAGGGGAGGGATCAGCCCGGTCTGCCAGTCGTGGCAGTGAATGACATCCGGCTCGAACTCCAATGCTCTGCAAGCCTGAAGGGCCGCGCGACAAAAGAAGGTAAACCGCTCCAGATTGTCGTAGTAGTCTCCGGTGGAGGTACCGTAAAGGTTCGGCCTTTCATAGAGATCCTCCCTCTCCACTGCATAAACCGGAACTCCCTGATCAGTGCGGGTCTCCAGGACATCGGCCGCCAGAAGCTCTCCTCCAAGAGGAATCTCGAGGCCCTCCAAGGCCTTTTGAACCGCTTCAAGGCCGTCCCGCACGGCGCGGTAGCAGGGGATGCACACGCGCACCTCTATCCCCCGGCGCATCAAGGCATCCGGAAGAGCACCCGCCACATCGGCAAGGCCGCCTGTCTTGGCGAACGGCACCATCTCGCTCGCAGCGAAAAAGACCTTCACGACTCACACCTGATTTTGTGACCCCAATCCATGAATTGATTCTCTTGTGAAAAGGTTGACGGCGTCGCAAAAAGCTCGAAAACGACCTGCTTCGTCACCCCGTTGAAAAACAGAATACTCCTGCGGGTCCGTCACGCGTTGTCGTCCTCCACGGCCTGAAGGAGCTCATTGCTGATCTCCGGAATTGAAAACAGCACACGGTTCCAGGAAGGAATGAGCGTGCTCTCGTGCGGCCCCTTTATCTGCTCCCAGGCCGTCCACAGAAAGCCCCTGAAGTAGCGTACAGTCGACTCCTCCTGGTACCGGTCATAGTTGAGGCCGTTCACCTCGGCGTCATCACTGTAACGTTTGATGAAATCAAGGCTTCGATTGTAGTATGTGTGCAGGAGCATATCCACGAATGCATCATCCAGAGGCACACCGTTGGATCGCACGTGATTCAGGAAAAACTTGGCAATGTCCACCACCATCCTGTGAAGGCCCTTTCCTGAGTCTTCAGTGGATATATCCTGGTGCTTGTGCTCATAGTTGGGCGCCAGGTCGATCTGTGCGATCTTTCGTTGCATCACGCGAGTGTATGCCTCTGAGAGCGTACTCACCTCCAGGCCCCAGTCGTAAGCGATATTGATTCCGCGGGCCATTCGAGCAGAAAAGCTGAACTCGCCCGCCAGCGGGTACTTGAAAGATCGGTGGTAACCGAAAAAGGCGCCCAGCTCGTTGTATCCGCGGTTGTACATGATCTCCTGAAGCGTATCCACAAATGGAGTGACAAAGAGCCTGGTGACACGGCCTTTCATTGCCAGCTCATCCGGAGAGATTCTCGCGTAATACCCCTTGCAGAACTCGTAATCGTTGTGGGGATTGGCCACGGGCTCGATCAGCCGCCCAAGAAGCACACGGTCGTAAGTGACGATGTCACAGTCATGAAGGGCCACCACTTCACAGTCCTCGCGCGCCAGGATGTAGCCCAGAGCGACCCAGACGGACTGCCCCTTTCCCTGGACCCCGGTCGGGATCTCTCGTTCCCTGATCTTTTTGAGGAGTTCCTGAATCCGGGGACCGTCCACCCACACGACCTTGACCTCGCGATTTTCGGTGCGAAGACGCCCGAAATACTCCTGAGCCTTTTGAAAACGACCCTCTTCTTCAGCCCCTCCCAGTGCGACTATCACAGTCTTCAGGTATCTGGTTTTTTTGACCTCTTCGAGTATGCGATCAAGGACCTCGGGATTCTCGATCTCGGAATACAGGGATGGAAGGATCAGTGCTATGCAAGCATGCCGGCTCCACTCCTCCAGGCGGTCTTCCAGGGAGGCCAGGTAGGTCTCCCGGTCGAAAGCTTCGTGAAGGGCGTGGAGCGTGGTGATGACCCCGCCCTGGTGAAAGTCGGCCATGGCTCTATCCTCCTTTTCTGGGACGGTCTTTATCCCCTGCCTGATTACGAGATCCAAGGGGTGTGGCCGCCGGTGTTCGGGATTTGAGCATCATACCAGCGCATAGGGGGTGGAACCAGAGGAAAAAGCAAGTAAGGCGCCGGGGCTGATTTGCCCTCTGATGAAAAAGTATTAATTCTTTCTTCTCATAATTCTTAGTGTTCTTTGCGTCCTTCGTGATAAAAAGGACGTTACCCGACACTAAGGGCCCTGATTTTACTTTTCTCAAGAAAACAATAAACGGCAGAAAAACAGTTTGGAGGGATCCCTTGCAGGGGCATGCCTTTGAAGACACCCGTTCCGGGCGATCAATCACGTGGATCGGATTCTGGGTCAATGCGTGCCTTGTCCTGGTCAAGTTCCTGGCGGGATGGTTCGGCCACAGCCGGGCGCTTCTGGCGGACGCGGTCCATTCGGCCTCAGATCTATTGACCGACGGGGTGGCCCTTCTGGGTATCAGCATGGGCCGGAAAGACGCCGACGAACGGCACCATTTCGGCCATGCCCGCATCGAGACCCTGGCCTCAGCAGGGATCGGGCTGTCGCTTATTGCGACCGCCGTCTACATCGGGATTGATGCGGGTATCAACATATACAGGCACACCGTTTCCCAGCCCACCGGCCTGGCCCTCATAGGAGCAGTCTTCTCCATCCTATGCAAGGAGGCCCTGTATAGATACACAGTGCGAGTGGGAAAGCGGATCGGCAGCAGGCTCTTAGTGGTAAACGCATGGCACCATCGCTCCGACGCCCTTAGTTCAGTGGCCGTATTTCTGGGCGTACTCGGCGGTTGCGTACATCCGGATTTGCGCATCCTGGATGCTTATGCCGCCCTTCTCGTCTCTTTTTTCATCGTCAAGATCGGCCTGGAGGCAATCCGCGACTCCCTAAAGGAGTTTACCGACACGGCCCCCGGCCCGGATACCGTGGACCTGATTTCCAAGTGCATACTAAAGACCGAGGGCGTGCTTGATGTGCACGACCTTCGGATACGGACCGCCGGTGGACGCTATCAGATGGAAGCCCACATCGAGGTTGACGGCAAGCTCAGCGTGACGGAAGGACATCAGATAGCCAAATCCGCAGAGACATGCCTTCTGGATGAGATAGCCGACATCGACCGGGTAATCATTCACGTGGACCCACACGACCCGAAAAATCAAAAGGGCTGATGGACGTAAAAGGGGTGAAGGAAGGCAGGCCATACTCGGCATCCCGGTTGAATCGTTATCGAATGCTGATCGTGCCGCCTCCCTCACCCCTATCATCCTCACCGTGTCAGGCCGGCCTCTATTGCTGTGATACTCGAAGACCCGCCCGAACCGAGGAGGTTCTTCAGATGGTCAGTTGATCCTTGATCTTATCGAAGACCTTCGGACCGATTCCCTTCACATTCATGAGGTCCTCGAGCTCTCCGAAAGGCCCGGCTTCCGTTCGATACTCTACGATCCGTTCGGCGATCGCCGTTCCGATAAATTTAATTTCCGCCAGCTGTTCAACAGTGGCCTCATTCACGTTCAACTTGCCTGATTCCTGGGCGTTGAGCGGAAGCGCCATGACAAGGACAAATCCAAGAACCAGACAGTACACTACTGCTTTTCTCATAGCTTTCATACATACCTCCTGTGACGGCGCCCTTTGGAACGCCGCGGTTAATTTGATAAGTTTCAACGTGTATTTTCATAACGCTTCAACCGGGACATATAGTTTTTTTATCAAGAAACATGCCATAAGGTTCTATTAACCAGGCATAAATTGTGGTTTCAGTGTCATAATTATTTTTTTATTGTGTTTTTAAATATTTATATTACGATTTATTTTTAATTAAGCTAACTATTATATAATTATATTATAATGAAAAGTATGTAAATTAAGGGCTTAAGATATCTTTTATATATATTAATGTGTTTTTAAGCACATTAATTTGTGCATTTTTATAGTTTTTATAAGAATATCAAATGATTCAGAAACTCCCTTACTTTGGGAAAAAGGTGGCGGAACCACTCTTTCAAGGGGTCTCTAACCTGTCCCGTCGCTGTTGTCACAGCATAACATATAGGAATAACGTCTTTTTTATGCTGACCTCGTCTTTCACCTGGATCGCCCCGGTATGCACATTTTTTTGTGCAAGGAACTCCGCTGAATGACAAATCAACACGACAATCCGTCGAGGTCTCCTTGACACATCACCCGGCTCATTTCTATAATCTTGAGTGGAGCATGTTGAGATCCGGAACCATGACCTCTCAATACGAACCAAGATGCAGTAACCCTTTGCTCCGGACAGCCGGCGCGGCAGGCCAATGAGTTAAAAGGCCAGGCACCAGCCTAAAACCGGACGCACGCCAAGAGGCTGACGTCATGAAGAACACCCTGGCATTTATCATGGCCGGCGGCCGAGGTGAACGGCTCATGCCGCTTACAGCGGACCGCAGCAAACCCGCTGTGCCCTTCGGCGGGATATACCGGCTCATTGACTTCACCCTCAGCAACTGCGTCAACTCGCAGCTCTACAAAATCATCGTGCTGCCTCAGTACAAATCCCAGTCCCTAACGGATCACCTGGAGGAGGGGTGGAACATCTTCAGCCACCAGATAGGCCACTTCCTCAAGATCGTCCCCCCCCAGCAGCGCACCGGGACCGACTGGTACCGGGGGACCGCTGATTCCATCCGGCAGAATCTCTACCTGATCGAAAGATACAACCCGGAGCACGTGCTCATCCTGTCCGGGGATCACATCTACAAGATGGACTTCGGCCTGTTCGAGGCGTACCACCTGGAAAACCGGGCGGACGTGACCATCAGCCTTCTGGAGGTCGGTACCGAACTGGCTCCCCAGTTCGGAGTGGCCGTGGTTGATCAGGACTTCCGCATTAGAGGCTTTCAGGAAAAACCCAGGCACTCGCCACGGACCATACCCGGTGACCCGAATCACGTGCTGGCCTCCATGGGCATTTACCTGTTCCGCACGGAGACCCTGATTCACTGCCTGAAGTCCTGGGCCGAAGACGACTTCGGCGGGGACATCATTCCGAAGCTGGTAGACAGCCATCGGATCTATGCCTATCCCTACAGAAAAAACAACCGGATCGAGGACTTCGTGCACATCACCGACCAAAACGGCGTGAGACGCCTGAGCCTGGAGTCCCGAACCCGGGATTCCGCGTACTGGCGTGACGTAGGGCACCTTGACGCCTACTGGAACGCCAACATGGACCTGACCGGCGTTGATCCCTACTTCAACCTGTACGGGCGCAAGTGGCCGATGCACACGAACCATATTCAGGCCCCTCCGGCCAAATTCGTCTTCGCCACCGAGCGGGAGGAAGGCTACCGGGTGGGTAAGGCCCTGGACTCCCTGGTGGCTCCGGGCGCCATTGTGAGCGGGGTGGTTCGAAACTGCGTAATAGGATACAACGTTGTGGTGCGGAGCTGGGCCGAAGTGGACGAGTCGGTGATCCTTGACGGCGTGACCGTCGGGCGCGGTTGCCGGATCAAGAAGGCGATTATCGACAAGGGGAACGAAATTCCCAACGGAACCGAGATAGGGGTCAACCCCTGGGAGGACAGGAAACACTTCACCGTGACCCCAAGGGGGATCACGGTGGTTCCCAAGAACTATTTCCCGGCCGAAGCGAATTGATGCCTAAGGCCGGCTGCATCCATTCCATCAGGACCCCGGCCTTTCCTGTAAGGCCTCGATAAATTTTTCCCGCTGCCCTTCATAGTAGTCTTTTCCGTCCTCAACCAAGGCAATGGCCTCCTCAATGAGGTGCAAGGCCCGCTCGGGATTCCCGTTTGCATAATGGGCCTCTGCCAGGGTATCCAGAAAGGGAGCGGCCCTTTCCAGGGCCACCGCCTTCTCGGCCAGGTTCAACGCCCGCCTCTCGTCCCGTATGGACTTGTCCGGTACGGTCAGCAGGATCCAGGCCAGGTTATTGAGAGCGATCGGGGTTTCAGGTCCCAGGGCGAGCGAGTTTTCATAGGCCGAAACGGCCTTACCGTATTCCTCCAGGTGATGATGAACCATGGCCAGGTCCCTGTACAGGGCAGGGTCGCCTGGTGTTTCCTGAACCTGCCGGATCAACGCCTTCTTCATGAGGCTGTACGGCAAGGACTGCTTCATGTCGCTGAAATTCAGGAACCACCCCAGCCCTATAACCGCCGCCACAAAAAGGACCAGGCACCCTGCCACGAAACGGTTGTGCCGCTTTACAACGCCTGGGTCGGCGCCGGCCCTCTCCAGGCACTCGACTCTCTCGCGAATGCTGAAATGATGCCAGCTCGGAAGATCGCGGATCTTGCCGCTGACCTCGGCGATCCGTTCGAGGGAACGGGCCACAGGAGCCGGGTGCCCCATGGTTACCGCGGCAAAGAGGTCGGCCTGTCGCTCGAAATTCCTCATGAAAAAGCCCATCACAAACCGGAAATACACCAGCATGGTTATGAGGACAGGGACGGCCATGCTCAGGTGGAAGAGTCTTCCGCCGTCAGGGCTGCCGCTTTTAAGGGCCTCCATGAAAAACGGCCGGGATGCCAGGACATAAAAGAATACGTCGAAAAGCCCGAAAGAGATCGCCACGAACCCCAAAAGGAAAAGGACGTAAAACAGAAGGTGCTTGTAGCGCGCGTGAGCCATCTCATGGGCCATTACGGCCTTGAGTTCCTCGGTTGGGAGCAGGGACATGAGCCCGTCAGTCACAAGTATGTAGCGGTAGCGTGGAACTATTCCCATGATTCCCGCCGTCAGCATACGCCCCTCGAAAAGGGACCACCTGAGAAGCCCCCGGTAGCGGAACCCCTGCTCCCGCAAAAACCGCTCGACCTCCAGGACCTTTTCCGTCCTGGGAAAAGGGGCGCACCCCCACCAGGTCCGCACCAGGCTCGGCAGGAAGATCATGAGGATGCTCAGGAACACGGTGAAGAACAACAGCTGCCCTTCTGTCCTGCCGAGCAGCCCGTCAGGCCCTCCCCAGGGCGTGAGCGCCATGAGATCGTACAGGAAAGTCAACCCGGCCCAAGGGAAGAGGATCGGCACATTCAAGCGGAGGTTGCCTATGACAAATCCGCGCCGGTCTCCCACACGGCCGTAGGCCGACTCATAGAGCGGATGGGCGAAGAACCAGACTGTGGCCAGGTGCAGAAAAAAGACCGCCAGTCCCAGAAGACCCGGAATCACTGAAAAGGTCCCGGCCCCTGGAACGAACTCGAGCCAATAGCGCAGGTTAAAAAGATGGACGTCCAGTGCGAAAAGAAAGACCGCCGTTATGGACAGCCGCATGACCAGTCGCTGGTAACGAACTGCCAAACCGTCTTCAATCGCACCCTGAATCGCCTTGACGGCCAATCCCCGGAAGCTCAGGCGGCATAACAGAGCGAACCCCGCCCATCCAATCAGGTGCGCAAAAAGCGTATATGCCGCCGATTCCTCCACCCGGCCCTCAGGCAGGCCGATATTGAAAATCATCAGGACGACAATGAGATAGATAATATTGTTGAACATGACAAAGGAAGTATAGATGGGCGTCTAATGGAATGCAACCGCTGCAGCACCTCCACCCGCCCCCGAACCGCCCTTTTCAGGTCAAGACGCTCAACCAGGCGATATATGACAAAGAGGACAGGAGCGTGGACACGGAAACGGCGGCAGTGGCCTGATCCGGAGACCCTTCCAGTTCCCCGGCCATGACATAAGTAACGGTGGCCGTAGGTGCGGCCAGCAAAATGAAAGCCGGTAGAAATTCGGCCATGTTGACCCCTAAGGCCTTGAACAGCGAGAGGCCGGCCGCGGGGAGCACCACCAGTTTGAGCACTGCGGATGCGAATACGGCATGAACCCTGGAAAGCATCAGATTAAAGGACAACGATGCTCCTATGACCAGCAAGGCCAAGGGAAGCGCCATGCCGGCTACAATAGTCAATGTCCGGTGGGCGATCACCGGCAGGGCAAGGCCCGACAGGTTGTAGCTTATGCCCGCGAGGGTGGAAAGGATCACAGAGTTCCCCATCACGGCCTTGAAGGATCTTCCAAGGCCGAACCCACCCCTTTGGCGTTCGGAAAAACGCTGCAGGCCTATAACCGCGAGGAGATTCTGAACCAGCATCAGAAAGCCGGCCAGGATGCTAGCCCGGGTGAAGCCCTCGTCTCCCAGAAGGTAGAAGGCCACTGCAAAGCCTATGTAACCCAGGTTCCCGTGAAAGGACGCCTGGACAAATGTCCCCATCTCCCGCCGCGGGATCTTCAACCCCCGTCCGACCAGAATAGCCGCGGCAAAGACCACGGCCAACGGAACCAGGGTGGCAACAAGAATCACCGCCCTGAAATGGGCTGCAAAGGAGGCCTCCGCCAGGGCGCCGAAAATCATGGACGGTATTGCCACATAGTATACGAGGCGGTTAAGAGGACCGGTCAGCCCGCTCGGCAGAAAGCCGAGGCGACGAATGACCACACCCAGAAGAATCACCAGGAAGACCGGGATAATGGTTTGCAGGATGTGTAGCATGTCCGGTGTCCGTCATCAGGTCTTGATTATCGGGAATCAGCAGGTATAAAGGTCACGAACCCTCTTCAGCCGGGAGTAATTCGAGGGTCTTGGACGCGTTTGCACGGATCGCCTCATCGCTGAACCACCAGAATACCATATCGCCGTTCATGAAAGGCCTGATCTGGTCTTTGGTGTGCGGATGAAAGATGCGTCCTGCGACCCCTCCCGGGAGCACTGCCGCCACTTTTTCCGAGTCCTGAAGGTCCGCCACCATGCGAAGGGAAGCCATTACCGTCACCTGGTACGGGTCGTTGAAGTCGTAGTAGCCTCGATGGAGAGTCACCACGGAACCCGGGGCGGCGTGGGAACCGCCTCCCAGGATGCCCTTTCCCGGGCCTTCCCTGCGGATGGGGCTGACGAACTCCACCCTGTGGACGTCTCCCCAGAGCCATTTCCCCGGATCCCTTCCCAGTTCCGGCGCCAGGCGGCCCTGAACATCCAAAGCGGCCCTGACAATCAATGAATCCAGATCTTCCAGCTTTCCGCTCTCCATCATCCGCTGGAACCGTTCCTGCCAGAAGTACCAGACCGAGAGCATCAGGCGCGCATCCTTCTCGCCCAGCAGGTCTTTAAAGGTCAAGAAGGCGGTCCGCTCATAGATAGAATGGAACACGAGCGGGGCCGCCTGATCCGGATCATCACAGAAATCCCAGCCGGCCAGCAACTCGCCCATGGCCCGGGTGGCCTCGTTGGCTGACAGGGCTTCAGCCAGGATGGGGGCGAGCCGTTCAGCCATAACATTCCTGGTGTCGCGCTGAAACGCCCAGTGGTCCTCCGCTGTTAGAAGACCCGGCGGATCCAGAAGCTCTTTCAATCGGCGGTACCGATAGGAGGGTGACTGGTGCGACGAGTAATAGTGGGGGTAATCACGGGTCGTGGTGGCATGGTTGCACGTCCCCACCCACCCCCTCGGCGGATTGTAGAGATGGGGCATCTCCTCGTGAGGGATCCAGTGCCTCCAGTTGTCTTCTCCATCCACAACCTCAAAGGGGACCGTACCGTCTCCGGCTGAACGCATGGGCAGCCGACCCGAGGCGTGCCAGCCCACGTTACCTTGTCTATCCGCGAACACGAAATTGAGCATGATGAGGTTCACATCGGCCAGCGTATCCCGAACGTCCCAAACAGTCTTCGCCCGCATGAGGCCTATGAGACCAAGCCTCGGTCCCATGGTCTCCAGAGGGGACCAGCGCAGCGTGATCACACGCTCCTTCGCCAGTCCCGGCAGCACCCCTGACACCACCGGGCCCCGCCTTGTGAACCGGACCCGCATTGTTTCCTTGCGGAATCCGCCCTCGGCCTTTTCGTCCCGAATCCGCAAAACTTCCTCCACAATGCGGAAAGGAATTGACCTGTCTCCTTCCAGATAGTTCCCCGGATTTTCCGGATCAAGTGTCTCCACGTAAAGGTCCTGGGAGTCACCGTACGCGTTGGTAATTCCGACGGCGATGTCCTGGTTGCGCATGATGGGCATGGCCGGAAGCCCGGGAATGTGCACCCCCACAACCCGCAAATCCGGGGTGATCAGGCAGGCCGGATACCAAGGGCCTGGAAGGATACGGGCGTCCAGGTGAGGGTCGTTCGCCACAATGGCTCCCCCGCGCTTTCCTCTGGCCGGGGATACGGCCCAGTTGTTGCTGCCGATCTCCAGCCTTTGTTCCTTGAAAAAGGACATCAGGCGTCCATCGGAAGTCAGCGAAAGGGGTCCAGAGCGTTTTGCTTCGGAGGTCTCCTCCGGAACGTCATCAAACGCCTCGTCATCCGGGTTGATATTGAGTGGGAAAAACTTTCGGGCCTTCTCAATGCCGAGCCGATCCACAAGCATGCCGGCAACGATTTCCGTCTCCAGGTTGGCGGAGGTGTCCCAGCTCATGTAGTACAGAACCGCCATGGATTCGGCCACGGTCCAGGGTTCAGGCCTTATGCCTGCGAGGCGGAACTCCAGAGGGTGGTTCTTCCCCCCTTTCGATATGTAAGCGTTGACGCCGTCAAGGTATTTCTGAAAGTATCGCCTTGTCTCCTCGTCCAGCATCCGGGCGTGCGCCGCGCCGTTGCGAAGGAAGCCGATGGTCCGCATTCGAGCGTCAAGGATTTTTCCTTTTTCTCCCACGAGTTCACATATCCTCCCGCAGGCAAAAAGCTTGGTGAGTTCCATCTGAAAAAGGCGGTCCTGGGCCGTTACAAAGCCGAGTGTCACCATGGCGTCATCCAGGCTCTTGGCCCTGATGGCGGCCATTCCCTTCTCGTCCCTGACGACGGTCACCGGCTCCGCAAGACCTGGGATATGCAGAACACCCTCGTCCTGGTAGCGGTTCAGGAGCTTGGGTACGAGGATTATAGCGGCCGCTGCAATCGCAGCGAAGACCAGAATCAGTCCCACCCCTATAGCGCGCTTTCTCATGTCAGTCTTATCCCTCCTTCAATTGAGCGTTTCAAATTTCGACGGGGCGAGGGCCCGAACCGAACCACCAGCGCATGATAGGGCATGGTGAGTAGCGTGTCAAACAGCGGTGAAAGCAACAGCGGTGAAAGCAAAGCGGTTGACTTGGAAGGGCCTATTGAGTATGAAGACTCACCCCCCTTTAACTCGTTGAATTACATGCCGCCGGGCTTGTGTATGGACGGCATTGATTGCACGGTTGCCGATAAATTCGACGCACTCGGGAGGGATAGGAAAGGAACAAAAGCCGATGGACGGCAAATCATACGGACCCAAGGAGAAACTGATCCGGATTCTTCAGGGCGTACTGGAAACCGACATAGACCTGGGCTTTCTCATGACACTCAAAAAGTCGGAGATCGAGACACTCGTTGCCTGCGTTCGAAACCGGGTGGATAACCTACCGAAATAGGTGATGAAGCGGTAGCGGAGGCCTCGATTTGACGTGGACATTCTTTCCTTTTTGTGCTATCAGATCTCTATCGGAAAGTAATCTTGGACTATCGTGAATTTCCAATTCTGAAGTGGAATAAAGGCCGGAAACGGGAGGAGCGCCGGGTTGATCATATTGCGCGATCCTGACTTTCATACCCCGTACCGGTCATTCCCAGGGAGGTCCCATGGACGTCGTAAGGAAACTGGCCATACTCATCGTGATGATCATTCCCACCTTTGTGGGAGCCGGTGCAGTGTGGGATATTTTTGAAAGCTGGATCGCTGTTCTGATCTGGGTCGTAATCATGGGGGTAGTGGCGGGAAACATCGTCGCTGGGAGGTTTCTAGCCGGAGGCGAGTCCGAGGCCTGATATTCCTGAACGGCCCCGGCCCGTTTTCCGCTCTCATGACCCTGAGACCTCTGCAAAACGCGCAGTTCCGGTCAAGATCAAGCAATGCGAAAATTTTGGCCGCGGGAATATGTTGAATATTCAGGCCTCACCTCATGGGAGGGCGCTTTTTCGCCCTGTACATGAGGCATTCCCGGCCTGAGTGCCGGAATACTTCGATACAGGGCAGTTGTCTCGATTTGAACTTGATGGCCCGGCATCCGTGGGGAAACGCCTTCTCCCACGTCACGTAGTAGTAGCGGCAGCCATGGCAGTCTATCCCGCGCCTCATGCCTCATACGCCGTAGTATTCACGATACCATGAAAGGAAGGCCCTGATCCCCTCCCTAACAGGGGTCTTGGGATCGAACCCGAGAAGTCTTCGCGACTTTTCGATGTCCGCCGATGTCTCCGGTACGTCTCCAGGCTGCAGCGGAAGGAGATTCTTTTTTGCCTCCACGCCCAGTTCTTCCTCGATGATCCGGATGAATTCCATCAGCTCTACTGTGCTCGAATTGCCGAGATTGAACACTTCGAACCGAAACGGTCGTTCAAGGGCGGCCTCGATACCGTCCACAATATCCTCTATATAGGTGAAGTCTCTCTTCATCCTGCCGTGATTGAACACATCGATGGCCCGGTCATGAAGAATGGCGTCCGCGAAAAGAAACAGGGCCATGTCCGGCCGGCCCCAGGGACCGTACACCGTGAAAAAACGCAGCCCGGTGGTCGGAATCTCATAGAGGTGGCTGTAGGCATGAGCCATCAATTCGTTGGCCAGTTTGGTGGCGCCGTATAGCGAAACAGGTCGTGCCACGCGATCCTCTTCCGAAAACGGATACTTGGTGTTCGCACCGTATACAGACGAGGAAGAGGCATAAACAAAGTTGTCCACCCGTATCTCGCGTGCGATTTCCAGGAGATTCAGAAAGCCCTCCAGGTTGCTTTTCTGATAGGAAAAAGGGTCCTTCAGGGAATGGCGGACGCCGGCCTGGGCCGCCAGGTTGCAGATTCGACCGATCTCGTACATACGGAAGATCTTCCGGAGTTCCGGAAGGTCCTGAATATCCTTCTCGAAAAAATGGAAGCCTGAATAGGGCTGAAGCCGCGCCAGCCGCGCGCGCTTGAGATTGGCGTCATAGTAGGGGTTGAGGTTGTCCACCCCGACTACGACATGCCCCGCCTCCAGCAGCCTCCTTGACAGATGGTATCCAATGAACCCGGCGGCCCCGGTTACCATGACAGTCCTGTTTCTTAGTTCTTTCTTCATGCAACCCCGCCGGCCGCAAACCATATGCGGCAAACGTGCTTCAGTCCCTGCGGGAGAGAGCGGTGGGATAAGGCCTCGGGTTGACTCCCATTATGGAAGGATGAACAAGTCCTCAAAACAGTCGCGTATTATGTTCGAACCCCGGCGGTTTGGCAACGAAAATCTCCCGTCTTGCCCTGGCAGCCCCCTGCGGCGCATCTTACGAAAAAGAAGCCGCCCCCGGGAAGAATCCCGGAGACGGCCTGTCTCGCGGCTCAAAGGACCGGGCCCAAGCCCGGCCGGCATTTTGAGGGGGAACGGCCCGGAGGCCGTCCGTTCGTCGACTACCTACATCATGCCGCCCATGCCGCCCATGCCGCCCATGCCGCCGCCGGGAGGCATGCCGGGCATGTCATCCTTTTCTTTGGGTTTCTCAGCCACCATGGCCTCTGTTGTAAGCAGCAGCGCGGCGACGGAAGCAGCGTTCTGGAGAGCAAAACGGGTAACCTTGGTGGGATCGATGATCCCGGCCTTGATCAGGTCCTCGTACTCTCCGGTCTCGGCATTGAAACCGTTGGCGTTCTTTGCTTCTTTCACCTTCTCCACCACGACGGAGCCTTCACTGCCGGCGTTGTTTGCAATCTGCCGCACGGGTTCTTCCAGGGCCCTTATGACCAGTTTGACACCGTTCTGCTCTTCTCCTGGAAGATCCAGCTTGGAAACCGCCTTGATGCACCGGATCAGGGCCACGCCTCCACCGGGCACAATCCCTTCCTCGACCGCCGCGCGGGTTGCATTGAGGGCGTCCTCCACCCGCGCCTTCTTCTCTTTCATTTCGGGTTCCGTGGCAGCACCGACGTTGATAACGGCCACACCGCCGATCAGCTTGGCCAGTCTCTCCTGGAGTTTTTCGCGATCGTAATCGGAAGTAGTGTCGTCGATCTGAGCCCGGATCTGCTTGACCCGCCCTTCGAGATCCTTTCGCGTCCCGCCGCCGTCCACGATCGTGGTGTTGTCCTTGTCGATGGTCACCGTCTTTGCAGTGCCCAGATCGTTAAGAGTAATACTCTCCAGCTTGACGCCCAGGTCTTCCGATATGACCTTGCCGCCCGTGAGAATCGCAATATCCTCCAGCATCGCCTTTCTGCGATCCCCGAATCCGGGGGCCTTCACCGCGGCGCACTGCAGCGTGCCCCTGAGCCGGTTTACCACGAGGGTGGCGAGGGCCTCTCCTTCAACATCTTCCGCCACGATCAGGAGCGGGCGGTTCATCTTGGCGATCTGCTCCAGAATAGGAATAAGGTCCTTCATATTGCTGATTTTTTTCTCATGGAGCAGGATGTAGGGTTCGCTCAGTGTGGTGGTCATCTTTTCGGCGTCAGTCACGAAGTAGGGAGAAAGGTAGCCGCGGTCAAACTGCATACCTTCCACCACTTCGAGCGTGGTATCCATGCTCTTGGCCTCTTCCACGGTAATAACGCCTTCCTTGCCCACCTTGTTCATGGCCTCGGCGATGATGTTCCCGATGGTGG
>CAYVDE010000010.1:0-55477 GCA_964450535.1 uncultured Desulfobacterales bacterium
TGTGACAGGCTTTTTAATCGGAAGTGCATTAATTCCATATTGTTTGAGTCTCTTTGAAGCTTCTTCAAGACTGATTCCTTCCCGGGACGTCTGAAGCTCCCTCAGGATGTCTTCTTCTGCCAATGAATGCCACTTCTCCTCGCCCATGATCTTTGCAATGGTCTTTTTGCTCATAATCGGATTCTTCCTGGTTCATGTATCTTGCTTGCTGCCTGTACCCTTGAGATACTGTCGCCCATTAACAAGGAGAATAACACCGTAGCCCCGCATGCCCAGCACCTTTATCGTTTGATATCCTCTCTCCGGCCCGAGACATCAAGCCCGCCGGCCTTCCATCAGGCGGACAAGAAAAATTCCCGATAGCACCAGAGCACCTTTGACAGCCAACCCAAGGCCGAACGAACCCAGATCGCCCGCCAGGGCAATGCCCGCCGGAACGAGCCCGCCTCCCAGGATCGGAGCCACCGCCAGGCTCAGAGAAATGGTCAAAGCACGGTTCTCCGGCGTGGAAATACCTGAAGCAGCCGAGAGGATCGGAGGGAAAAGGCAGGCTGCCACAGCGGCCTGCAGGAAAAGGGTGACAACCGTGACGCTGCGGGGGCCGAGCCCCAGCAGGATGACTGTGGCACCGGTCAGAAAAAGCACCAGGCGGAGCGTGGTCCCATGACTCAGGCGATCGGTGATCCAGCCTGAAAGCAGGACGATTCCCAGACCGGGAATACGTGAGAGCCCCAGATACCGGTTGGCTGTGCTCAATTCGAACCCACGCTCATTTACAAGAAACAAGGGCAGTACCGCATAAACACCGGTTTCCACTCCGACCGCCAGGCTGATCAGGCCGGCCAGTCCCCAGAAAGCGGGGTTACAGGCAACCTCCTTGATCCTGTGGAAGTCGGGAACCGAGCCCCGCGTTCGCACATCGCTCCCCCACCTGGCATAAACAGCTCCCATTACGGCAAGAAAACATGCCATGAGCAGGTATCCAAGACGCCAGGAAGCAAAGGACAGGATGGCAGTGGCAAAAAAGGGGGCCAGGATTAGGGCGAAATTGGGAGCAAGTTCATGGATGCCCATTGCCTTTCCCCAGTCCCGGGACCGAACCAAGACGCTTATAAGGGCAATACCTGAGGGGACATATAGTCCTCCTGTCACTCCCAGCAGGAAAAAGCCAAGGAAAAGCGCCGGGACCGAACCCATGAGCCCCACCACGGACATGGCCCCTGCCGCACCCCACAACGAGATAGCAATACAGGACTTGTAGCCGAACCTGGCTGTCAGGAAAGGCGCACTGAGTTGGCTGACGAAAAAACCCATCCCCATAAAGAGTATAAAAAGCCCCCCCACCGAGTGGCTGATGTCAAGGTCCTTTTCCATGGCGGGCAGCATCGGCCCGACCAGTTGCCTTGCAAGGAAGTGAAGAAAGAAGATCAAGGTCAAGAAGAGGACAGGATTCAATTCCTTGATCAGGCTGTCTCCAGCCTGGGCCTGGACAGACGGGTGTTCCAGCGTCGCTTTTCCGTTTGTACGCATCTGCTTTGACTGGTGTACGTCTTCGCGTTTCAATCGGCCTCCCTGCTCAATCCTCTTGAATACTACTGCACGCCGGTTTCGCGGGCCGGATCATTTAACCAAAAGCCCGTCAACGGCAGAAGCACTTCCCGTTCAACCACTGCGCGTAAGACGCCATTTCAACCACCAGGCGCCTCCACCCAGGAACAGCAGCACAAGGCCCACCCAGGCAAGATTTATCCAGTTAGGCTCCTCAATCAGACGAAAGAGCCTGTCTGAAAAGGCTGTAACGACCAGTATGCCCGGAACCATTCCCAGAGCGGTCCCTATCAAACAGTCCCGAAACCGGATTTTCGATGCCCCGACAATGATGTTCATCACCGAAAACGGCACCAACGGGACGTTTCGGGCCACCAACACCGTCAACCATCCCTTGCGGACAAGCCTGCGGCTGAGACGGTTGAGCTTTTTTCCGACTGGCCGGGCTGAAATGCTTTTCAGCAGCGAACCTATCGGCCATGACATGGAACAATCGCAATACGCAAGAATATCCCGGCGCCTTGAGCCCTGTCAATCGGCGTCATAAGGCTTCGCCGGGCTGAATGCCGGGACCATTGCCTTACTCCTGAAAGGTTTTCACAAAAATCAAGAAGATATGTTGAGGCTTTTCAGACGATCATGGGATTGATGATTTTGTGCCGGCGCGGAGGGAGCGGAGGAATCCCCGGTCTCCGGAGCCGACTCCTACACTGCTGGGTTGCGGACAATGGCCCGCCTTAGACCTTCAAGACGGATTCATCTATTTCGGGTTGCAGGGGATGGCCCGCCTTATCAATGATTGAGTGCCATAGACCCGGATGACTGCGCGGGATACTCCGAAAGCCGGAAATTGTAATCCTGCTTTGCAGTAAGCGTATGTATCATCTCAAGAGCTTTGCCCGCGCAGGATACCGATGGCTTGAACCAGCCTTTCCACCAGATGCTCGTGGTAAATGCGCCCGCCTTCGGCCGAAGCTTTGCTGGGCTCTCCGGTGGTGCCGCCTGCTGCGGCCACGGACGGCGCCATCTCTTCTTCGCTGCTGGGCACGTAACAGAGGGTGTCTCCGCTGAACCCGGGGTCCACGGAGTAGAGGGGCCGATCCGGATGCGGGTTGTCAACGGCCCTGTCCATCTTGACCAGGTCCGGATAGCAGTGCCACATGTGCGAACTCTCGATCTCTTCGGCGTGACCCACAGCCCCCCAGCCCGTCTCACGGGCTATGCTCTTGGACATGAACGCCGGATCGAAGATCACGTATTTTACTCCCAGTTCACGCTTCGCCCGCTCCCCGACCATCTGAAGCCAGGTAACATTTACGATCCGGTGGCCGTTGATCATCAGGAACTTGTCAAAGCCGTGACGAAAAAGGGAATGCACGATATCGAACCCTATCTCCACCAGCAGTTCGGGGCGGATGGTAATGGTCCCCGGCAGCACCATGTGGTGCGGGCTCCAGCCGAACCAGAGAGGCGGCGCGGCCAGTGCATTTGCGAGCCTTGCCCCGGACTCTGCAAGGGCCATGGCCACGTACGTGTCGGTCCCCACCGGCAGGTGCGGTCCATGCTGCTCCGTGCTGCCCACCGGAACGATCACGGTCCTGTCGGATTTCTCTGTCCGTTCCTTGATCTCCTCCCATGTCAGGTCCTGAAGCCAAACCCTGTCTTTCATGTTCCACCCCCTTGCTGAAGGCAATACACACTGACCGACCCATTTATCTACTCAAGCAGCCGTGCAAGGGCCCGCAGTCTCGTATGCTGCTCGCGAATCAGACTGTGGGCCTCCTCGATATTGCTCCTGACAAACCGGACCGTGTCTCCGGGAGTGGCCTGGGCCACCTTGGAGAGATCGGAGGATACCACGGTGGCGATCTTGGCGTACCCGCCCACTGTCTGTTCCACCAGCAGGATAATCGGCTGCCGGTCCGCCGGGATCTGGATGCCTCCGGGCATGCTTGGCTCGGAGACAATGCTTCGGGGCTTTCCATCGGCAATGGGAATATCCGGCCCTTTGAGCCTGTATCCCATACGATCCGCCTTGGCTGTCACCATGAAGCTTGAAGAAAACAGGATATCAAGGCCCTCGTCGAAATAGTCGTCCTGGGGGCCCGCAATGGCCCTGAGGGAAATGTCCCCCGGATGGGACGGACGGAACTCCTCAGGGACTGCGCGGGGCCCTGAAACCCGCTTGCCTCCGGTGGCCGTCACCTCGTCTCCCTCGGCCAGGGGCCGGCCGGCAAGGCCGCCTATGCGGGCGCCCGCATAGGTGGAGCGACTCCCCATGACCCTGGGAACGTCGATTCCGCCGGTCACGGCCAGGTATCCCCGGCAGCCGCTACTGACCTGGTGAACGTCGACCACATCGCCTGGGATTACGACAAAGGAACTCCAGCACGGCACTGGATCTCCGTTAAGCGTGATGTTGAACTCCCCGCCGCACAAGGCCACGTCGGCCTCAGCCAGCACCTCCAGCTTCGGACCGGTCAGGGTTATCTCCAGCACCGCCCTGTCCGGCGGGTTTCCCACAAGAAGGTTTGCCGCAGCATGGGCAAAGGGGTCAAGGACTCCGGAGACCGGGACACCCATTTCCTGAAACCCGTAGCGGCCGGTATCCTGGACGGTGGTGTAGGCGCCGGGGGTGAGAACTGAAAACATTTTCATTCCTCCGGCCTCCGTTGTTCCCGGGCGATCCTGTGATAGTCGGCCTCTGTGATGGAGACGAAACGGATAAGATCACCGGCCGAGTAGAGAAACGGGTTTTCCCTCTCAGGAGCGAACAGCCTGAGGGGCGTTCGCCCAACAAGACGCCAGCCGCCCGGGCTGGCAACCGGATAGACGCCTGTCTGATTATTGGCGATCCCGACAGACCCTTCCGGCACATGGGTCCTGGGGGTCTCGAGCCGGGGGGTATGAAGTGATTCTGCAAGCCCGCCCAGAAACGGAAATCCGGGTGTGAAACCGATCATGTATATCGGATAGAGAGGCTCGGTGTGGATTCGAATCACCTCGTCCACGCCGAGTCCGTGGGTCTCAGCCACGAAGCCGATGTCCGGACCGAAATCACCCCCGTAACAGACAGGGATATCCACTGTCTTGGGAGGCGGGATGCGGCTAGAATCCATGTCCTGCTCCATGGCCAGCAGGGTCTGCTTGATTTCTTCGGGCGCGGTCTGCATGGGATCATATATGATCAGCAGGGAACGATAGGTCGGAATGACCTCCACGACCCCAGCCGGGGCCCACTCTTTCAGGATGAGGGCTGCGGCCCTCACCTTTCGGTTGACCGAAAGATCGATCCCCTCCCCGAATTCCGCCAGGAGGCCCCTGTCGCCCGCCGGCCTGAACCTGGGGGTGTCATATAATGCATTCGTCACGAAAACACCTGTCATCCACCCTTCAGCATGTCTTTCACGGGTCGGGTGCGGCCATGGGAATTAACGATACGCCTTCCATCTCCAGGGTCTTACGAATCGCCCGCACCAGATCAAGGGCCGTCGGCGTGTCGCCGTGAACGCAGAGGGTCTGGACCTCCAGCGGGACTTCTGTGCCGTCCACGGCAATCACTATCCCGTCCCTGGCCATGCGAAGCGCCCGCTGCGCAACCGTGTCCGGATCTTCTATCACCGCGCCCGGCAGACGACGGGAGACCAGTGTCCCTTCCGGCGTGTAGGCGCGGTCCGGAAAGGCCTCATAGACCACCTTCAGCCCTACTTCACGGCCGATGCGCCTCATGGTCTCGCCCTTTGCCCCGGCCAGGGCCACGTAGCAGAGCGACGGATCCACAGCCACTATGGCCTCGGCCGCCGCTCTCGCGACCATTTCGTTTTCAACAGCGGTCAGATACAAGGCCCCATGGGGCTTGACATGCTGGAGCCGGATCCCGTGAACACGGCAGAAGGCGGCAAGCGCTCCGATCTGGTAGACCAGGTAGGTTCGAATCTCTTCTTCAGTGCAGTCCATATTGCGCCGTCCAAAGCCGATGCGGTCGGGATAACCCGGATGGACCCCGACCCCGACGCCGTTTTCCACTGCCAGGGACACGGTCTTTTCCATAACCAGCGGGTCTCCGGCATGCCAACCGCAGGCGACATTGGCGGATGTGATGTGCCGGATCACTTCACTGTCCATTCCAAGGGAGTATGCGCCGTAGCTCTCTCCCATGTCACAGTTAAGATCAATGCGTTTCACCGGAACCCTCCTGAGTTATTGCAGTTTGTCGCCAATTTAGAATGATGTGGAGCCGGACTTATCAGTAACCGGGGCCGGTTTTCCAGGGCGGGCGAAAACCGGCTGAGACTAATTGCCGATCATCAACTGCGGCAGGTACAGCGCTATCTGCGGAAAGATGGTTATAATCAGCGTGGTCAGGAGCATCAGGAAAAAGAACGGAAGGGCATGGCGCGCCACCTTTGTGATCGGCTCCCCTGTAAGGCCCTGAATGACGAACAGGTTGAAACCCACCGGCGGGGTGATCTGGCTGATTTCCACCATCAGAATCAGATATATTCCGAACCATATGGGATCGAATCCGACCGCCGTGACCATGGGAAGGGCTATTGGGAGCGTGATAACGACAATGGAAAACCCGTCCAACAGGCAGCCCAGCACTACGTACATGGCCCCGAGCATGATCATCAGCATGTAGGGGGAAAGGTCCATTTGTGTGATGGTCTCGGTGATGGCCGCCGGAATACCCAAAAAACCCATTACGCGGGACAGGAAACCGGCCCCTACAACGATCAGCATGATCATGGCGTTGGTCTTGACCGCGCCTCTCAGACAGTCGAACATGATCCTGAGGTTCATCTGGCGGTTGATAAAAGCGAAGATGGTCGCCCCGAACACCCCGAGGGCCGCGGCCTCGGTGGGGGTGGCGACTCCGGCATATATGCTTCCCAGCACCATGAGGATCAGAAGTAAGGTGGGGAGCAGGTCCTTTAGCGCGATGAAACGATCGGCCCAGGAATAAGTCTCCTTCAACCGGGGGGCGATCTCCGGGTTCCGGATCCCCCGGTAGATGATGTAGAGCGAATATACGCTTGAAAGCAGCAGTCCCGGCAGAATACCCGCGATGAACATCTTTCCGATGGAGACCTCGGCCAGAATGGCATACACGATCATGATCAAGGACGGGGGAATCAGAAACCCCAGGGTCCCGGCGCCGGCGAGTGATCCCATGGCCAGACGACGATCGTAGCCGAGCTTTTCGAACTCGGCCAGGGTGATCCGCCCCACCGTTGCGGTGGTGGCCGCGCTGGAACCGGAGACTGCGGCAAACAGAGTACACGACACGATGTTCATGAGCAGCAGGCCGCCGGGGAGCCGGTAAAGCCACGGGACCAGGGCCCTGAACAGGCGTTCGGAAATGCCGGATCTGAACAGGATCTCTCCCATGAATATGAACATGGGCAGGGCCACGTATTCCCACTTTTCAACCGTGGACCAGAGGGACGAGGCCATGTTGTTTCCAGCCGGCAACGGGCTGAAGAGGGTCATTCCGACAAAACCGACGATGAAAAGGGAAAACCCGACCCATATGCCGGAACCGAGGGTCAAAAAGAGGAGTCCGAAGACCACCAGGGACATCTGAGTCATGGTGGCATCCATCAGATCACCTCCTCGCCGGTGCTGATGGCCTTAAAGGTCTTCAGGGTAATGCCCAGGAACTGGATAAAAAAGGCGGCCGCCCCTGCGAGCATGGCCGCCATAGGAATCCAGAGGGGAGTGTGGGTCAGGGTGCCTGATGTGGAGCCGTAACGATAGGCGGTGGCCGTCATGAGATACAGGTACCACCAGAGGTAGCCCATAAAGGTGGTGGCCACGGAAGTGGCTACAAAGGCGATTATCCTGGAGACCTTCTCAGGTAAAAAGACCAGCACCAGGGTGATCCGAATGTGGCCCTTTTCCTTTAGGCAGTATCCGCCTCCCAGGAAGACGATTGCTGCCAGGCCGTAGGCGCTGTACTCATCCGCTATCAGGGTGGTCTTTTCAAAGAAGTTCCAGAGGAAGACCTCGGTCAGGATCACAAGCGTCATGAGTGCCAGCAGGACCGCCGAAAGGGCAGCCGTAGCGTTGCTCAGCTTTTCGGTCCATCGAATAAGGATCTGCATCGGGTCTTCGGCTCCTCATGGGATTTTCAGGGAGCCGGAAAGAGCTCCGGCTCCCAAACGAACCGCTTCCTGCCCCCTGGAACAACCGTCGCAGGACCGGGAGGTTCTACATATTACCGCCCGGTGATCCGGTAGTATTCGTCCAGGATCTTCTGGGCATCCTCGCCCGCCTTCTTGACCCACTCGGCCCTAAGCTGGTTGCCGACCTCATTGAGTTCCCTGCGGAACCCGGAACTGACCGGGGTGATGATCATGCCGTTTTCCAAGAGGACGGCGCGGGACTTTCTATCCATATCCCCTGCCAGGTTCCACATCTCATCTTCCATCTCAACGGCTATGTCCATCACGATATCCTGAATCTTTTTGGGCAGCGCGTTCCAGGCCTTGAGGTTGACATTGAACATGTTAACCGGCCCTACGATATTGATGGGGGTAAAGTACTTTAGTACCTCCCAGGCCTTGGCGTCCACGCCCGAGACGGAAGAGGTGTACATGGAATCAAGCAGCCCGGCCTTCATGGCGGGGTAGACCTCGGAAAAGGGCATTTTCCTGGCGGCAATGCCGGTGGCGTTTCCGAATTCCAGGCCGGTGCCGTCGTATACCCGCATTTTCAGGCCGGCAAGGTCCTCGAGTGACTTGATTTCCCGCTGGGTGTAAATCCCGGAAAACGGCCACACCGAGGAGTACAGGGTAAACTGATTAAACTTCTCGAGGATTCTTGCATAGGTAGGCTTTGCAAGCTGGTACAGGAGCCGCTGTTCAAAGGAGTTGGAGGAGATGAACGGCTGAGCGGTCAGTGCCAGCACAGGGGCGTCTCCTTCCACCATGCCGGTCGGCACCTCCGCGATGGCCATCTGCCCTTCAGCCAGGGCCCTGAGCAGCTCCGGCCCCTTGAACCCCAGGGCCGCCCCGGGATGAAGCACGATCTCCAGTTCGCCCCCGGTGGCCTCAAAAACTCGATCGGCAAACCGCTGGGCTCCCTGAGAGTGGAAATTGCCCGCCGGATAATTCAGGTGGCAATCCCACTTGGTCTTTGCAAGGGCAGGGACGATCCCCGCACACACAAACGCGAGGGCCAGAAAAACGACAAGGATCTTTTTCATGATTGCACCTCCAGTGTGGGTTTACGGTATTGACCGGCTGGAGCGGCAACATGCCCGCGATGCGGGATCTTATGCCGCTATGTAAAGCAGAATCCTGTTTTTAAATGCCGCACTGTGTTCGGTGAGGGTGTCTTTGAGCAGAATTTCGTCCCGCTCTCGAATGCATTGAATGATTCTGTCGTGTTCCTGGACCACGGAGCGGTAGTGCTCCTCCTGGGACCGCAAGGGATCGACGGCGTTTCCAAAAGAGAGGTATGCAAGGCGGTTGGTCTCGCAGCGCACCTTGTGCAGGGCATGAACCAGGTAGTCGTTTCCAGAGCATTCCGAGAAGAGCCTGTGAAACTGGTTGTTGCTTTCAACGAGGCCGAGAACATCGTTTTGTCTGATGGCGTTTCGCACCTCTTGATTGGCCTCTTCCATCTGCGGAAGCAACCTGCCGGCATCCTGTCGAACCGCCAGCCCGGCTACTCCATGTTCCAGGATTCTAAGAGCGGCAAAAGCTGCCTTGGTGTTCTGTATGGTCAGGGGCCTGACCACCACTCCCCTTGCGGGTTCCGATTCCACCATGAAGTCCGCGGCCAGCCTCAGCAAGGCTTCCCGAATAGGTGTGCGGCCGATGCCCAGGTCCTTGACGAGAAACTTTTCCTCCAGCCGCTGACCCGGGGAGTATTCCAGGGTCATGATCTTCCGGTAGATCACCTCATAGGCCGTATAACCCAATGACTGCTTGATGTCGGGCGCGGTACAAAAGCTGGAGACATTAGAGTTCCATCTCATGGAATATACTTGACATAGGCGTGAGATATATGTCAAGTATATTTTTAGAAAAATCAGCAAACCCGGCACCTCAGGCAAGGAGCTTTTAATCAACCTGCTGAATAAAGGAGGCTTTTAGGTGGCTGCCGAAACATACAAAATAGCTTCTCCTGTGATGGGGACCTTTTACCGGGCCTCATCCCCTGATTCAGATCCGCTCGTAACACAGGGCCAGAAAGTGGAGGCGGGACAGGTTGTCTGTATCATCGAATCCATGAAGATCTTCACGGAACTCAGGGCCGAGAAGGCAGGCACGGTAAAAGAGATCCTGCTTGAAAATGAAGACATGGTTATGAAAAACCAGGAAGTTATTATTGTTGAGGTAGACAGTGAATAAGGTCTTGATCGCCAACCGCGGTGAGATCGCCCTCCGCATTGTCAGGGCCTGCAAGGATCTGGGCGTTGCTTCAGTGGCAGTCTATTCCGATGCAGACAAAGACTCCCTGCACGTAAACATGGCAGGCGAGGCGGTACACATCGGCCCGCCCATCGCCCGCAAAAGTTACTTGAACATGGAACGTATACTGGCGGCGGCAAAGTATACCGGCGCGGACGCGATCCATCCAGGGTACGGTTTTCTCGCTGAAAGCGCCGACTTTGCAGAGGCATGCAAGGAGGCCGGACTCATATTCATCGGCCCGCCCGGAACTGCCATCGCCCTGTCCGGCAACAAATCCCGAGCCCGAAAAATTCTCATGGACATCGGTATTCCTGTGATTCCAGGCAGCGAAGATGTTATCGGAAACGCTGAAGAGGCGGTTACAGCGGCGGAAAAGGTCGGTTTTCCGGTGATCCTGAAGGCATCGGGAGGAGGAGGGGGCCGGGGCATGCGAATCGCAAACGACCCGGCCGAACTGGTGGAAGCATTTGCAACAGCATCGGGCGAGGCCCTGGCCTCTTTCGGAAACCCGGACATATACGTGGAAAAATACATAGAGCGGCCCCGCCACATAGAGGTGCAGATCCTGGCGGATTCCCACGGAAACGTGGTCCATCTGGGCGAGAGGGAATGCAGCATTCAGAAACGATACCAGAAACTCATCGAGGAATCGCCCTCGCCGTTTGTGGATGAAGACCTGCGGCATAAACTGGGGGAGACGGCGGTTGCGGCTGCAAAGGCCGTGGGATACGAAAACGCCGGCACCGTTGAGTTCCTGGTGGATGCCGACAAAAACTTCCATTTCATGGAAATCAACGCCCGGGTCCAGGTGGAACACCCGGTCACCGAGATGGTCACCGGTATCGACATCATTGCAGAACAACTCTCAATCGCCGCGGGCGAGCCTCTTTCCGTTTCCCAGAAAGACGTGGTTCTGCGCGGTTGTGCCATGGAGTGCAGAATCAACGCGGCCGACCCGGACAATGATTTTGCGCCCTCCCCCGGGGAGGTCGAGTCCGTGGTCCTGCCGGCCGGGCCCTGGGTGCGCATCGACACATACCTGGCCCCTGGCTGTCTTGTCCCGCCTTTTTACGACTCGCTCGTGGCCAAGCTGGTGATATGGGCCCCGGACCGGTCCATAGCAATCGCCCGCATGCAGCGTGCCCTTTCCGAACTGACCATCCAAGGAATAGAGGTCACCACATCTTTTCACAGGAAGGTCTTGGCCCACGAGGATTTCATTGGCGGCGATTTCGACACCCACTTCCTGGAGCAGTTCTCAGCAACCTGAAAACACTCATTCGCCTGATAAGCGGAATGCTCGCTGCAACTATCTCTCGCTTCACTCGTCCGCTTATCGGCGGCTGTTGAGTCTGCGGTACGGTGCATCGCCATGGGCGTTCGGGGTAACTTCACTATTCAATGCACTATTTGTTTGGCAGGCCGTTGTCAGCAGTAGATTAAGATAAGAAGTAAATTGGGTGGGCGTAGCACTGATGAGAGAAGGTAGCGGCATGTCAAGCGTGGACGCAGGTAACCGCCCCATTGGTTATGGCTGAGAGCCCGAGGGTTGTTTTCTCGCAGGAGGTCTTAACAGGGAGATGTAGGGCCTGGCCTTGTGTGAAATGATTCTGGCAACAATATACAGGATGATAAATGGTGCGATAAAGCTCAACTCAAAGCCCCCTGCCCAACCCGGTAATTCGAACACCAAATCCCCGAACCGCTTGTCGAGCCAGGCAGCGGCAAAGAAGACAGGCCACAGGGATCCCATGCCCATGGCTATACTGAGAAAAAATGATTTACCATAGGCCTCATTGGCCAGCTTGTTAATCATCTTATAGGATTTTTCATCCTTGGCTTGTCTGGCCTTGAGAGATTGTTCCTGGTAATAGAGGGCCCGCTCTGCGCTCTTTTCCATTGCAGAACGGTTAAACAGGTAAGCCACGGCCATGGTCAACTCACCCAGCAGGGTCGCCCAACAGGCCAAAACAAAAGTTCCCGCCCACCACCCCAGCATGGGATTGGAGAAAAAACGATACGGGGCGATTAGCACGGGATCTATCTTGAGCAAAAACCAGGTGATGAACTCCACTTTTAAACTGCCTTTCTCATTTATCCCCGGCCCGTAAAGCCGGGCCGGGGATACCTTCTTCCAACTGCTGCAATTGCTATAGCTTTAGTAGGGCGGAACAATGCTGTATCCGAGAAAACCCTGTGTTGTATATCGCAAACCGATATAGCAAGCAAGAATGATAAAGATTATCTTGAGGACCTTGTCCGGGATGTACTTGGATGTGCGGGGTCCTATCATGGAGCCCACAAAGATGCCTATAAGCTCCATCCCGATGAAACCCCAGGCGATGAGGACCCCTTTGCCCACCATGTAAGTGAAAATGGAAATAATCATGCCGATCAAGACGCACAGGGCCGAAGTGCCGGCCACCACGTACATGGGCAGGCCCACCACGGATGTCAAAAACGGCACGAAGAGAAACCCGCCGCCGATTCCGAGAAATGCGGCAATGGCTGCGATGAAGATGCCGCCCAGCATGGGGAGTACGGCCTTGAACTCCCATGTCTGGCCGTAAAAGGTCATCTTAATCTTCCCGATGAAGAAAGTCAGGCCCCAGCCTGCCAGGACCAGGATGTAGGCCACCCATTTGTGTCCTCCAATAAGGTTGACCCACAACGCGGATGCCACCACGAGCAATACGGCAACAATCATAACACTCCAGGACCCTTCCAGGATCTTGACACCCTGGTCCCGTGTGTCGGACTTCTCTTTCACGGCCTTTTCAAAGGCCTGGGCAGCCGCCTTGGCCTGCTTTTTGCCTGCCGACCCCTTGGGGGTGAGTTCATAAATAAGAAAACCGCCGATGACAAAAACAATGAGGCCGAAATAGCCGACATATTGGCTGAGTGAGATCCTGCCGGCCGTGAGACTCGGAATAAGCCAGGATCCGCCGATGCCGCCGATGGCCAGGCAGATGCCCAAGGGTGCCACCAACCGGCCCATGCGGTAGTAATTGATGGATGAGATCAATCCGCTCAGGCCCACCAGCCACTGGTTGGAGACACGGATGGAGTCGGTCAAGAGGGTGTTGACCGGGCTGCCCTTGGGGAAGGTTTTCGCGTAGGGGGCTATTCCGAAAATGGTAATATGCCCCACGCCCGCCATGATGCCGCCGAAAGCTCCCACGGTAGAGAAGATCCAGCCGACCCATATGGCCCAGAGAAAACCAATGAAAAGATTCGGGTCAGGAGCCCCGGGGATACCAAACAGGCCGGGATCGGCGCTCGGATCAATGGCTTCTCTGGTTTGTGCGGCAAAACGCTCATCTCCCACACTGTTTTCGATGGCTGTCTTCATCCTGTCCGGCATGCCCGGTGTTGTCAGGCCCGAGCCGGACTGAGCAAGCGCAATCGTTGCGAAACTCAATAAGATGAAAATACCGGTGACCCAAAAAAAACGCTTTCTTTTCATACTCTTCCTCCTCTGGCTGTTTTTTTTGTTATTTCCTGACTCACTATTTCCAAGAGCTAAACAAGGTCCGTTTTCAGTAAACCTACCAAGTTAGATTTACTATGCATGATGCATGCCCAACATGATACTAGAGTCAACCTATTAATATATATGTTTAAATTCTATAAACGGGGTGGATCTGCCTGCGATAACGGAGATAGAGGCGCAACAAAAATATTGCATATAGGGCAAGGGTTGTGAGTTTGGCTGTTCAGTTCTTGGAGCGAAACTCCTCAGCCCTGATTCCGTATCTTCTCAAGAGTTGCTGAAAGGATTGCCTTTGAAGGCCGCACCTCCTGGCCGCACGGGTCACATTTCCCCGGAATTCATCCAACACGCCTGAAAGATAGGCCAGGTTGAACCTGCCAAGGACTTCCTCCTTTGCCTCTCTGTATGGTAAACTGCCTGGATGATATTGAAAAAATTGGTTTTCCTGATTTTCCGGCCTTCGATCCGGAAAAGTGACAGTAGGCCCCTTTGCCATGATAATGGCCCTTTCAACAACGTTTTCAAGTTCCCTGACGTTGCCGTTCCAGGGGTTGCTGCACATGTCCGACATGAAGTCCCGGCTCAGCTCGAGGCCCTCCTTCCTGAATTTCTTGGAGTATTTCCTGAAAAAATGCTCCACCAGAAGAGGAATGTCTTCCCGCCGTTCCCTCAGAGGGGGAACCTCTATGGAAACCACATTGAGCCGGTAGTAAAGGTCCTCTCGAAACTCCCCTGTGCTCATCAGTTCCTTGAGGTTCCTGTTTGTAGATGAAACCACTCTTACGTCCACATTGAAACTCCTCGGGTGGCCCAGGGGCTTGATCTCCTTTTCCTGCAAGACCCGCAACAGCTTTGTCTGAAGACCGGTGGGAAGGTCTCCGATTTCATCCAGAAAAATAGTGCCCCCGTCAGCCTCGCGAAAAAGACCTTGCCTGTCCTGCTTCGCGTCCGTAAAAGCGCCTCTCACATAGCCGAAAAGTTCAGTCTCCAGGATGCTGCTCGGCAGGGCGGGACAATTAACGATTACAAACCGCTTATCGCTGCGGTCGGAGAGTTGGTGAATGGCTCTTGCAACCAGCTCCTTTCCAGTGCCTGATTCCCCTGTGATGAGTACGGTCGCATCGGTCTTGCTCACCATTTGAATGGTGTCGAAAACACTCATCATCCGGCTTGAGATGCCCACCATCTGGTGAAAAACAGTCCGGGACCTTACCAGACGCTGCAAGCTGCGGTTCTCACTGATCAGAGAGTGGTGCTCCATGGCCTTTTTGAGAGTAAGTATAAGGCGAGTATTATCAAAAGGTTTTGTGATAAAATCATAAGCGCCTTTTCGTATGGCTTCTACCGCCATTTCTATGACACCATATGCAGTCATCATAACTACTGTAGGGCTGTTTATTCCTGTTTTAATAATTTTTAATAGCTCTATACCGTCCATTCCGGGCATCTTTATGTCAAGGAGGACAACATGAACAGTGTGATCCTCCATGATCTTCAGGGCCTCTTTCGCGGAATCGGCCGTCATCACATGCCATTTTGTTTCAGACGAAACAGCCCTTTTTATGAGAGCAGCCATGTCCGGCTCATCGTCGACTATGAGAAGGACCTCTTTGTCTTCCATCAGCAGTTTCTCCTCACGCCTCATTTCTCCCTGCCGTTGGATCCTTCAAGAGGAAATACGACTGTAAAAAGGCTCCCTTTGCCCAAAGCGGTGCTGACCCGGATTTCGCCCTCATGATCCCTTACGATTCCGTAAGCCACGGCAAGGCCTAGCCCGTTTCCCATCCCGCTCGGCCGCGTGGTAAAAAAGGGATCAAATATCTTGTGTATGATCTCAGGGTCGATTCCATGACCCGTATCCTTGAAGGAAATCTCTGCGCTTTTCGCCGCATCATCAATATTTGTTTTGATGCTGACGGTGCCTTCACCGTCCATCGCCTGCTCGGAATTGATAAGGATGTTCATAAATGCCTGTTTGACCTTTTCCGAATCGACCTTCAAATGAATAGGATCTGAAAATAAATTTCTTAATATCAAAATCCGTTTAGCGTCAAATCGCGGCTGGACGAGCGAGAGCACTTCATTGACAAGGTCATTCAGGTTGACAAGGCTTTTTACGGTCTCTGCGGAGCGGGAGAAACTCAAGAGGTCTTCCAAGATATTCTTGCAGTTCACGGCATGCTTTTCTACCATCTTGAGATCTTCATGGAACGGATCTCCGGGTTCCGCCTCCTTCAATAAAAGCTGGGTATATCCGAGTATGAGACCAAGGGGATTGTTTATCTCATGTGCGATTCCCGCGGACAACCGCTCCAGGGATTCCAACCTCTCCGCATGTGTGTTCTTGAACTCCAATGCCTTTTGTTTGTCCATATCCTATTAATCTCGGGGGCAATTCAATTGTTGCAGACAAACGAATAATACGTGATGGCCAGTGCCTTCACATTGCTGCGTGCCCAAGCTATTACTTAACCTCGCAGAGTGCAAGATTATTCTTGCACTCCCACCCGCAAAGTATCTTTGTCTCCCCTGATTAAAGGCGAAAAGGCTTTTCTTCTGAATTAGCGGAAAAATGAAGGCCCATAAAGAAGCACTCATAAAATGAAGTAATTACAGAATCTTATCCCACAAATCGGTGGAGGTTAGACGCCATGGCTGGTCCCGCCATGGTCTTAATTATAGGCATGCTATTTGCTAATCGGATCGGGAGACATTTTTGAAATTCGACACGGATACCCAACTATCCCATTATTCCCTAATGGGAAATCCCTAATCGCCTTAAGACAGTTTCTGTATGGGCTTTGGATACTGTCGCGGTATCTGTATGTCGAGTTGAATCGGAATGAAATGCCAAGGAGCCGTGTCCAGCACAGAACCGGCAATGTTTAAGGATAATCACCATGATCATTTCTCGTAATGTTTAGAGGGACCGGAGGAAATAGCTGATGAAAAAGGTTGTTAATACGCTCTGTTTTATGTGTTCCGTGCGCTGCCCGATCCAGGTTGAAGTGGAAAATGAGCAGGTGATCAGCATCAGGGGCAACCCGCACGTGCCGGCCATGAACGGCGGGGTATGCCCCAAGGCCGCAGCAGCCATAGCCGGCCTGAACGATACCCAGAGGGTGCAGTCCCCCCTGATACGCACCGGCGAGCGCGGTTCCGGCCAGTGGAGACGGGTGAACTGGAAGGAGGCACTGGATTACACGGCTGATCGTTGCAAGGATATCTTTGATAAGTACGGGGCCAAGAGCGCGGTCTACTGCGAGCGTGCCAACCTGATATCCGACATCTCCAAGTCCTTTCAGAAGGCCATCGGCTCCCCGAACCACTTCACCCATGACACGGTCTGCAAGGGGTCCATCAACACGGCGTGCCGTACGACCATCGGATACACCGACGGCCAGATCAATGCCGACTGGGGGAATGCCAGGCATGTGGTCCTCTATGGCCGCAATGTCTTCGAGTCCATTGAAGTCAAGGCCATGAACAGCCTCATTTCCGCCATGGAAAAGGGCGCCAAGGTTACCTACCTCGACCCGAGGGTCTCGGTCACAGCGACCAAGGCCACGGATTACAAGATGATACGTCCGGGCGGGGACCTGGCGTTCAATTACGCCCTCATCCACACCATCATTCAAGAAAAGCTCTATGACATCCCCTATGTGGAGCGATGGGTGGATGGATTTCAGGAGCTGTGCAGCTTCATCGACCCCTATACACCTGAATGGGCCGAACCGGAAACCGGAATCCCCGCCGCCGAGATCGTGAAGCTCGCCCGGGAAGTGAGCAAGGTCAAGCCGTCGGTGGTCTTCCACTACGGGTATCGGGGCTCACACCATCCGCACGAGACCTACTTCCGGCGTTCCATCCTGATCCTCAACGCCCTCATGGGCAGCATCGAGAGCCCGGGAGGGCTCTTCATCAAGAAGGGCCTCAAGGACGCGGGTTACAAGGCGGGTCTAAAGACATACTCATCCCAGGAGTTTCCGGAAATGGAGGACAAGCGCCGCTTCGATGGGTGCGGCCAGGACAAGTTCCCCATAGCCGATCCGTCCCATGGTGTGGGCTTCATGTTCCCCCATGCGGTCCTCAATGAAGATCCCTACCCCATCAAGGCTGTATTCGCATTCCGGTATGACCCGTTGATGTCCAACCCTGACTACAACACCAACCTGAAGGCCTTGCAGAAACTGGACCTTATCGTTTCCAGCGACGTCAACTTCGGCTCGACCACCGCACTGGCGGATGTAATACTTCCCGAATCCTTCTTCCTGGAGCGCTCGGATCCCCTTCAGATGGGCTCCAGCCTGAAGCCGGCCATCAACCGCCGTATCGCGTGCGTCAAACCCCGTTTCGACACCAAGCCCATGTGGTGGATTGTCAAGGAGCTGGCGAATCGTCTGGGGGTCGGCCAGTATTTCCCCTATGAAACCGCCGAGGACATCTGGAATTACCAGTTGGCGGATCTGGATATCAATATCGAGGACTTTGATGCCACGGGTTTTGTCTCACTGAGCGATAAGGCCATATGGTGGGATCGCAACGAAGGGATCAAATTCAAGACCCCGTCGGGCAAGATCGAGTTCGTCTCGGACCTCATGGAAAGTCACGGAATCCCCTCGCTCCCGCCCTATGAAGCGCTGGACTCGGATCCCGGGGCCTTCCGGCTGATGTGCGGCCGCTGCGTGGCCCACACAAACGTGATGACCCAGAACAACCTCTACCTCAATCACCTGGTTCCCGAGAATCCGCTGTGGATAAACAACAAGCGTGCCAAGGACCTGGGGATCGCCGACAACGACGCCGTCGAAGTCGAATCCAAGGCGGGTAAGGCCGTGATGCGGGCCTTTGTCACGGAAATGATCCATCCCGAGGCGGCCTTCATGCTCCACGGGTTCGGCCACAAAGAGGTCGAAAGCAAGCGCAGCTATCAGAAAGGCGCGCCCGATGCTCTTTTCCAGTCGCGCCTGTACGACAAGATCGGCGGCAGTCCGGCCCTGGACCACAGCTGGGTTACCGTCAAAAAGATCTGAGAAGATCTCAGTCAAGGCAAACAGGATTTGCTCATCCATCACTACTAGATCTGGGAGGTTTTCTACATATGGGCGATTATATCATCACCACGAATCCGGACCGCTGCATCGCCTGCCATGCCTGCGAAGTCGCCTGTCAATCGGAAAACAAGGTGCCGCTGGAGGCGACCCTGGGAAAAATCGTAGTACTGGGGCCTAAGATGGTCGATGGGATTCCCAAAATGACCTCCGTGTTCGTTCCGTGCTTCCACTGTGAAAACGCATGGTGCATGGAGGCCTGCCCCACCGAGGCCATCCGTCGAAGGGAAAAGGACGGGCTTGTTTACGTCGTGGAGAACCTGTGTGTGGGCTGCAAGGCCTGCATCATGGCCTGCCCATGGCACATCCCCCAATGGAACCCTGAGGCCGGCAAAGTGGTCAAGTGCGACCTGTGCATGAGCCGAATCGATGACGGAAAACAGCCTGTCTGTGTGGAGGTGTGTCCCACGAACGCGCTCCAGTTCGGCCGGCCGGAAACGATTTCCGATACAACCAGAGAAGGCTACGGGCGCGGCCTTCTCGAAAAGAATCTCAGGGCGGCATAGGTCAAGGTGATGACGACCCAACCTTCGACCTTTCCCAAGGGTGGGGTCCACCCCGAGGAAAACAAGGAACTCACCAACGCCTTGCCCATTGAGACGATGCCTTATCCGTCCAAGGTGTCCCTGTTTCTCAAACAGCACGTGGGGGCCCCCTGTGAAGCGTCGGTTCCGCACAGGGATGAACCTTCCACGGAAGATGATGTGCTCTTTGTCAAGGGACACCCGGGCGGCCTGTTTCGGCTTTTGGTGGAGAAGAAAGACCGGGTCCACGAGGGGGATAGAGTAGGTGAGATAGGCACCAACCTGGGGGCGGTATTGCACGCCAGTGTCAGTGGTACGGTCAAGGGGGTGGAGGAGAGCGTACTCCACCCCCAGACCGGCAAGGCGCCGGCGCTGATCATTCAGACCGACCCCGAGGCCGAAACCATGCGCCCTGTTTACAGCCCTCTGGACTGGCGCGGTCTTTCAGCGGAGGAACTTCGCGAGCGCATCGCCGCCGCGGGTATCGTAGGACTCGGCGGCGCGGGTTTTCCAACCGACGTCAAGCTGAACATCAAGCCGGGAGTCAAACTGGACACTCTGGTCTTGAACGGGGCGGAATGCGAGCCCTACATCACCTGCGATCACCGGATCATGGTTGAGTTCCCGCAGGAGATAATCGAAGGGGCCAAAATACTGCTGACGGTCCTGGGCATCACCTACTGTGCAATCGGAGTGGAAAACAACAAGCCGGACGCCATTGCAGCCTTAAACGACGCAATCGCCCGCTCGAACCATGACGACGGTTTCAAGGTGGAAGTAAAACCGCTTGCGGTCAAGTATCCCCAGGGTTCGGCAGACCAGATCATGCAGAGCGTCACCGGCCGTGTCCGGCCTTCGGGGAAGCGTTCCTCGAGCATCGGAATCATAGTCCAGAACGTCTACACCACCAAGACGGTTTACGATGCCGTAGTCCTGGGAAAACCCTTAGTGGAACGAGTGATTACGATCACCGGACGCGGTATCGCCCGGCGGGCCAACCTGTGTGTCAAGATCGGCACTCATATCTCGGAAATCGCCGATTACCTGGGGGGCACCACCGAGGACCTTTGCAAGGTGGTGGTCGGCGGGCCCATGATGGGCTTCGCCGTCTCCGATCTGGATGTGCCGATCACCAAGACCACGCCCGGCGTGCTTTTCCTGACCTCCTGCGAGGTGGACGCCCAGGAGTACGGGCCGTGCATTCGATGCGGGTTTTGCCTGGATGCTTGTCCCATGGGACTCGAGCCGAACACCATCGGCATATATGTGGAGGCGGGCAAAGGAGCCGAGACCGAGCCCTTCGGGCTGGTGGACGACTGTTTCGAATGCGGCAGCTGCGCCTATGCATGTCCGGCCAAACGACCCCTGGTGCAGTTCATACGCCTGGCCAGGCAGGAAATCAACCAGGCCCGGGAACTCAGAGAGGCTCGGGAGCAGAAAAGAAAAGCGGAATGATGTCAAACCACCCTCAATCCCTCAGCGACAAGTCAGGTCCGGAGGCCCACGCCCACCACCTGCTGGTATCGGTTTCCCCCCACATAAAGACCGACACCACCGTGGCCCGGATCATGTGGACCGTGGTCGCCTGTCTGATGCCGCCGCTCATCCTGTCGGTTTTCGTTTTCGGCTTTCAGACCCTTATCATCACGGCGGTCAGCGTGATCAGTTGCGTGGCCACCGAGGCTATCTCCCAAAAGCTCCTCGGCCGGCCCGTCACCGTCAAGGACGGCAGCGCCGTGATAACCGGCGTCCTGCTGGCATACGTGATCCCGCCCGGAGTGCCCCTTTGGATGCCGATCTCAGGGGCGGTGATGGCGATATTCGTCACCAAGATAATCATGGGGGGACTCGGCCTCAATATCTTCAACCCCGCCCTGATCGGACGGGCCTTTCTGGTGGCCACGTATCCGGTGGCAATGACCACGGCCTGGCTGGAGCCGATACGCGACTGGTCCATTTTCAGGCACATGGGTTCCGGCGTGGATGCCGTGTCTTCAGCCACGCCTCTCTATGTCTTGAAACACTACGGCATAGGGGCCGTGATGGAGCAGTTCGGCTCCCGTGTGTCCCTGTACTCCGACTTTTTTATCGGGATGATGCCCGGGTGCATCGGGGAGACATCGGCCCTTCTGCTTCTGATCGGAGGGTTGTATCTGATCTACAAGCGTTACATCAACTGGCACATCCCCGTCTCGGTCATTGTCACAACAGGCGTGTTGACCTGGGCCTTTGGAGGCGATCGGCTCTTTACAGGCGACCCTCTCCTGGCGGTTCTTTCCGGCGGCCTGATCCTCGGTGCGTTTTTTATGGCCACCGATTATGTGACCTCCCCCAACCAGCGCGCCGGCCAGATCGTATTCGGCATCGGCGTTGGGGCCCTGACCGTGCTGATCCGCCTCAAGGGCGGCTACCCTGAAGGGGTCTGCTATGCCATCCTGCTGATGAACCCCTTGACGCCGGCTCTGGATCAATGGTTCAAGCCGAAGCGGTTTTCCGAGGGGGCGGTCCAATGAGAGAAATAATCAAGATCACCTTGGCCCTCACGGTATCGTGCCTCCTGGCGGGCGCGGTAATCGGGATAACATTCATCTTTACAGCCAAGGCCAAGCAGCATAACGAGCATCTCAACGTACAGCAGACCATGCTCGGGTTGCTGGGCTACAGCAAGAGCCGGCCGGCGCCGTCCGAACTCAGGCTTCATCAAGTCCACCGCTACATCGTAAAGGACGGCGAAACCATACGCATGGGGTATATGGTTCCGGTGCGAAAAGAGGCCGGCGAGGGGTACGCATTTGTCGTGCTCGACCTGAACGGGCGGTATCTCGAACATCACAGCCTTGATATAGCGCCGGAAGAGGCCCTGTCCGAAGAGGACCGCAAAAAGGCGCTTACGCATGTCTTGAAGGACCGGGTGGATTTCGACTTCGCCGATACAATGATCATTGCGTGCAAAGGAGAAGAGCGCACGGCCTATCTGCTGCCGGGCGAGTTTCCCGGGTTCAAGACCTTTATCAAGGCCATGGTGGCCCTGGGTACCGACTTTCAGCTGCTCGGCCTGGAAGTAATCGAACACGAAGAAGACCCCGGCCTGGGAGGGGAAATCACTCAGGATTATTTCAAGAATCAGTTCGTCGGCAAGTCCTTTGAGCACATCAAGAAACTCAGCGTCATCAAAGAGCCGCTTCCCTTGGAGTATGAGCGTTATCTCAAGTCCATGGGCAGGGAGGACGGCGGGTTTTCGGCCCAGGAGAGGGCTGAAATTGAGAAGCGATACAAAGACAAGGACATCTATGCATTGACCGGGGCCACCATATCCAGCGCTGCTGTGACCAACGGCGTCAGGGCAATGGCAAAGAAGTTCGCGTACCGGATTCAGATACTGGACCAGGCGGTTGACGCCGGCGACGTACCGGTACTCTTTTGAGATGTTGAGAGGTAGATACCGTGCCAGCAACCACCAAAACCAACTTTCAACTGGTCGTAAACGGCCTGCTCAATGAAAACCCCATTTTCCGTCTGGCTCTGAGCATGTGTCCGGCAGTGGGGATCAGCACGACTGTCGCCAACGGGCTGTTGCTGGGGGTGGCGGTGCTCTTTGTGCAGGTCTTCTCGAGCTGCACCATCTCACTCATCAAGGACCACATCCATCCCCGCATTCGAATTCCCACCTACACTTTGACGATCGCGACCTGGGTGACGGTTATCGATCTGGTCCTGGCGGCCTTCCTGCCGGTGGCTTACAAGGCCATGGGGATCTTCGTGCGCCTGATCGTGGCCTTTGCCATCATCACCATGCGCCTGGAGGTCTTCGCCTGCAGAAACACTGTTACGGCGTCGTTCTGGGACGGCGTGGGTATGGGTTTCGGGTTCATGTTCGGCATGGTGGCCCTAGGGACGGTGCGCGAGATTCTGGGGATGGGTACCTTCCTGGGCTTCGATGTGCTCGGGTTCAGGCCCATGCTTTTCTTCGTGCTTCCGGCGGCCGGTTTTTTTCTGGTCGGTTTTATGATGGCTGTTTTCAACTACATGGAAACGGTCTACCGCCGGCGGGCTAAGCGAGGATCGTGACATGAAAAAGGACATTGCCGCGCTCATGACCGTCTTGCTGGTGGTTGTGGTGCTCTTTATCGGCGGGTGTAACACGCCGCGTTTCATCAAGAAGGGGGAGTTCAAGGAAGCGGACCTGATCGTGCTGACGTTCGCCGGTCCGGTGGACGCGGATTGGGCCGAAGACAGCACCAACTTCACCGTCAACGAGAAGCCCGACCCCGACATTCTCCTGGATATTCGGAGTGTCAGCCTGAGCCGGGATCAGACCCGGCTGACGATAGAATTCTCCGAACCCCTCAACCAGGACCAGCCCCATCAGGTCATGGTCAAGGACATCCTGTCCGAAGGCAGAAACCTGGGCACTCAAGCCTTTACGGTATCCAAGCCCTACTTCGGATACATATTTGGAATCCTATTGGGGGCCCTGCTCATTCAGAATTTCGTATTTTCCAAGTACCTGGGCCTCTGCGTCTTTTTCGGCACCTCCCAGAAAAAGAGTACGGCCGTGGGCATGGGCATCACTTTCACCGTAGTCATTGTCTTCGCATGCCTGATGTCCTGGTTCCTTTACCAGTTCGCGCTGAAGCCGTTTCGCCTCGACTTCCTGCAGATCATAGTTTTTATCGGCCTGGTCTCGCTGACCGTCCAGGCGGTGGACACGATCCTCAGAAAAATCAACCCGGCCCTTTTCAAGGCCTTCGGGGTGTACCTGGTGCTGGTGATCGCCAATTGCATCGTCATCGCCGTTCCGCTCATCCTGGCGGACAACGAGTACAACATGATCGAGAGCCTGATGCTGGCCCTGGGGGCCGGCCTGGGATTTTTACTGGCCCTCTTTTTGATGTCTTCGGTGCGGGAGCGCCTCGATTTAGCCGATGTCCCCGTCTCCTACCGGGGTCTCCCCATCGCCTTTATAGTGGCCGGACTCTTCGCGCTCTCGTTCATGGGTTTTTCCGGCATGTCAATTTTTTGAAAGAGGAAAGAGATGGATCCTTTGTATATCAAACTAGCCCTGGGTGGATTGGTCCTGCTGGCCAGCATCGGGCTCTTTTTCGGCATCGGCCTGGCCCTTGCCGCCCACAAGTTCGCCGTGGAAGTCAACCCCAAGGTGGAGGCGGTCAAGGAAGTCCTGGCCGGCGCCCAGTGAGGCGGTTGCGGCTTTGCCGGGTGCGAAGCCTATGCTGAAGCCGTGGTCACGGACCCGGATGTGTCGCCCAACCTGTGCTTTCCAGGCAAGGCATCGGTGGCAGAGGCCGTGGCCCGCATAACCGGGAAAGAGATGGGGGCCGTCGAGGATCTGGTGGCGGTGGTCCACTGCGCCAGGTCGCTTCGCAAGGATTATCAAAAATACGATTACGTGGGTTACGAAGTATGCTCCGGGGCCAATCTGGCCTTTGCAGGTCCTACGGACTGCCAGTACGGGTGCGTCGGTTTCGGAGAGTGCGCTGCGCACTGTCCTTTCCATGCCATCACCATGGAAAACCACTTCCCGGTGATCGATGAGGACATCTGCGTCGGCTGCGGCCAGTGTGTCAAGACCTGTCCCAAGGGCCTGATCACCCTGATCCCCAAAACGGCCCGTGCTGTTGTGCGCTGCAGCAGCCGGGATACCGGTAAGATGACCCACCAGATCTGCGCAGTGGGCTGTATGCACTGCATGTCCTGTGTGCGTGCCTGCCCTGCGGAGGCCGTGTCACTGGTGGAAGGGGTCATCCGTATAGATCAAAAGAGGTGCACGGATTATGGCCCGAAGTGCGATGAGGCCTGCATCAAGGTCTGTTTCATGGTCCATGCGATTCAACCCTTCAGCCGGCGCCCCTTGTTCCAGGCGGAAGACAGCCATGAACCGACGGAACAAGAGGCCCTGGCCCTTTAGTCTCTGAGGTATTAGTATGTCCAAGAATAATAGTCTAAGCCCCACATCCTTGGATCGCCGATCCTTTTTGAAATATTCGGGAATACTGGGGGCGGGTCTGCTCCTGTCTCCGGTCCTCCCCGCCGGCGAGGCCGTGGCATTCGGCCGGGGGCGCTACAGGATCACTCGAACCCGGATGATGATGGGGACTTTCGCGGCCATTACGGTAATAGGCCCGTCCCGGGACAAGGCGGATGATGCCATCTCCCTGGCCTTCGATGACATGCAGAGGGCCGCAAGTCTCTTTGATCGGCACCAGGACTCCTCTCCCATCGGGACATTGAACCTGGAGGGGTGTGCAACCGACCTCGACCCGGAAGTCACGGCACTGCTGGAACGATCATTGCGGCTTTATAAAACGACCAGGGGCGCCTTCGACATCACGGTCAAGCCTGTGGTGGACCTCTATCAAAACGCCTTCGCGTCCCACCAGGCGCCCCCGAGCGATGCGGGGATCGCTGAAGTCCTGGACCTCGTGGATCCGGGAGCGGTAAGAATTCAGGGACGGACGGTCCGTTTTGCCAAAGAAGGCATGGGCGTGACAATGGACGGGATCGCCAAGGGATACGCAATTGATTGCGGCATGAACACCTTGAAGCGCAACGGTATTGTGCATTCGCTGATAAATGCGGGCGGCGATATCCGCACCATGGGCGGCCGTGGCCGCTTCAGTCCCTGGAAGGTGGCCGTGCAGAACCCGGACAAGGAGGGGCCGGTATTGCAGACCTTCAGCATGGAGGACGGCGCTGTGGCCACCTCAGGCAATTACGAGGTGTACTTCGATGAGGAAAAGGTCTACCATCATCTCATCGATCCGCATTCAGCCCGACCCGCGCAAGGGAGCCGAAGCGTGACTGTGCTGGCCGCCGGTGCCACCCTGGCCGACGCGCTCTCAACGGCGGTTTTTGTTGCCGGGTGCAGGGACGGCAGGGGCCTGATCGAAACCCTGCCCGGAGCGGAATGCATGCTCGTAACAACCGAAGGGGCCAGGATCTCGTCCAGCCGGTGGCCGTCGGCAGGGAGCCTGTTCAAACTGGTTTAACCTGGTGTAGCAGTCATTATGAACGTATGGAGTCTCCTCTTGGGGGCCGGGATTCTCCTGGCGATAACCTTAGTTTGGTTCGCCGTATATTACTGGCTCAACCCACACGTGGCAGGGCCGGACGGCGAGGCGCGCGTGGTGGGGGCCTGCGGCGATGTCATGGAGATTCGCCTCAGGTTCAAGAATGGCAACATGGTGGAAAGCTCTCCGTGGACAAATGGGTGCGCCTACAGCTTCAATTGTGTCTGTGCCGCGGTGGACCTGGCCAAAGGAAAGACCCCCGAGGAAATACTGGACATCGATTCAGCCGCGATCCGGGATGCCGTAGGTGGGCTGCCGAGGGATTACTGGCACTGCGCCGGCCTGGCGGCAGACACGCTGCATGCGGCCATCGACAATTACATGCAGGCCGGGCGAAACAAATCCGTTGCCGGCTGATAATCATCTGAACACCGGATCACCGGGCCGGGAACCTCTGCCCATGGACCTGCGCACGGCAGCGTCGTTTCAGTTCTTGATAAGGACCGCCAAGTGGGCCATGTCTGTGCAGCCGCTCTGTGCCAGCAGCCCGACAGCGTAATCCCTGAACCGGGCATCCGGCTCCACCACCTTGGTTAAGGAATAGACAAGCCTGGTAACCATGGCCGCATTCATGCGTCCCCGATACAGTGCCGCCATGCCGATCAGGTAGGTCTTGAGCATGGAAAAATTCAAGACCATCACAACGTAGTCGTCATACAGACGCCGGCCTTGATGAAAGCCAAGATCGTGATGCAGCATGTAGCTTACCAGGTAGTTTTCCAGCAGGAAGCCGTTACGCTCGAAAAACGGGCGGTAGTATTGATCAAAAATCGAATCATACCGGCGGCCGATGTCTTCGGTAAAAGGCTGCGTTCCGGCGTATTGAAGGCCGGCCAGGCATTCGTCTGCGCAGTCTCGAAAGGCTTTCACCCTCGTCGACGGGGCTATTTCGTCATGAAGCCTTCTCGTAAGCTGAAGTTGCAGACCTGTAAGCGTGGGCGCGTTTTCTATCAGGCCCATCAATTCCCCGGAATCCATGCGACGCGTAAATTGATTCAACAGGATAGGGATGGTCTCCTTCCCCGGCGCTGCATCCGAGAGGCTGACCATCTCCAGGAGGAAACCGAGCGCCAGGATCCGCTGCCACAGCGGATGGCTCCTATCCCTTAGAATGGATAGTGCAAAGGCCCTCAATGTAAGGCCGGCGGCCTCGATATCGTGCGGCAGCCTGTGCTCGACCGCACGTAGCATGCCGCCTGCCGCAGGATCGTGTCGTGCTTGGATGATCTCGATCCCGTGGGGATTTTCCAGAGCAAGCCGCGCTGTCTCAGGGCAGGCCAGAGAGGCTGATATCTCGATCCATTCACCCCTGGCCCGCAAGCGCCGCGGAAAAACGGCACAGGCATCAGGAAGAAATCCTTGGCCCAGTTCGGCATGAATCCGGCAGAGCCGGTCTCTTGTCAGAAAGGGGCATGTGCCGCCGGTGCGCATGAACCTGGCATAGCGCTCGTCGGAGGGACGTTGCCGGTTGCGCCTGATCGCTTTTCGAATGCGCCGGGCAAGTTTCGTGGGTGGCATTTTTCCATATCGCCGGTAGGAGCGTTTATCGACGATGATGTCCCACCCATAGCAGCAGTGGTCTTCACACTCCGGGCCTATGCACTTGAAATCCTGCAGGTGCCCCGGCATCTTCAACAGCACGGCCCGGTTGCCTTGCGTAGCGTGATCTGACGTCATTTTTCGGGTGCGGCGACAAACGTTTGCATGACTGGATCTTTTATGATGAGAAGCGGCATGTAAGGAATCTCTTTCAACAGGACGATATCCCCATGACGGTTTTCTTGTCAACATGAAAGTATCAATCAATGAACCGAAGGCCTTCAAACACAAGCTCCTTGAAGGCACAGGAGGCGCGCCGTCGCCTCCGGCACCATGTAAATAGTTTGAACTGCCTTGCTCCGCGGGCATGCAGCAGGATTATCCCCGGCTTGACAGAAGCTTTGACTCTGTCCTAGTTTTTTGAAATTGATATTCAGGGACCTTGTAAATATTTATGCTATCCTTATACTCAATCCGTAGAAACAAGTGCCTCTCACCAGGGAAGGTCAAACCCGGGCTGCCTTTCCTGACCGGGTTCTTCCAGCCTCATCATGCTCTCATATTTCTTTTGTTAATCACATTTTTCTTCTGTTTATCCTCCTGCTCAAATGAAGAAGAGCCCGTTCCCGTGGATCTCTCAAAGCGGGAAGGCGTCTATTCTGAAAAAGAGACCCATGCCATCACCTATGCCTATCTACCTCAGTTCTCACACAGCGTCTCTTTTGCCCGGCACAACCCCCTTGTGGAGTACCTCAAGAAAGAAACCGGGCTGCCCATTAAACAGGTCTTTCCCGACACCTTTGATGAGCACATGAAAATGGTGGGACAGGAGAAAATCGACATCTCCTTTTCCAATCCCGTGGCCTACGTAAAAATGGCACATCGTTACGGTGCATGGGCCTTTGCCAGAACCATCGAAGAGCATGGGAAGCCCATGTTCAGGGGGCATATCATTTGCCGCAACGACAACCCGTCCATCAGAAATGTGGAGGATTGCAGGGGCAAGAGGTGGATAGCGGTGGATCCCACCTCTGCAGGCGGGTACATGTTTGCCCTGGGTCACTTTTTCGATTACGGGATCGCAATCGACGATTTTGCCGAAATAGCCTTTGCACCCGGCCCTGGAGGCAAGCAGGAAAAGGTGGTCCTGGCCGTGTATGCAGGACGGTATGATTTAGGATCAGTCAGGGAAGGTGCTCTTCATGTAGTAGCCGACAAGATCGACGTCTCTGAAATACGAATCATAGGAACCACCGACTATTACCCTGGCTGGGTCTATGCAGCAAGAAAAGGCCTGGACCCGGCCCTGGCGCAAAAGATCGAAAACGCTCTTCTCCGGCTTGACAGCCGGAATCCAAATCACCAGCCCATCTTGAGGGCCGCGCATATAAGCGGAGCGATTGTTTCCACGGATGAGGACTTCGAACCCGTCAGAGAGCTTCTAAGAAAGGTGCGTTTCGATCTGGACACTTGATTCAGACGCATCGGAGCCCAACGTACAGCAACCCGGTGTTACATTGCCTTTAAAACCCAGGGAAGGCTTTTGATATGAAAGGAATATCCCCCTTTCGCAGATTGACCTTCAGCGCCAAGATATTGTTCAGCATTATATCAATTTTGATCGTGTTCGGCGTAAGCCTTTCATTAATCATCAGCCTTTACGTGTCCGAGGCCCTTCTCAATGAAAACCAGCTCAGGGGCTTTTGCAACTCTGTCAATCTCAGCGCCAGGGTCATAGAGCCTATTCTCTCCGTCGATTTCCTGGAGCTCCAGAACCTGGCTGACGAGATAACAAAGACCAACAAAGATGCAGCCTATGCCTTTGTTCTGGACAGGTCCGGAGACCTTCTCGCACATACCTTTGCAGGAGGTTTTCCCCTTGAGTTGCGTTCCGTCAATACCGTGGAGAGCTCGGAAACATACCAGAGAAAGCTTCTTTCCACGGGAACCGATCTGATCGATGATTTCGCAGTGCCGGTCCTCATAGGCAATAACAGGATCGGGACGGTGAGGATCGGCATGTCCCGGAGCCGTACCCAGGAAGTGGTGACGAGGCTCTTGTGGATCATCTTTCTTTCGGTTGGGACCGGAATCCTGCTCGTGGGCGTCGTCAGCACCGCCCTGGCCAGGGCGGTAACCACCAAAATCAAGGTACTTCACCGTGCCGCGGGCGAAATCATAATGGGGAACCTTGACGTTCAGACCGCATCCTACCCTGAGAAGCACTGCTGGCAACTCACCGACTGCAATCGAGCCGACTGCCCGGCCTTTCAAGACACGAGACGCAGGTGCTGGTACATTCCAGGCACCCTTTGCCCGAACTGCGCCGACTTCCCCTATGAAGTGAAAATCGCCCAATGCCGCACCTGTGATGTCTACAAAGCAAATGCGGGGGACGAACTCCAGGACCTTGCAGAATTTTTCGACGCCATGACGGTCACGCTGAAAGAACGTATTGAAGCCATCAAGAACACGGAGGAAAACCTGAAACAGCAGCAGAGGATTTTCCAGACCATCCTGGATGTCACACCGGATATCGTTTCCCTCCAGGATCAGGCGCTTCGTTACAGGGCCGTGAACAAGGCTTTCTGCACGTTTGCGGGAGTGGAGGAAAAGGAGATCCTGGGAAAAACCGATGAAGACCTGTTTCCCGCCGAAGAAGCACAACAAAACCTTGAGGAAGGCAGGGAGGTCTTAAGCCGCAAACACACCATCAGCATTGAGAAAAAGATTGGAAGGGTCAACGGAGGCCTCTGGCTTCACGTGATCAAGAGTGCGGTATTGAATAGTGAGGGGGAAGTCACCGGTATTCTTTGCACAAGCAGGGACATCACGGAAATAAAGGACCTCCAGGAGCGTATCATTCGCTCACAGAGGATGGAGACAATCGGCCAGCTTGCCGCAGGGGTGGCCCATGAAATCAACACGCCGCTCGGAATCATCCTAGGCTACGCCCAGCTCTCGATGGAAGACACCCCAAAAGAGGCGGAAACATTTGAGAACCTTCTCCTCATTGAAAAGTATGCCCGTATCTGCCGCACCATCATTTCGGACCTGCTCCGTTTTTCCAAGCAGATGGAAAGCGTCAAGAAGCCCATTGATGTAAACGTTATCCTTGGTCAGATCATAGCTGTTGTAGAGCACACATTCAGCCTGGAGAAAGTCAGGGTGGTTCGAGATTTTGAATCGCCCCTTCCCCTTGTCTTCGCCGATCAGGAGAAGCTCGAGCAGGCCTTTATCAATCTCATAAACAACGCCTATGACGCCATAGGCAAGGACGGAGTAATCACACTGTCCACGTTTCAAGACAGGAACAGAGGAGAAGTAGTCATCCAGGTGAGAGACACAGGCGGGGGAATTCCCCCTGAGATAAGGGATAGTGTGTTTGACCCCTTCTTCACCACCAAGGGCGTTGGAAAAGGAACGGGGCTCGGTCTTTCCGTCACATTCGGGGTCGTGAAGGCCCACGGCGGAACAATAGACTTTGAGACCATAAACAACAACAGCGGACTGACGGGCGGGGACCTTAATCAGGAATCCCGGCAGGAAACAGGAACGACCTTCACCATCCGCCTACCCGCGCATCATATGGACTAGCAACCATAAAAGAGGTATTCGAATCATGGCTAAAATCATGGTCTTGGACGATGTGGCCGATGCAGTTGTACTCATACAGAAAATCCTGGGCCGCAAGGGTCACGATGTGGCGGGGTTTACGGACGAGGAGCAGGCGATCGCCCATGCCCGCTCAAGCGAACTTGACCTAATAATCCTGGATATCAAGCTCAAGAAACTGAGCGGCATGGAAGTGCTGCAGGAAATAAAAAAGGGAAATCCCGCCGTAAAAGCCATAATGCTTACCGGTTATCCCACCCTGGAAACCGCCCGTGAGGCAAAGGAGCTGGGCGCGCGGGAATACTGTATCAAGCCCATTGAAAAAGAAGAGCTTGAGAATAAAGTGGCCCAGGTCCTGGCCTCATGAAAGGGTGTTTCAGCCGCGCAGAATTTGACTGAGAACAGCTGTCAACTCATCACTTGAGTAGGGCTTATGAAGAAACGCCTGGGGCAGTTTCGTATGGTCACAGGACATGGCCTGCCCCTCGTCGTACCTGCTGGCTATAACTGCCAGGATATCCGGCCGCAGCGCCCTGAGCGCCGCAAGCGTCTCCCGACTGTTCATGCCCGGCATGGTAAGATCAGTCAGGACGCACTTTATTAGGTCAAGATTCTCGCGAAACCGTTTCACTGCCTCTTGTCCATCGGGAAGGTCTTTCGGCCAAGTTGAACCGGCGCCGGGCCGTGGTAAGATGGTGCCCGCCAAGAAACAGAAGCAGGCAAAGGCAGCAGTTGGGAAATAAGCCGTTAGAAAGGTACTACCAGTTGGGCGGGGTGTTGACGATGATGAAAACGCTCTCCCACTTGCCCGGGTTCACCCAACTGTGAAGCGCTTCACTTCGATAATGCATGAGGTCCCCTTCCTCCAAGTGGTACTCCTGATCGTTTAAACGAAACAGTACTTCCCCGCGAATAACGTACACCAGTTCGTCCCCCACGTGCGCCATGGGAACCTTGCGCCCTTCTCCGGGAGGATTCACATAAAGCGTAGCTTGCAGGTTGGCGTTGCTCTTGCGAACCAGGGCCTCACAGTACGCAGTTGATTCCTCCACGGTAAAGGACATGCCTTCGCCCCTGCGCGTGACCGTACCCAGTTTCCGCCCTTCGTTCACCCCAAAGAGGCGCAACATGCTGATGTCCAGAAAATCGGTGATCTTCTTCAGGTTTTCCACGGAGATGTTAGCCTTGCCGCACTCGAACTGACTAAGGAAACCGACGCTGAGTTCAGCTCCGGCGGCGAGTTGCTCGAGAGACATCCGTCTTTCCTTGCGAACCCTTCGAAGGCCTTCACCCAGGCGAAGATCGTTCCTGGTTTCGGACTGATTCATATCCGCGCTCCTGAAAGAAACCTTGATTTATTTCAAAGGGCTTTTTATGGGTCGGCCTGGCCGACCCGGTGTTATTATAGCATATGTGAGGGAAAGCCCTTTAAATCGCCCTGTAATGGATTATTAAGAATCCCACGCCTTCGATATAGTAAAATATTCTTGCCATGTATAGTTTGAGAATGGTATTCTTTTTTCATATTATGTGCAAGCCCAACCACCAAATCCACAAGATGTACTGGTTTCCTGTGAGGGCTCAGAGGCATTGGGCTGTCAAGAAGCAATCCGTACCAGTCGTATCCGATGTGAGGGAAATCCAATGTACCATCTCAAGGTCACCGTCGAACACATAGAGGGATACTGCAACCAGCCCATGCTGGTGGGCGACAGCTTCATGGTCGAAGGTGGCCGTATTCGAATCCCGGACGGAGGGCACGTCTGTATGTACGCCCTTCAGAGCATGATGCCCATTTTCCCTCTGCTGCAGCGGTCCGGGGGAGGGGAAAGGGGTGACTGGACCAACAAGGTGAACCTGTTCTGCTGCCCGGACCCCAAGGGCAAGGTCCACTACCGCATCGAAAGGATCGAAGCCCCATGATCGTTATCCATCCCGAACGATGCTCCGGTTGCGAGCGCTGCCAGGTATACTGCTCGTTCTTTCACACCGGCTCCGTGGGGCGCAGCCGATCCCGGGTTAAGGTCGTGAAAGTCGAGGACATCGGCATTGACTATCCCGTTATCTGCCGGCAGTGCAAGGAGCGCTACTGCACGCGATGCCCTGAGTCGGCCATAGAGGTGGGCGCTTTGGGCGGGATCGTGGTATCCCCTACCCTGTGCACGGCCTGCGGAACCTGCGAGACCCTCTGCCCCATCGGCGCCATCGAACTCTATAACGACATCCCTTACGTCTGCGACCTTTGCGGGGGCGACCCGCGCTGCGTGGCCCAGTGCAACATGGGCGCCATCGAGTATGTGCCGGAGGAAACCGAGACAGTGAGTCTTTCGGAGTTCAAAAAGCAGAGCAAGGGCCTGAGTCCGGAGGAAAAGCGTGTCCGCTTCGCTTTGGACCGGACCCGGCACCTGAGAGAGGCATGGAAAGCCTCTGTGGGGGAATGATTCATGCTTTACGGCTACGGTGGATACATCCTGCGGGTGGACCTGAGCCGCGGATCCGCGGTCCGGGAGAAGAGCGATCCCGCCTACCTTCAAAAAGCAATCGGAGGACGCGGGCTCAACTCCTGGCGGCTTCACGACGAACTTCAGCGCAACGCCGACCCCCTATCCCCGGAAAACATGCTCCTCATCGGCGTAGGCCCCCTAACCGGATCTCTCTTGAGCTCCTCGGCCTACATGACCATCTCGGGCAAGTCGCCTCTGACGGGAATCCTGGGAGACTCGGCCGCCGGAGGGTTCTTCGGTCCTGAACTGAAACAGGCGGGATACGACCAACTGGTGATAAAAGGTCGCTCCGAGACCCCTTGTTATCTGGTGATCGCGGACGACAGGGTGGAGATCCGAGACGCCTCCCACCTCTGGGGCACGGACCTGTGGCAGGCCACGTCCGCCATCCGCAAGGAACTCGGGGACAACGCCTTTCAGGTGGCCGCCATCGGGCCGGCCGGGGAAAACCTGGTAAAGTTCGCCACAGTGGCCTGCAACTATAATCGCATGTTCGGCCGGACCGGCATGGGGTGCCTCTTCGGCTCCAAGAACCTCAAGGCTGTTGCAGTGCGCGGAACAAACCCGGTCACCATGGCCGACCCCCTGGCCTTCCTTGAGCTCGCAAGGGAACTTGACCGGCGCATCCTGGAGCACCCCGAGTGGCGGAAGCGGCACGACCTGGGATCCCCCTTGCTCATGAATGCACTTAACGGCATAGGCATCCTGCCCACGAACCACTTCCAGAAGGGCGTGTGCGAATACGTGGACAAGGTCAGCGGCGAGACCCTGGCTGAAAAGTGGAAGGTAAAGAACAAGAGCTGCTTCAACTGCAACATCCACTGCTCCCGGTACTACGTCACCAGGGAGTTGGAGGCCGAGGGGCCTGAGTTCGAGACCCTGTGCAGCTACACCTCCCGAATCGGGGTGGACGATCTTCCCTTTGCCCTTCGCATGGCAGGGTTTCTGAACCGCATGGGCATGGACTCCCTGAGCAGCGGGGAGACCATCGGTTGGGCAATGGAATGCTTCCAGAGGGGCCTGCTGGGGCCCGACGACGTGGACGGCCTTGACTTTACATGGGGCAATAAGGACACTGTGGAGAAGATCCTGGGCATGATCGTCCGCAGGGAAGGAATCGGGGACGCATTTGCGGAAGGGACCCGTTCCCTGGCCCGGCGATTCGGCCGCGGCACCGAGAAGTGGGCCCTCCACGTCAAGGGGCTCGACGTGATCTGCGGAGATCCCAGAGGCATCAAGGCCTTCGGCCTGACCTACGCAATAGCCTCCCGGGGGGCGGACCATCTCCGGGCCGAGCCCTTCTTCGAACTGACCGAACGGTACGACGAGGCCGAGCGCCGCTGGGGCGTCAGGGACATCGCCGACCGCCTCTCCAACAACGGCAAGGCGGTTCTGGTGGAGCACACCGAGCGACAGGCCCTTCTCACGGACTGCATGACCATGTGCAAGAATATAGGACTGTCCATGGACGTCCTGGATTTCGAGTTCGCGGCCCGGCTTCTTCAGGCGGGCACAGGTCTGAACTTTACGGCCGATCGGATGAACAACAGCCTTCGGGGCATCATCGACGCCGACCGAAGGCTCAATATCGATCTCGGTATCGACTCATCCATGGACACCCTGCCTTACCGCTTCACCCACGAACCTCTGCAGGAAGGGCCGTCCAGGGACCAGGTGGTCCCGGTGGACAAGATGGTCAAGGAATACTATGAGCTGCGCGGGTGGGGCCCGGACGGCACCCCCCCGGCCAAGTGAGCGGCCTGTAAACACCAACCTTAAAGGAGGGGGACCATGAAGAAGACATTTGTTGCGATGTTCACACTGATTGCAGCCGTACTTTTTTTTATCGGCACCGCACCGGCCGGGGACGTCAAGGACGGCATCAGCGTGGGCAACGCCGGGGCTTTTACCGGTGACGCCGCCGCGCCATGCATGGAAATCTTCAACTCGGCCCAGATCGCCGTCGACGAATGGAACGACAAGGGCGGCATTCAAGGGGTCAAGATCAAGCACGTCATGGGTGACGATGCCATGGACCCGGCACAGGCCGTGAATGTGGCCCACAAGTTCCTGGCGGACAAATCCATGTACGGTGTCATCGGCCCGCCCATGAGCCACACTGCCCAGGCCACCCTCAAGATCTACGGCACCAGTGACATGGCGTGCATCACCACGGCCGCATCCAAGCCGGAACTCACAGAGCAGGGGTATAACCACTTCTTCCGGGTCAACGCACGGAACGACGCACACGGACCCAACTGCGCCCTGTTTATCGCCAAGGAGCTGAAAGCCGAAAAGGTGGCTATTTTAAACGAAAAGGTGGCCTATACCGAGAACCTGGCCACACAGACCATCAAGGCCCTCAAGGAGCTGGGCGTAACGGACATCCTTCAGGACACCATCGTGGGCGGCGCCAAGGACTTTTCAGCCGTGATGACCAAGGTCAAGTCATATAACCCTGACGTTCTCTTCTTCATGGCCACCGCGGCCCCGGACCACGCCATAGCCGTACGCCAGATGAAGGAGTTCGGCATTAACGCGCACTACTTCGCCACCGAGGGCGGCCGGGACAAGAATGACTTCATCAATGCTGCCGAAGGGGCCGCCGAGGGGGCCTACATCTACCACTTCTCCCCGGACATATACGCCATCCCCGAGGCCAAAGGCTACATTGCCAAGTACGAAGAGCAGTACGGGAGTATCAGCGGGTTCGGGCCGCCGGCCTACGAGGCCATGAACATACTGCTCATGGCAATCGACAGGGCCGCCAAGGACGGCAAGATAACCCGGAAAGAGGTGATCGAAGAACTCCACAAGATCGAGGACTACGAGGGCATCCTCGGCTTTCCCGTCACCTTTGACGAGAAGGGTGACCTCAAGGGCGGGGCCACCTACTTCTTCAAGGTGGTGGACGGCGACTTCAAGCAGGTCGGCGTCATGAGCGGTATGTAGCGGTTTAGACCAAGGCCCCGGACGTCATGCGGCCGGGGCCTTTTGGCCTTGTGCCGCGACCTGCGGCGATACTTATCCCTAGCCGGCCTGACTCAATGGACGTCCTATCCCAGCTTCCCCAGCAACTGGTAAACGGCCTTACCCTGGGCGGGGTGTACGCGCTCATCGCCATAGGCTACACCATGGTCTACGGCATCCTTTTCATGCTGAACTTCGCCCACGGCGAGATCTACATGATCGGGGGGTTCGCCGGGTGGTGGGTCCTGCATCTACTGAGTTCCGGGAACCGGCTCCTCATGAATGCGGCCCTTGTGATCGCGCTGATGATCATTGGGGCCATGGCTGTATCGGGCCTGGTGGGTGTGCTCTCGGAGCGCTTCGCTTACCGGCCCCTCCGCCGGGCGCCGCGAATGAACGTCCTCTTAAGCGCCCTGGGCGTCTCCATCTTTCTTCAGAACCTGGTCCTCCACTTCCAGGGGGCCAAACCGCGCTTCTTTCACGTCTCGGCCCTCATTCCCCAGGACCTTAGGGTAATAGAGATCGGGGGGGTGGTGTTTTCCTTCATGCGGGGGCTCGTCATCGCTGTCTGTTTCCTCTTGATGGGGATCCTGACCTACGTGGTCAAGAGGACCAAGATGGGCAAGGCCATGCGTGCCACTGCCCAGGACATCGAGGCGGCCAACTTCATGGGCATCGACACGGATCGGATCATCGTGTTCGTGTTCCTCATCGGGTCCGCCCTGGGGGGCGCGGCCGGGACCCTGGTCGGCATGCTCTTCACCCAGGTGGACTACTACGTAGGCTTCCAGGCCGGGATCAAAGGCTTTACGGCAGCGGTCCTCGGAGGAATCGGTAACATCTTCGGCGCAATGCTGGGAGGACTCATCCTCGGGCTCCTTGAAGCCCTGGCCACGAGTTTCTTTCCCTCGGCCTACAAGGACGTGGTCGCTTTCACCGTGTTGATAGTGGTGCTCGTCTTCAAGCCCAGCGGGCTGATGGGCGAGAGGATTCGCGAGAAGGTGTGATGGTCAACGTCTTCCTGGAGTGGGGAACCCGCCGCAGCTACCGTACCGCGTTTTACGCGGCTTCGGCTGTTATGCTGATCGTGCTGCCCCATGTGATGCCCAACAACTACTGGCTCAGGATCTACGGCATGACGGGTGTCTACGTCATGCTGGCCCTGGGCCTGAACATAGTCGCCGGCTTCGCCGGTCTTCTCGACCTTTCCTATGTGGCCTTCTTCGGGATCGGGGCCTACGTCTTCGCACTGGTCTCCTCGACCCAGTTCGACATCCACCTCCCGTTCCTTGTCGCTCTCCCCGCAGCCGCTTTCATCACCATGGGCTTCGGCCTGGCCCTGGGTTCCACGAGCATACGGTTGAGCGGGGACTACCTGGCCATAGTAACCCTGGCATTTGCACAGATTTTCAAGCTCCTTCTCCTCAACCTGGACCAGCCCATCAATATCACCGGCGGGGTGAACGGCATCTTCGGCTTCGACCCTATCATCCTCTTCGGGTTCCGGGTTGTGTCCCCTGTTGCCTATTCGTATCTGATATGGATTTCGGCCCTTCTTGCGATCATAGCCAGTTGGCGGCTCAAGAGGTCGCGTTTCGGACGCGGATGGGAAGCCATCCGCGAAGACGAACTCGCAGCCGAGGCCCTCGGCGTCAGCACCACCTGGATGAAGCTCAAGGCCTTTGCAGGCGGGGCCTTTGTTGCAGGAGCCACCGGGGCCGTCTTTGCGTCCTTTCAGGACTCGGTCTTCCCCAACAACTTCGACTTCCCCCAGCTCGTTATCGTATACTGCATGGTCATACTCGGAGGGCTCGGCAATATTCCGGGCGTGATTCTGGGAGCTATCCTCCTGACGGTCCTCCCCGAATTCCTGCGCGAGTACGGGGCATACAGAATGATGTCCTACGGACTGATCCTGGTGGTGCTCATGGCCCTCAGACCCCAGGGCCTTCTGGGGTCGGTCCGGTTCCTGGTAAAGGGGAAACGACGGCCGGACAAGGACGAGACCGGCATGCTGCGCGCATCCACCGACCTCTACTACGCCGGGGAGCCTGGAACCGACGATGCACGGCCTTCCTATGCCGCAGGAAACCGCGTGGTGCTGGAGCTTCAAGGCATCAACATGAACTTCGGGGGCCTCACCGCAGTCCAGGACCTGGACATTCAGCTCCGCGAGCACGAGATCTTGAGTATAATCGGCCCGAACGGGGCGGGCAAGTCCACGGTCTTCAACATGATCTCCGGGATATATCCCCCAACCAAAGGAACAATCAGTTACGAGGGACGGGAGATCAGCGGCCTCAGGCCCCACCAGGTGGCACGGGCGGGCATTGCACGCACTTTTCAGAATTTACGGCTCTTCACCAAGATGACCGTCCTGGACAACGTCAAGGTCGCACGGTTTTGCCGCACCCGGGCCGGAGTTTTGTCCACCCTTCTTCATCTGCCGCGTCTCCGCCGGGAAGAGGCCGAGACCGAAAACCGTGTCCGGGAGGTCCTCTCTCTCTTTGGAGCGCGTCTCACCGGGTACCGGTTCGATCAGGAGGCCCAGTTTCTGTCCTATGCAAACCGCAGGCGTCTCGAGATCGCCCGGGCCATTGCCACGGACGCCCGGGTCCTCATGCTGGATGAGCCCTCGGCCGGAATGAATCCCCAGGAGACCCTGGAGATCACAGACTTCATTAAGCGGCTGCGGGACGTCTACGGCTACACCATCCTCCTGATCGAGCACAAACTCAGCCTGGTCAAGAGCATATCGGACCGGGTGATCGCACTGGACTACGGGCGAAAGATCGCGGAAGGCGATTACCAGGAGGTGGCCGGCAACGAGCGTGTCATAGAGGCCTACCTGGGACGGAAAAAGGCCAAGACCGCGGCCTCTCCGCCCGGCGAAAGCACTGAGAAGACATAGTATGGAATCACATTCCCACCCTGAAAGCACGCTCCGGTACCGGCAGCCCATCCTCGAACTTTTGGGCGTGGATACGTTTTACGGAAACATACAGGCCCTCTACGACATCAACCTGGAAGTCCGCAACGGGGAACTTGTCTGTCTTCTCGGCGGAAATGCATCGGGCAAGTCAACCACGCTCAAGACCATTTTAGGCGTATGCCGGCCCAAGCGTGGGGAGGTTCGTCTCAAAGGCGAGCCCATCCACAACATGGCCACAAAACATATAATCGCCAGGGGCGTGGCCATAGTCCCTGAAAACCGCCGGATATTCCCCCGGCTCTCCGTCCTGGAAAACCTGGAGATGGGTGCGTTCCTCCGCAAGGACAAAGACGGTATTCAGATGGATATCGAGCGCATGCTGGAACTTTTTCCTGCACTGAAGGCCAGGCTCCACAACCCGGGAATGACCCTCAGCGGCGGTGAACAGCAGATGCTGGCCATGGCACGGGCGCTTCTCAGCAATCCGGAGGTGCTGCTCATGGACGAGCCCTCCATGGGACTGGCTCCCCTGCTGGTGGACCAGCAGTTCGACCTCATCCAGGATGTGAACAGCCGGGGCACGGCCGTCCTCGTGGTGGAGCAGAACGCCAGCATGGCGCTGAGCATCGCACACCGGGGCTATGTTCTCCAGACCGGCTCCATCGTCCTGGCGGACACGGCCGAGAACCTCCTGGGTAACGAAATGATGCAAAGGGCATACCTGGGCGGTGATGTCACCTGACAGACGGCCCGCCTTTTTTACCTCGAAACCGAAGTCCCCATCCATCCCCTGTCACTTCGCTCTTTTTTCCCAAAGAACGGACATTCACATATCACTGCAACCACCATATGTTATTTTTGGTTATTATTAGTTATCAGAATCTAAGAAATAAAAATTTATTGACAATAAATCACTAAAAACTATAAATGTCTGACCTGCTACGTGATCGTCGAGCCCCGGACCACCCTCTTCGACGGCCGGAGGCAAGCCTCATTTAGAGGAAGGCGATATTGAATGTTTTTTTACAGAAGGAGTCTATCATGAGTAAATTGGCTTTGCGTATTACATTGTTTTTACTGCTATTATCCCCCACATTCACCTTGGCCCAGGACAAGGTAATCACCATGAGCACCACCACCAGCACCGAGGCCTCGGGGCTATTGGACTACCTCTTGCCGGAATTCCGGAAAGACACGGGGATCACCGTTCGGGTCATGGCCAAGGGGACCGGTGCCGCTCTGAAGGACGGCATGGACGGCAACGCCGACGTGGTCTTCGTGCACGACGTGGCCCGGGAAAAGAAGTTCGTGGAAGAGGGTTACGGCACCAGGCGGTATTACGTGATGTACAACGACTTCATAATTGTGGGCCCTGAAAGCGACCCGGCGGGCATAAAAGACGCCCCGAGTGCAAACGAGGCCATGAAGCGCATTGCCGATGCCAGGGCGCCATTCGTCTCCCGGGGGGATGACAGCGGCACCCATTCCCGGGAAAAGCAGCTCTGGGCGGCGACGGGCCTGCCTCTTACAGATGCCGAGTCGCCTCAGGACGGCTCGGGCTGGTATTTCTCCATAGGCCAGGGCATGGGAGAGGCCCTGATCTTCGCCAGGGAAAAGCTGGGCTATGTCCTTGCAGACCGGGGCACCTATCTCCAGTACAAGTTCGGCCGTAATGAACCCTATGAGCTGGAGATCGCATATGAAGGCGACGACATGCTCAGGAACCCTTACGGCGTGATCCCTGTCAACCCTGAGAAATATCCCCATGTAAAATTCGACATGGCGGACACCTTTGCAAAGTGGCTTGTTTCCGACCGCGGCCAGCAGGTGATCGGAAGTTACAAGCTGCTCGGCCAAGCACTTTTCTTTCCGGATGCGAAATAGACATGGACTTCCTGATCCAGAGCTTCTCGGCGGCGCTTCACATGATATGGTCCCTGGATCGGGAGATGTATTTCATTGTGTACATTTCACTGTATGTGAGCTTTTTTTCCACGCTCTTAGCCTCCATCCTGGGTGTGCCCTTAGGTTTTCTGATCGCAGTCAACCGGTTTCGGGGCAAACGGGCCGTGATCACCGTCCTAAACACCCTGCTGGCCCTGCCCACAGTGGTCATAGGCCTCTTTGCCTACGCGTTTTTGTCCCGCCGGGGCATACTCGGGTTCCTGGGGCTGCTGTACACGCCCAAGGCCATTGTCATCGGCCAGGTGATCCTGATCCTGCCCTGGGTGGCCGCATTCACCATGACCGCGATCAGCCGCATTGACGAACGATACCGGGACACGGCCCTGACCCTGGGCGCCACGGGCCTTAAAGCCTCCCTGGCTGTTGCCCGGGAGGCGCGGTTCGGAATTCTTGCAGCGATTATCGCGGCGTTCGGCCGGGTCATCGCGGAAATCGGCATCGCCATGATGCTGGGCGGAAACATCAAGGGCTTTACCAGGACCATGACCACGGCCATGGCCCTTGAGCACAACAAGGGGGAATTCGTCCTGGCAGTGGCCCTGGGAATCGTGCTTCTGACCGTCAGCCTACTGATGAACATCGTCCTTCAACTGGCCCAGGGGCGGTATGGGGAGAACAGGTGATCCTATATGAAATGAAAGGGGTGAAGCAGGTCTTCGATGATCGCACCGTGCTTGATATCGATCACCTGGAAATCTCCGCCGGCCGCAGCTATGCCCTCTTAGGGCCCAACGGCTGCGGCAAGACCACCCTGCTTCACATACTGGCCTTTCTGAGGCCCCCGTCCTGCGGGCTTGTCCGTTTCAGAAACCTGCAGGTGGACTGGAGGAAAAAGTCTTTGACCGCCCTGCGACGACAGGTTGTCCTGGTGAATCAGAACCCGGTCATGTTCACGACCACCGTGCTCAAAAACGTGGAGTACGGCCTTCGAATGCGTTCCATTCCAGCCGGAAGCCGCCGAAAAATCGCCGAGGAGTGCCTGGAGCGGGTAGGCATGCGCGAATTCGCTTCCAGGCCGGCCCATCTGCTGTCCGGTGGAGAGACCCAGAGGGTGGCCATAGCCCGGGCCCTGGCCTGTTCCCCCGAGGTGTTGCTCTTTGACGAACCAACCGCCGGTGTGGACGTGGAGAACCAGGCGGTAATCGAGGGCATGATCAGGGAACTCAGCAAGAAAAAAAGTATTTCCGTGATTTTTTCCACCCATAAACGCCTGGAGACCTCCAGGCTGGCTCAAGAAAGGGTCTTCCTTTTTGAAGGAAAACTCACAGGCCCGGGTGGGGAAAACCTGCTTTCCGGGACGGTGGTAAAGAGGAACGGCCGAACCGTGTGCGTTATCGGAGAAAAGGTCGAATTGGAGGTGACTGCCGATCTCTTGGGGCCTGCCAGGGTGTTCATCAAACCCGAAGGGATCCGGATACTGCGGCCGGATAAGAAGCCGCATAATCTTTCAGACACCCATGTTTCCGCGGAAATTATACAGATGACCGCCGAGGGGGACTACATCAAGGTCCTGCTGGACATGGGCGTTCCAATCAGGGCATTGCTATCAAGAGAAGAAGCCCGACTTTCACGCTTTCTTGTCGGCGACAGGGTTCATGTGGCCTTTGAGGACGGTGCCGTCCAATTCGCTGATGGACCGCTGAAAAGCTTAAATTTTAAAACCTAATCAGAACTCCATGAAGTCCTTGTCATCCATGGGATTAATCACGTCCAGCCTGAATCCTTTCTTTCTCGCATGATCAGCATTCATTGTTGCCCTATTGTATTCAAAAAGGGTATCTGGACGAGAAACCCCTTGATCGGTACCCGTCCTCAAAGAACTCTATCAGGCTCACCATGTCGAACACCGGCACGCCGAGCAGCCGCTGGACATCCGAACGGAACGTTGCCAGGTTGGTGCACTCGAGGACGACCGCCCCCAGAGGCTCGCCGGACAAGCCCCGGGCCGCGTCCAGCACGCCCTGGCGCATGGCCTCCACGTCCAGGGTCTCTCCCCTCTCGATCACCACACGCTGAAACTCGGTGCTGTTCTCCATGCCCTGAATAGCAAGCCTGTCCCGTTTTGCCCCTGCGGCCAGAAGGTGTTCGTCCTTGAGTATGCGCGCATCGCCTGTGATCAGTCCGACTTTACGGGACGCGGGCAGGAAGGCCGAGACCAGGGGTATGAGGGATAGAGGGGAGCCCAGAAACGGGACATCGAGGCTTGCCGCCACCTCGGCCTGGAAAAGGGAAAACAGGCCGCAGTCGGCCGCCACAAATTTTACACCCCTATTTTCCAAGTCCCTTGCGGCCTGAATCACCAAGTGCAGGTTGTCCTTTCGACAAGCCACCAGGTCGTCGAAGGGAAACCCTTTTACAACGCCGTACCGTACCGGAAAGGGAAAGGTCTCTGCGTGTCCCGGGTCCCCAGGGACACGCGGGATGGCGGATTCCGTCATGAGAATTCCAGCCGTCTGCCCATAGGACGCATAACCGCCCTGAACCGTTCCGGCCATGGTGTACCTCCCTTGCTGACGCTGTTCCTGTTTTTAACAGGATCAGGTGATCCTCTCCAACACCGTTTCCGGCACCCTGAGGATCGAGCACCCGTCCTTACTGTTGATTGCACTCTCCTGAAGGGCCTTTCGGAACGCCCGCTCCTTTTTCATGCGGCCGGCTCCCGCAAGGTGCTCCAGGCTCTCTTCGGGCATGGGATCCAGTTCCAGGTACCCGGCCTTTTCAGCTTCACGGACCAGGTCCCCGGCCGGGTCCGTTCGAACGATGAGCGTGTTCCACCCTGGCCTTCCCTCAAACATGCCTATGGAAAGGTCGGCCCACTCCGAGGTGAGGTCCGGGCAGAACGAACAGGTCTCGGGTATAAGGGGACGGATCTCATCGAGAGGGATATCCAGGGTTTCGTTCCCTAGCCTGACGACCATCACATCCGCCGGGGGCGGAGGAATATCCATGCCCATAACCCGGGCTGGGTCCACGCGCTTTGAAAGAAACTCCATGAGCCCGCGCGGGTCCAGCGCCCAGTTGCAGAAGAGCCCCACGGTCAAGGCCACCGGATCCTGGAAATCTTCACGGGATGTTGGATTCCCTTTCATCTGGGCCACGGCGGTGATCTGGCAAGGTGTTCCCACCACGCCAAGGCGACCGTATCCCTTCAGGGCGGCCCGGTTGAAGGCCTCGAGGGTGGGAGCCGCGGTGAACTTGCTCGAGGAGCACTCCGGGACCTCCTGCTCGTCAGTGACGATTCTTGGAAGGGGCCAAAGGCCCTCCCGGTCCGTAAGAACGGCCGCGTCGAGCATGCCGGAGCTCAAAGCAAAGGCCATGAGAGCGCTGGTCGTGCCTCCTCCCTGAAATGCGCCCCGGGGTAAGGCTTTGCCCGCCCGGGCCGAGTGAATGGACCGGTAAACACCCAAATCGAGCCCCTGGTAAGCAGCCCCCCTGAGCCTTTGAGAGATTTCATCCAGGTCCACCTCCACCTTCGGGCAATGGGCGAAGCACCGACCGGTCTCCAGATCGCAGGGAAACACCTGCAGGGTCCTTCCGTTGTAATACCTGAAATACGGGCATAAGCCCACGCAGGCCCCACAGCCGATGCACATCCCGGCCTGCTGCACGTTTTTGACCAGTTCCCGCGGCCCCCCGGCGTGATTCATGGCTTCCTTCCCGTCTCCGACGGGCCGTCCTTCCCTGAACGGCCTGCGTGGTTTCCTTTGGGGGCCACAAGGGCCAACCCCGCCCTGAAGGACTCCAGGTTCAGATCAATAAACCGGGACGGCAGCTCATTTCGCAGGGTCTCCTCGAAGGCCCCGGCCTCGAAGCCGGTAAGGCCTGAACCGCAAAGGGCCCCGAGCATGACGGTATTCAGTACCTGTATGTTCCCCAGGGCCCTTGCCGCCTCTGAACCCGCAATCCTTTGACAGGTCCCTGTCGCCTCCTCCAGCAGGGACCACAGGGCGATTTCCTCAGGATAGGAAAAACGCCCGGCCTGCACCCCGATGGGAAGGATCGGTGACTCGTTCACCAGGGCGGCGGTGCCCGTGTGACCGTACTGAGCCTGGACCCGCAGGGCCTCAAGGGGCTCGAACGCCAGCAGTATGTCCATGGCCCCCTGCGGCACGAGCGGCGGCAATAAACGGTCTTCCGACCACCTGACGTGGCTGGTGACGGCACCGCCTCGCTGTGTCAGCCCGTACACGTCCCCGACAGTGACCTCCAGGCCCTGATGAAGGGCCACAGTGGCCAGCAGCCGGGCGGCCAGGACATTGCCCTGTCCCCCCACGCCCGTAATCAAAACGTTGGTCGATCCGTTCATGGGTATCAACCCTCCGGATGTTCCATAATTATCGCCTGCCTGGGACACAACTGGACGCAGAGGCCGCACCCGGTGCAGACCTGCGGGTCTATGCCGGCCACACCCGTATCCGGGTCGAACAGGACGGCGGGACAGTTGAGAATGCGGCTGCAGAAGCGGTTGCACCCGCATTGGTCTCCCAGGCACTTTTCAGTGTCGACCCGGACCCTGGGCCGGTCTCTTCGGTCGGTCAGCTTCTGGAAAAAGGTCGCGCACTCGTGCCTGAACACCAGCACATGTACGCCTCCCGCCGCCATGACCGCAAGCAAGGCCCTTACAGCCCCCTGAACGTCTGCCACCGGGTCGATTACCAGGGTCTCGGCGCCAAGGCCGGCCGCCGCATTGTCGATTCGAAGTTCCCTTTTCCCGTTGGAGATCGCCTCCGGGGTGGCCGGGTTGAACTGGAAACCGGTCATCGCGGTCACAGAGTTGTCAAGGATGACAAAGACCGCATCGGCCCGGTGATGTATGGCTTCGGCCAGGGCGGGGAGACCCGCATGAAAGAAGGTGGAATCCCCGACCACGGCCAAAACGGGCTGTTCGAATCCGAACTCCCTGAGCCGGCTGAACCCGCAGGCGTTACCCATGCCCGAGGCCATGCAGTGGAGTGCCTTGATCTGCTGGAAACCGGTGTTGCCGGCCCCCATGCCGTAGCACCCTATATCCCCCACAACAAAACCGTTCCGGCCGTCAAGCTCCAGAGCGGTCTTGATGGCATAGAACGAGGCACGATGGGGGCAACCCTGGCAGAAGGAGAGCTCCCGGGGAACGAGCACACCCTGAGCCCGCTCCACAAGCTCATGGGAAAGCGCGTCAGGCCGACTCGCCTCCAGATTGAAAAGCCGGGCCAGGGCCGAAAGGGCCGTGTCCGTGTTCATCTCGCCCACGCCGGGACCGTTGGATCCTGCCACAAAACCATCGTTCTTGCCCAGGAAACGTACCCGTCCCAGGCGGTCCTGATTCTCGGCGCACACAACCTTGACCGCGTCCTCCACAAAAGGGTCCACCTCCTCGAGAAAGAGGACCGTATCGGCCGGTGCAAGCCGCGCAAGGATTGCCTCCGTGGGGACAGGCCATGTGGTGCCAAGCTTCAGGAGCCCCACCCTGCCGCCCAGGCCAAGCTCCTCAATCGCCTCCCGGCCGTAAGCGGCGCTCAGGCCCGAGGCCACGATAACGGTGGAGGCGTCTTCAGGGCCGGTGTACCGGTTCCACGGCGAGTCCTCGAACTCGGCCCGCACTTCTTCCCTGAGCCGGAGCAGCCTGGCGTGGTTCAGGGTCACAAAAGCCGGGAGTCCCACCTTGGGCCGGGTCTTGTCGAATAGGGGCTTTGGTCCCCGGTCACGCACCGGCCCCAGAAAGACAGGACCGCGGCCGTGGCTGAGACGGGTGACGGACCGGAGCGTGCACGGCACCCCGAACCGCTGGGAGAGATCGAGCCCGTACGCGGCCATGTCCTTGGCCTCCTGAAGGCTGCCCGGCTCCAGCAGGGGAACCTGGGCGATTCTGGCGAAATGCCGCGAGTCCATTTCATTGGTGCTCGTAAGGGGTCCGGGATCGTCACAGACCACAACAAGGAGCCCCCCCTCCAGTTCGTGCAGGCAGACCGTGGTGAGGAAGTCCGAAGCAACGCTGATACCGTTCTGCTTCATGGTCACCACGGCCCTCCTCCCTGCGAAGGCAAAGGCGGCCGCGGCCTCCATGGCAACGATCTCGTTCACCGACCACTCCACGGCCGGGCCGTGGGCCTCCCGCCACTTGAACAGGGTCTCCACTATCTCCGAGGAAGGGTTGCCGGGATATCCCGTGGCATAGGAGATGCCTCCTTCCAGGGCCCCCCGCGCAATGGCCTCGTTGCCCAGCATGAGCACGCGTTTAGATCGGTCAGCCGTCATAAACTCTACACTCTCACCCGCCGCCTGAGCCCGCGTCTATGAGGCCAAGGCCGCCTCCAGGCGGTTAAGGGCCCGGTCGATCAGGTCCCGGTCGGTTGCAAACATTATTCTTGCGTGGCCCTCACCCTGAAATCCGAAGAACCCCCCCGGCACCACTGCCACGCCGCCTTCCAGGAGCCGTCTGAACAGTGTTTCATCAGAGGGCTCTACCCTGGAACAATCGACAAATGCGTAGAAGCCCCCGGAGGGTTGGGAACAGCGTACTCCGGGGATAGCATTCAACCGCGTAACCATGGCTTCCATGTTGCCCCGGCAGAGCTCGCGGACACGATCCAGGTAAGGACGGCTTCCGGCGAGATAGTCGGACAGGGCCCACTGACCGATGGAAAATGAACACAGGGAGATGGTCTCCTTGAACACGCTCATCTGCCGGATCACCCACGGGTGGGCCACGGCGTAACCCAGCCTCCAGCCGGTCACGGCAAAGGTCTTGGAGAAACTGTTGATCATGATCACGTGATCCAGATGGTCAAACTGGAGCGCACTCACGTGCTCGCCCTCATAGACGTAGTTGTGATACACCTCGTCGGAGAGCACGAACACGCCGTACTCCCTTGCCTTTTTCAGCACGGCGGCGTACCCCTCGCGTGAAAGAACGGCGCCGGTGGGGTTGGAAGGCGTATTAATAACCAGCAGCTTGGTGGTGTCGTTGATTTTGTCCAGAATAGCCTGGGGATCAATGGTCCAGGTGTCGCCCTTCATAAGCGGATAGAACCGCAGGACTCCGCCCAGGCGATCTGTAATAGGCCGAAGGATACCCCAGCCCGGGTCCGGAAGCAGGACCTCGTCGCCGGGTCCCACGAGGAGGCGAAATGCCAGGAAAATGGCCTCCATACCTCCTACGGTCATTAGCAGGTTCTCCTCAGGGTCCACACTCACGCCCATCTCTGCATTCAGAAATGAGGCCACGGCGTTTCGAATTCCCGGGGTCCCGTTCGTGGACGTGTATCGGTTGCGCCCTTGACGCATGGCCGACACCGCCGCTTCAATCAGCTCTTCGGGTGCGTCGAATGCGGCCTCTCCGGCGCTCAGGTTCAAAAGGTCCGATCGGTCTTCCATGGTCTTCATCATTCGCCGGATCGGCGAACTCTCCGATTCCTGCACCATTGGAATCACGCGGTCCAGGGCCTTGCTCTTCTCAGCCATCATTTCTCCACTCCATTTTCCAGGCGGCCCACGCCTGGAATCTCAACAGTCACGGTGTCCCCCGGCTTCAGAAATAAGCCCCCGCCTTGGCACATGCGTTCAACAGCCTTGGGAAGTTCTCCGGGCCCCAGGGACATCCCGTGGGTCCAGCCCACACCTGCGCCGGTCCCAAGGCCGATAACGTCGCCCGGCTGAAGCGTGAGCACCTTTGACAGGAACGAGATGCATCGGGCCGGCCCCCAGATCATGCGGTCAACCCCGGTGTCCTGCATCACCTGCCCATTGACCAGGCATCGAATACGAAGGCTCTTTATATCGGAGACCTGGTCCGCCGGCACCAGGGCCGGGCCCAAAGGGCCGAATGTGTCCCGGGATTTGCCCGCCAGGAAATCCAGCCGCCCTCCCTCCTGCATCATCAACCGCCGGTCCGTTACATCATTGTGGCAGGTGAACCCTGCCACACAGCCCATGGCCTCCTCAGGTTCCACGTCCTTGGCCGGCCTTCCGATCACCACGGCCAGCTCGGCCTCCCAGTCCACATAGTCAGAAGAGAGCCGGATGTTTCGTCCGGACCCGATGATACAGTTCCGGTCTCCCTTCCAGAAAAAGTTTGGTTGAAAGTCATCAGGGATCTCCATGCCCATCTCTTGAGCGTGGTCGTAGAAGTTGAGCCCCACGTTCATCATCTTTCCGGGATTGGGAACCGGAGCCAGAAGCTCGATATGATCAAGGTCCACGGACTCCCCTGCCGAAGCCTTATCAAGAAGACCGGCAGCCTCCCGAAGGAGAGGCGCTAAAGTGTCCCAGCGAATAAGTACGTCCAACATGGTGTGCACCGGAGCCTCCTCGCCTGAGGATAAAGCGCGGGAGGCCAGCGCCCTGTTGATCTCCCAGACCCGGCCGTCCTTCGCCAGGCCGACATGGATTAGACTCTCCAATTTGTAGGTCACCAGTGAAAACGCCGTTCCCTGCATCACCTCTGTTCCCCTCTCTACCAGCTCGGGGGGGTGTTCACCACGAGCACCACGCTCTCCCACTTACCCGGGTTGACCCAGCTGTGAAGGGCCTCGCTGCGGTAGTGGATGAGGTCGCCCTCATTTAGGTGATACTCCTCATCGTTCAGGCTGAAGAGCACTTCACCACGAATCACGTAAAGCAGTTCTTCCCCCACGTGGCCGAAAGGCACCATGCGGCCCTCTCCCGGTGGGTTGACATAAAAGGTGGCCTGTAAATCGGCGCTGCTTTTTTTGATTAGGGCCTCGCAGTACGCCGAAGAACCCTCCAGAGTGAAGGGCAGTCCCTCGCCTTTTCTGGTGATCGTGCCAAGAGACAGGCTATCGTCCTCGCCAAAGAGCGGTGCGATGGGAATATCGAGAAACCTGGTGATCTTCTTCAGGTTTTCTACGGACACGTTGGCTTTGCCGCACTCGAGCTGACTAAGGAAGCTCACGCTGAGATCCGTCCCGGCCGCCAGTTGCTCCAGGGAGACGCGTTTCGATTTCCGAGCCCGTCGGAGGATTTCCCCCAATGCTGGGGGTTCCTTGATAGGTTTTTGTTCCATTAGTGCCCTCCTGAAAAAATTTTTTTAATATATTGAAATAAGCCGTGTCAAGAGAAGAATGAATCCGCCTTCCGGATAAGGAAAGCCACTTGAAAGAATTTTTTTATCCGTGGTATAATTGATGAGTATCCCGATGGAGTTCAATCCGGTTACCGAAAATTTCACAGCCCCTCATTTAATTGATACCGCTCGTCTTCCCCCTTGGACCGGACCCCTACCCTTACCGCTCGAGTTACAGCGCTGATCTCGAACATAGCTGCTGTGGTAACAACCGCCCGGTATCCCCCTACATCTTATAAGAGATGCCGCCCCTCGAGAACAGAAAGTCTTTTGGCGGCATTGGTGGGAACGACTTTTGTTCGAAAGGAGGCGTCATGGCTGCACAGAAAATTCTCGTGCCGTATAACCACACTCCCCATGACAGAAAGGCCCTCAACTTCGTCATAGAGTCCTTTGCAGGCCGGGGAGATGTAAGTGTCACTCTCTTCAACACCTATCCACCCCTCCCGGAGATCGACATGGATTCGAACCCGGAGTTGGGCAAGCTGCGGAGGGGCCTGACCGCGCTTCAGGATGAGCTTGATGAAAGGGAGTCGGGGCTGGAGTCATCGAGAGAGCTACTGTTGAAAAGTGGTTTTGACAACGACCAGGTGGACTACGTGTTCAAGCAGAGAGAAAAATCCATTCCCGATGAGATCCTAGATGTGGCCAATAACGGTGGTTACACAGTGATCGTCCTCAGCGGGCGGGAAACTGGAAGAGTCACCCGCATTCTCTCCCGGAGCGTTCGAGAACGGATTCTGGGAGCCGTTGAAGGAATCACGGTCTGCATCGCCAAATAGGCTGAAGGGGCCCGGCCCCGGCGTTTTTCGCGCAGCCCCTCTCATACAGGAGGTACCGCTGATGACTGGAAGTGTAAAAATCAACATAGAGGTGTTCAAATCCGTGACCAAGGCGATCTCACAGTCCGAGCAGTTGGACATCATGACAAACCATTTGGCCCAGCTGCTGGTGACTTCCATGGAGATAAAGGCGTGCGCCATTTACGCGCTGGAACCGGAGACGCGGGAATTGGAAAGGATCGCCAGCTTCGGGCTGAGCATGGAGTACGTGGGAAAGGGGCCCATCCTCGCAGAGAAAAGCATCGCCGAGTGTATGACCGGCACCCCGGTGATCATCTCGGACACCTCTGCAAGCGAGCGCATTCAGTACCCTGAAGAGGTCCGGAAGGAAGGGATAGCAGCAATAGTGTCCATCCCCATCACATTTTCCGGCACTGTGCTCGGAACCCTGCGACTCTACCACGAGAAGGTCTGGGAACCGGCCGAGGACGACCTGAATTCCCTGGTCCTGCTGGCGGAATTTATCGGCCTGGCCATGAACTACACCTGTCTGACGGACGCGATCTGTGAAATCAACGATGTAATAACGCGGCGCATCACACCTAGAGTCCTTCCGGACAGGTGCCGTTAGGCTGCAAAGAGGCTTGAGGGGTCAGGCCTGGCGGACGGTGACTTTCTTCATCCGATCGCCCTGTTGGATTGCGTCCACCACCTCCTGCCCTTCCACCACCTTTCCGAACACGGTATGCCTTCCGTCCAGGTGGGGCTGTGGGGAGTGGGTGATGAAAAACTGGCTCCCGTTGGTGCCGGGTCCCGCATTGGCCATGGATATGGCGCCCGTCTCGTGCTTCAGCGGGTTCCCGCGGGTCTCGTCCTCGAATTGATATCCCGGCCCGCCCGTGCCCGTGCCCGTAGGATCGCCTCCCTGTATCACAAAGTCGGGAATGACCCGGTGAAAAACAACATCGTCGTAGAAACCTTCTCCGGCCAGGAACACGAAGTTGTTCACAGTCTTGGGTGCGTGCCCTGGAAAGAGCTCCAGCTCGATGGTTCCCCGGGTCGTCTCCATAGACGCAAGGTAAGTAACCGAGGTGTCAATTTTCAATGCCGGCGGTTCCGGCCACTGCTTAGACGCCATTTATAAGTTCCTCCTCAAATCAAATCGCTATAGTTCGAATTCAAAGGCGGGGGCGGACGGGGTAAGCAGGGCCTTGTCCGTCTCGGCCCGGCAAAACCGCTCCAGCATCGCCGCAACACGGTCCCGCACCGCGATTGTATGGGCCTCCACGTCCTCGCCCAGGCCGTCGATGTTCATGACAAGGGCAGTGGTCTCCTCTGTGATCCGGGTATTGAATCCGTTTCTCCAGTTCCATCGGCGGCACATGACCTCATCCGTCTCGGAAACCAGGTAAATGATCTCGCCCGGTTCGGGCTGCTCGGTCTTACCCGGGTCGCTGAGCGGGGTAAAATGCTCGCTGCCCCGGGCCGGGCGAAGCTCTAAGCTCCCGCCCGCCCTGTTAACGTCGTCCCCTCCCACAGGCAGCACCCCCCGGATGGAGTTGTCATTCATCACGGCCACCGCCTTGTTGATGAAGGGAATGCCCACCCCGGGCTTCTGAACACGCTTTAGAAGTGACAAATGGGCCGGCGGGAACTTGTTGGGATTGCACCCGAGCGCACGGTAAGCATCGTTCCATGCCATGGTCCTCGGGTCGGCCTTGAGGTCAACGGGGTACTCCGCGGCCCGGTCCAGAGCCTCCTTGAGCATGTACTCCAATTCCGGGGACGGGCCCTGGTTGTCCAGGCCCGTGGCTACCACGACCCCCCGGCAAAACCCTGCAAACCGCTCGAACACCTCCTTGTGAACCCTTGTCTCAGGCATGGCCTATCAGTCCCCCTCTGCACAACTCATTTAACCAACTTATCGCAGTCTTCGTTCCAAGGGCAATGGAAAACAAGGCCCTCATCACGGGACCCGGCACATCCAAGCCCTTGGAAAGGCCGCTGTCAGTCCACCAGGTAGTACTCCACCGTTGACACCACCCGGACCGTCTTGTGAATCTGGCTTCCCTCCATGACACCCGGCGCACTGTCCCTGGGTAGAATCTGGAACACGCCCTGGTTGGCCTTCCGAATGCTGCCGGTCCTGCTTCCCGAGTCCTTGGCGAATTGCTCCGCCGCGCGCCGGGCCTCGGCCGTGGCCTCGGCGATCATCTCCGGCTTGACATCGCTCAGCCTCGTAAACAGAAATGTGGGTCCGCCGTACGGCCCGTGATCCGCTGAAAGGACGACCCCGGCATCAACCAGTTCGCCAACCGCCCGGCTGGCCCGGGCGATGGATTCGGGATCGTTCGAGCGGACCATGACGGTCTGCGCGATGATATAACGGGTCTGTATAGGACCGCTGCGATAGGGATCAGCCAGCCTGTCCGTCACCTCCAGTTTCTGCAACTCGGCCTCGTCCCGATCGATGCCATGACGCTTCAGAAACGACCGGATCGCCTCGTGACTCTGCCTGATCCTCTCCTGTGCCGCGGCCAGATCGTCGTCCGTGGATACGAATCTCAGGGGCCACAAGGCGACATCCGCAGTGACGTCCCGCTCTGACAACCCCTTGACGGTTACATATCGATCTGCAGCACGGCCCTTATAAAACCCGTCTCCCATGAACCAGCCCCCAAAGGCCAGGCCAAGTCCGATCAGGCAGGCCGCTGCAACACCCATCGCATTGTTCATCTCAATCCCCCCTTTATGTGTGCCCGTCATAACGCCAGGCCGAATTTACCCTTCCATCCACTCGGCACGGCAGGGAAACCCGCCAAGGCTCTCGGCCGAACTCACCGCCCGCACCACAGCCTCGGCAAGGGCCTCGGCCGCGGCCGTTCCCGCAACGGTCACATCGAGTAAAGGCGCATCTCCTTTGCCGGGCAAGGAAACGGCGAAAACAGTGTCCCCATCAAACATGGTGTGGGCGGGGCGTATGGCCCGGGCCATGCCGTCGTGGGCCATCTGTGCGATCTTGGTGAGTTGGGTCTTGCTGAAAGGGGCATTGACCGCTATCACGGCCAGGGAGGTGTTTACGCCTGCAAAGAGCGTCAGTTCGGATCGACTCATCAGCATGGCCGTGGAGTCCATAAACCGCCCCTTCTGGTCGCCACGTGTCCCGGCCAGGATGGTTCCGCTCCGCGGGTCCACCACATCCCCCACCGCATTGACCGCCGTCAGGGCCGCAACAATTCCTCCTCCGGCAAGTTCCACAAGGCTGGAGCCCAGCCCGCCCTTCATGGCGCGCTCCATGCCCATGACCTTGCCCACAGTAGCCCCTGTCCCGGCCCCCACGTTTCCCTGGGTCACAGGACCGGGCCCGGCATCCTTGGAGGCCTGGTAACCGCCCCCTGCATCCGGCCGCACCGATGAGTTACCCGCGCTGAGGTCGTATAGGACCGCCGCGGGAACAATCGGCACCAAAATACCCCCGCCGGTGTCCAGCCCGACCCCTTCCTCCTCCAGGCATTGGGCCACGCCTCCCGCTGCATCCAGGCCGTATGCGCTTCCACCCGACAGGACCAGGGCGTGAATCCGGTCAACCATGTTGACCGGATTCAAAAGATCGGTCTCACGGGTGCCGGGCGCAGACCCCCTCACGTCTACGCCTGCGGCGACTCCCTCAGGCGGAAACCGGATCACTGTGCAGCCTGTAAGGTTTACTATGTCGCTGAAATGCCCTACAGCTACCCCTTCCACTGCCGTAAGCGTGTCATTAACCGGCATTCCGTTGCTCCTCTCTTCCAAAGCCCCACCATAGACCTCCCTTTTAACACAAAACAGCCCTGATGGCCTCATAAAAAGTCCCTCGGGCGATCATTCCGGCGAAGGCCGGGATCCAGAACTTACTGATTTAACCGCACCCCGTTTT
>CAYVDE010000011.1:0-50681 GCA_964450535.1 uncultured Desulfobacterales bacterium
CATCTTGACTAGCTGCAACAAGAGCACCCTGCGCCCTCCACGACAGGAAGGCCTTGCTCTTTTCAGTCTATAACCCACCCATAGATCATTCCGGCGATTGTGCTCAACACAACTACGATTAAGCAGAACACCGCAGTCTTTTTCACGCCCATAACACCGCCGATCACCAACATGTTGGGAAGAGACAGGGCCGGGCCTGCAAGAAGGAGGCTCAAGGCGGGTCCATTGCCCATTCCCGCCCCCAGAAGGCCCTGAAGGATGGGGACCTCCGTCAGTGTGGCAAAATACATCAGGGCCCCGGCAACTGATGCGAACAGATTCGCCCAGATGGAGTTCCCACCCACAAGGCTCTGAATGTAGTGCTCCGGGATCAATGCCGGATGTCCCGGACGGCCCAGCATGAACCCTGCCACCAGAACGCCCGCGCCCAGAAGCGGGGTGATCTGTTTAATGAATCCCCATGTGGATTCAACCCAGGCAACCCTTTCTTCTCTCACGAACCACCGCTTGAGCATGAGCCCCAGGATTATCAGCAGGCCTGCGGTGATATACCACTTGGCGGCAAATACGGCCTGCCAAAGGCCTATGGAGCCCTCACCGGGTCTTGCAAAGGCGGCGAATATGAGGATAAGGACGAGGGTCAGCATGAACATGCCCTCTTGAGCCAGCGAGCGGCCCTTTTCCTCTTCATCCGGCAGATAGATTTCCCCTGCTGTCCGGGCGGCATCGTCCTTCCTGAAGAAGTAGGACATGAGGAGCCCGGTCACGATGGCGAAGATGACGGCCCCGACGGCCCGGGCCAGCCCGAGCTGCCAGCCGAGGATCCTGGCGGTCAGCACCACGGCCAGCACATTGATGGCCGGGCCGGAATACAGAAATGCCGTGGCAGGCCCAATGCCGGCGCCCCGGGTGTAAATCCCGGCAAACAACGGGAGCACCGTGCAGGAGCAGACCGCCAGGACGGTGCCTGAGACCGAGGCGACAGAATAGGATAATATCTTGCGTGCCTGGGCCCCGAAATACTTGAGCACGGCGGCCTGGGAGACAAAGACGGCAATGGCCCCTGCGATAAAGAATGCAGGGATCAGGCAGGTCAGGACGTGCTCCCGTGCGTATTCCTGGAGCATCAAAAAGGCCTCGAGGCCTGATTGGCGGATCGTCTCATGGCCCCATGGGATAAAATAGGCCGCTACAAAGATAAGTATGATTATCAGGAGCTTGGTTCGCTCTTTCATAAAAGGATCCTTTCATTCTTGTTCCAGCAGGCCTTTGCTCGGGAACGTCCGGTAGAACAAGTACAGAGCCGGGACCAGGAACAGGCCGTCACGGATAACATACCAGGCCATGGGGGCCCCGTTTGTGTTGCCCACGGCGGAACTGAAGCAACCGCAATGGATATCCAGGCCGCGCACCAGGTTGAATACCATGGCACCCAAGAAGACCCCCATGAGTCCTGTGACAATTAATACACTCCCTTCACGAAAGAGCCCCAAAATCAGGAAAAGGCCTACAACCAGCTCCAGCCATGGAAGCACAAGCGCTGTCAGATTGATCAAATAGTCGGGGAGGATCTGGTAGTTATACACCACCTCTGCAAAGGCCGCAGGATGAATGATCTTGTCCATGCCCGCATAAATGAAGACCACCCCCAGAATGAGGCGGGCCGATAGGGCAAGAAACCCTTCATGTTTCCAGTGTCTTCTCATAAAGAGCCAGTCGAGGTGCATTTTCATGTAAAATCCCTATCTCAGGCCTGAATATCTCCTTTTTATAACCGCTCAGAAGGATTCTTTCTCCTCCTGATCCTTCGGGCAGGCGCGGGGAACATGATAGTGTGGAGCTGAATACATAGCTGAATTGCTATTTAGCCCCCTGTCGGCCGCAATCGCCTACCAGCCGTTTGGATATGACCTGCCCTCAGAAGAAAGCGGGCTTCCGAATTAACACTGTTGGGTGAACGTGCGGCCGGTGCTTAAGTTTCCACTTAGTCACGTTGGCAATTTTGTTCCGCTTTCTCGAAGCAGGCAGAGCCTTTGTGACTTGACAGCGCTTCTCGTTTTTGGACGGCATCCCATGTATTCTAATTAAGGAATATACTTCCCGGCCCCATCCTTGTCAACACCCTTTCCTAAGAGTTTCCGTCAACCCAGCGAAAAGGACCTGAAAAAATTTCCTTTCCAGATTGGAAACTCAGCAGTTCAGGGAATCAGTTTCTTGCAGCTGTTGGCAACCGGTTTCTGAATTGTATCAAGTAGACATGCAGGTGATATCCTATGCCGGGCGGAGAAGTTTACTACAGTGGGCGGCCTTGTCTGTTATTCGTCAATATCGCCAATATAGCAAGATTAGGGAAAGCAGGGGCAGTAAATGCGCCGGACCTTACGGAAGCCGCCTTGCTCAAGGCTCATAAGGGGGGCGGGAACGCGAGCGCACGATCGACTTCCGGATCCAAGGCAGAAGTTCCTCGAAATCACACTTCTTTCGATCGAGCAGGCCGATCAGGAATTCATGGGCCGCGTTGGGTTCCACCCTCAGCTTCCAGCCGTTCAGACGGAGGAAGATGTCCGTTGCAAAAAAGGCTACGCGCTTGTTCCCATCAATAAAGGCATGGTTCATCAGGAGCGACTCAAAAAGGGCCGCCGCCATTTCAGCAAGGTCCTGGTAGTAGCCGGTTCGGGGGCGATACAGGGCGCTTTCGAGAAGCCCGAGGTCTCGTACCCCTTCCAAGCCACCGAACCGGTCGATCAACCCCTGGTGGATGGCGAGAACCTCGTCCCGTGTAAGGTAATAGACCGCTTTAGCCGGCAAGGAGTTTCCCTAGTTGTTCATTCTCGTCCATGGACCTCTCCAAGTGCCTGAGAACCGAAGGACGCACACGCCGTCGCTGCACATATTCACGCACCGCTTCCGTGAGAAGACCGGAAACATTCTGGTGTGTTTCGTTTGCAAGCTCTTTCAGGTCGTTCCAAACTTTTTCATCGACCTTGGAGCTTATCTTTACCGCAGGCATTCTTTTCACCTCCCTACCTATCTTGACAAATCAAGATATAGCCTGATACGATTTCTTTGTCAAGCGGTCTTTTGAAGGGCCTGATCGAGGTTGTCTCCGGCTGATTCCCGAACCGCAACGCCTGCATCTGAAAAGACGTAACCCGGACCCCGGTGCCTCATCTCGCCCTTGAGCCAGACCTCGTCCACGTTTTTCTCCACGAGCCACTCTGCCACGCAGATTCCCCTTCCCTTCTCGAGGCGGCTGCAGGGGTTCTCCACAGTCTCCCGTTCCAACACGCGTCCGTCCGCAAGCCTGAGCAAGAGCAGGGCAAAAAGGGGTGACTCCCCTAAATGGTCGCTCAGGACCCCGGAACGGTCGGCCAGGGGCACAGCCACCCGGACGAGGGTTCGCTTTGTGGGTTCATAGTGAACGGTGATATGTTCCACCCTTGGCACGCGTTTTTTGACGCGCTTTTCGATCTGATCGCTGATCTGGTGGGCCTTTTGAAGGTCGTCGGTGCGAAGGACCACGGTGGCTTGAAGAAAACGGAACCGGCCCGCGTTCCGGCCCACCAGGTGCGTGACCTCGGCCACCATGGGCTCCTCTTCAATGATCTTCTGGACGTCCATGAGTGTGCGGGAATCAATGGATGCGTCCAGGAGGACCCGCATACCGTCTGAGAGAAGGCCCCATCCGGAATGTGCGATGAATACGAGCACAAGGACGGCTGCGGCCTGGTCCAGGCCGATGCCGTGAATCGCCCCTCGCACGCCTGCGTAACCGAGCACGGCCGAGGCGAGTACCAGGCTCGAGGAGAGCACGTCCACCTGCCGGTGCCGGCCCTCGGCCTTCAGTGTGGGGGATCCGGTCCGGCGGCCGGCTTTAACGGCGTAGCGGCCGAAGAGGTGAGTGGCCAGGGTGCCCAGGGCCAGGAGGAGGACTACTCCCAGGGAGATATCCGGAGGGGCGGAGTCGGGCTTGAAGGCCTTTCGCGCGATCTCATATCCGGCCAGAAAGATGAACAGGGCCACCACCACGGAAAGGACATTCTCGATCTTGTAAAGGCCCAGAGGAAATGAGGGGGTCTTTCGAACGGAGAGTTTCAGGCCGGCGAACAGGGCCATGGAGGCAATGCAGTCAGTGGCAGAGTCAATGGCGCTGGCCGCCACAGCGAGGCTCCCAGAGGTCAGGGCCAGTGCGCCCTTCATGCCGGCCAGGCCCAGGTTCAGAAGAAAGGCCAGGATGGCCACGCGGTGAATATATCGGTTGTCCCCTTCCGGACCGGTCCCGCTGCCGGCTGCCGGCCGCTCGGCAGGAGGTTCATTGTCCCTTGGGTCCATGCGGTGTCTCCTTTTTCACAGACAGCCCGGCGGACCGGGTCTAGATCATGCCCAGCAGGATCACGAAGACGATCCCCGCAAGAAGGGAGAAGATGGTCTTGTGGTCGGACCCGGCGCAGGAGCTGGGGATGATCTCGTCCGTGGTGATATAGATCATGAGCCCGGCCGTAGCCCCCACGATCACGCCTATGACCTCATTCGGTATGGCGGTGAAGAGATACCGGGCCGAGACATAGCCGGCCAGAATGGGAAGGGCCGTGGACGAGGACACAAGGAACGCCTTTAAGCGGGACCCGGAGGTGAGGAAGTATGGCGCCGAGGTGCAGATCCCTTCGGGGATGCCGTGAATGGAGATGGCGAGGGCGATGACCAGCGAGACCTTGATGTCAGTGACCTCCCCCACCGCTATGGCCATGCCTTCAGGGAAGTTGTGAAGGAAGATGCCGAGGATGAGGTAGACTGAGGTGCGCTCCAGGTTGCACCCTTGTTCCTGAGTGCAGAGACGCGGATGAATGTGGGGGATGATACGGTCCAGGCCGTACATGGCCAGGGCCCCGAGCACGAGGCCCAGGACGCACAAAGGTATGGAGGACAGGTGGATGCTTTCCGGGATGAGTTCCAGAAAGGAGATGCCCAGCATGACCCCGGCGGCAAAGCAGAGCATGTTGCAGATGTAGCTGAATGTGGGCTGCCGGATCACGCCGATGGCCGACCCGATTACCGGGCCCAGGACGGAAATTATCACGATGAAGACAATTGGATCCATTGGTGAAGGGCTTATCGTAAGGAATTATTTGAACTTTTATGGCATAAACCGGTCGCTTACGTCCAGGGAAAATTGTACAAAAGACCTGGAGGTGGCGACCATAGCTCTCTCACATCTTGACCCTCCTTCTGGTAGTCGATTAGATTAAGCGTATCGTTGCGGCGCTTTTGGGGCTTGACCCTTTAGAGCTCCGGCATGTCTCATTCGCCGACGAGTGGATAAATACCTTGCCGGCACCAAACGAGGAAAGGAGGAATCCCATGCCCAGGATAGGAGTGCTGCTTTCCGGTTGCGGCGTATTCGACGGAGCCGAGATCCATGAGGCGGTACTGACGCTTCTGGCCCTGGATCGGGCAGGTGCTGAGATAGTCTGCATGGCCCCGGACACGGACCAGATGCATGTGATCAACCACCTGACCCAGGAGGTTACCGGAGAGAAGAGGAACGTCCTGGTGGAATCCGCCCGCATCGCTCGAGGCGAGATTCAAGACCTCAAGGACGTCAAGTCCGGGGACCTGGACGGCCTTATCATCCCCGGCGGGTTCGGAGCGGCCAAAAACCTGAGCGATTTCGCCGTCAAGGGTCCGGATGCATCCGTCAATCCGGAGGTCAGGCGGATCCTGGAGGAGATGGCCGGAGCGGGAAAACCCATCGGCGCCATATGCATCGCCCCTGCTACACTGACCAGGGCCCTGTCCGAGAGGCGCCCCGAGGTGACCATTGGAACCGATACGAATACGGCCAAGGCCATCGAATCCATGGGAGGGGTCCACAGGATCTGCACGGTGGACCAGATCCATGTGGACGAGACAAACAGACTGGTGACCACGCCCGCCTACATGCTGGGGCCCGGCATCAAAGAGGTGGCCGAGGGCATTGAGAAACTGGTTCACAAGGTGCTTCAGATGGCGTCGTGAAGCCTGATACCAATGCCTGCGGCCTGTTGATATGAGAGCGGTGGTTTTCCGTGTGATCCCACGGAGGATTCATGATGGAACAAACGAGAGGCAGGAAAGGTCCGAGCAGTCAAGTGGACGGTATTCTGAACAGGTTTCTCTGTATGCTGAGTGCAGAAAGGTGGTAAGAGATTTAAGAATCAACAATCAAATGGTTTTATCACCCCTCAGGCCCTAAGAGACTTGCGGGTCATGTTTGGGTGAAACAAAAACAGGCTGAAGGGGGACACGCAATGGACCGACCGATTCACATCATGCCGTGCCTGGACATGCAGAACGGACGCGTTGTAAAGGGCGTCCACTTCGTGGACATCAAAGATGCCGGTGATCCAGTGGAATGCGCGCGCGCCTATTGCGAAAAGGGCGCGGATGAGCTGGCCTTGTTGGACATCACGGCCACGGTGGAAGGCCGGGCCACCATGCTGGATGTGGTCAGGCGGGTCGCTGCGGTCACCACCGTGCCATTTACCGTTGGAGGGGGGATCTCCGATGTGAAATCAGCCGAGGCCGTGCTCGCTGCAGGGGCCGACAGGGTCTCCACAAGCAGCGCAGCCTTTCGAAATCCCAGGGTGATCGAGGACATGGTAAGGGAGCTTGGCACGGACAGGGTTACCGTAGCCATTGACGTGGACCGGAACGAGACCATGCCCTCGGGCTATGAGGTTTTCATCGACGGGGGGCGCACCGCCACCGGCGCGGACGCCGTTGAATGGGCAAGGCGGGTTGACGGCTGCGGCGTAAAGGTAATCCTCCCCACAAGCAAGGCCGGAGACGGCGCACGGACAGGGTATGACCTGCCGGTGATCCGGGCCTTCAAGGCGGTGGTCTCAGCCGATGTAGTGGCCTCGGGCGGTGCGGGCAAACTGGAGCACTTCTACGAGGCCGTGCAGGCAGGCGCTTCGATCCTGCTTGCCGCCTCCATGTTCCATTTCGGGATTATCGCAATCGGCGAGTTGAAAGACTACCTTCGAGCAGAGGGAGTGCGGGTGCTTTAGTGTCTTGCCGTAAGACCCGTGAATCGTGTTCGTGGTTCGTGATTCGTGAACAAAACCGAATCTCGAAGGGCTTACCCTGAAAACACTTCGCGAATTAATACGGGTTTCGCCGGAAATAAAACAAAGAAGCCGGGTTATTTGAAGAGGACATTTACCACGAAGATCACGAAGAAAAGATTCTTCGTGATCTTCGTGGTGAATATTTGTGTCCTTAGTGGTGAACGGGTGGAGCGGAGGAATCCACGGACTTCAAGCCGGTTGCACCATTGTTGGGTTGCGGGCCATGGCTCGCGTTGGTTGTTACGACCATTGAAAGGAGAACGAATTTGGACTTTTCACTGAGCAAGGAGCAGAAGGACATTCAGAATGCGGCACGCGAGTTCGCACTGGGTGAGTTTCCGGACAGGGCACAGGAGTTCGACAGGAACGAGACCTTCGATCTGGACATCTGGCGAAAGGCCTGTGATCTGGGTTTTGTCGGGGTGTTCATCCCGGAAGAATACGGCGGCGCCGGCCTGGGCATTATGGAGCACAGCCTGATAACCGAGGAGTTCTGGGCCGTGGACGCCGGCATGGCAAACGCGGTTTTGACAACCACATTCGGGGCCGAACTGCTGGGTCTCTTCGGCACTGAAGAGCAGAAGCAGACGTACCTGCCTCCCCTTGTTGCGGGCAAGGCCATCATGGGAACCGCAATTACGGAGCCTGATGCGGGGAGTGACGTGACCGGCGCCAGGACCACGGCGGTCCGTGACGGCGACGAGTGGGTGATCAACGGCTCGAAGATGTTCATCACCAACGGCACCATCGCCGACTACCTGCTGGTGTTCTGCGCCACAGACCCGGAGAATCCGGACAGGCACCAGCGGCACACCTTCTTTGTGGTGGAGACCGATCGACCCGGCTACGAGGCCAACAAGCTTCACGGGAAGCTGGGCATTCGGGCCAACGACACCGCGGAAGTGGTTTTCAACAGCGTCCGGATCCCTGGGGCCAATCAGCTCGGAGATGAGGGAGAAGGATTCAGAGAACTCATGAACTTCTTCAACCTGACAAGGGTCCACGTCTGCGCCATGGGAGTGGGAATCGCCCGTGCGGCTATGGAAGAGAGCATCGCCCACATAAAGAAGCGGCATCAGTTCGGTGTGCCCCTGGCCTCGTTCCAGGTAAACAGGTTCAAGGTGGCTGAGATGGCCACGCGTATCAGGGCGGCCCGGAATCTCTATTACGAGGCAGCCGGTCTCGTGGACCGGGGATACATCGATCACGCCCTGATCGCCATGGCCAAGTGGTTCTGCGGCGAGACAGGCGTGAGATGCGCGGACGAGGCCCTTCAGATGCACGGCGGCTATGGGTACATCGACGAGTACAAGGTCCAGAGGATATACCGCGACGCCAAGATCGTCGAGATATACGAAGGGGCCAAGGAGGTGGAGAAGACCATAATCGCCAACGCGCTGCTGGGGCGATGAGGTGTTTGAAGGCGCCCGAAGTTGAGAGGGGCTTGATTGGCGTTGAAAATCCCGGATGGCTCTGTCATATTTACATTTTTTCCGGGGAATGGGAGGCGTGATGCCGGCCGGGGAGTTCCAGGACAGGCGAGTGCTGATCACCGGAGGCAGCCGTGGATTGGGGAGGGCCATTGCTCTGGCCTTTGCGCGGGAAGGGGCTTGGGTCGGCGTCAACTACGGCTCGGACGAACCAAGTGCTCTGGAGACCGCCGAAAAGGTCGAGGAGCTCGGGGGAAAGGCCATATGCCTGCAGGCGGACGTGGCGTCGAGCCGGGAGGTGGATAACATGGTGGGCCGTTTTCTGGGTCTTTGGGGGCATTTGGACGTCCTGGTGAACAATGCGGGGATTATAAGGGACAAAATGCTCATGTTCCTCAAAGAGGAGGACTGGGACCGGGTAATGGATGTCAACCTCAAGGGCACCTATCTCTGCTCAAAGGCGGTGCTCAAGGAGATGGTCGGGCGCCGATACGGCCGGATAATCAACATGGCCTCCCCGAGCGCTATCACCGGGAGGGCGGGCCAGACAAACTACTCTGCATCCAAGGGCGGAATCTGCTCCTTTACCAGGTCTCTCTCGAGGGAGGTCGCTCGGCTCGGCATTACGGTGAACGCAATCTGCCCGGGGGTTATTAACACCTCCATGACGGACGGATTGAAGGTCGAGACCCGGAAAGAGCTGCTGAACATGATCCCCGCGGGGAAATTTGGAGAACCGGCGGATGTGGCCGATGCGGTCTTGTTCCTGGCCTCCGGCCGGGCGGGGTACATCTCCGGTCAGATTCTGGCCGTGGACGGCGGCATGACCTGATGGACGCCGGGATATCCGAGGGACGATGCGCTGGCTGGAGATAGAGGAAACCGTTCGCTTCAACGAAGTGGACGAGTGGGGGATCGCCTGGTACGGCCATTTCATGGCTTGGTTCGAGGCGGGACGGATGGCCCTTCTGCGTCGCTTTGATCTGTTGCCCCGGCAAATTGTGGAGCTGGGATTCATAGCTCCTCTGGTGAATCTCAAGTGCGATTTCAAGCAGCCGGTCTCTTACGGCGATGTGATAGTCATTCGAACCACGGTGGTCAAGCCGGAGATAGCCGCCTTGATTTTCGAGTTCGAAGTGCTCTTGAAAGAGGATCGGTCTCTTGCCGCCAGGGGGCGGACCACGCAGGTTCTCCTGACAAAGCAGGATAAGAAGATGATCTATCGGATCGAAGGAGAATTGCAAAGGAGGATCTCTGAGGTCATCGACTTCTGTCACCAAGATGAAAACTGATTTCCCACGCCCCGCGTCCGCTTACGGCTCTGGCGCCGGACCCAATGTCTGTGCCGCCATTCCCGCGTACAACAGCGAGTCTACGGTTGCCCGGGTCGTCATGGGGGCACGGGCCCATGTGTCCTGTGTGCTGGTGATCGACGATGGTTCCACCGACGGGACGGGCGCTCAGGCGAAGCGCGCGGGTGCCGAAGTAATCCGGCTGGGGAAGAACCATGGAAAAGGCCGTGCCCTTAAAACGGCCTTTGCATATGCCCTGAAAGGCGGTTATGACGCCCTGGTAACACTGGATGCCGACCTCCAGCACGAACCCGAAGAACTTCCTCGGTTTATCGCGTGCCATGCGACCCGAGGATCGAACCTGGTGATAGGGGACCGGCTTCACCAGGCGGAGCTGATTCCCCGGCTTCGTTATGTCCCGAACCGGGTGGGGGCTTTTTGCTTTTCCCGGCTCACCGGCCGGAGGATTCTCGACGCCCAGAGCGGGTTTCGGCTCTACGATCGCGAGATCATGGAAAGGATTCCCATTCGTTACGACGGCTTTGAAGCGGAAAGCGACGTGCTTCTGCGGGCTGGAGCCGAGGGGTGCCGCATCGACTTTGTGCCGATCCGGGCGATCTACTTCCAGGGGCCTTTACACCAGTCACACTTCCGGCCTTTTCGTGACACGACCCGGATCTGCCTGGTTTTTCTTCGCAACTTGCTCCGGAAAACCAGCGGGCTTTGTTGAAGCCCTGTGACTTCCGTTGCCGAAGTGCATTTTCCCGAGGCGGGCATGTGCGTCTCCGGGGCCGACAAGCTTGAGCCGATTGACAAGATGGAACGAGACAGCCGGAACAGGCGCGTGGCGATCACGGGTCTAGGCATAGTGACCGCTATCGGCGGCTCACGGGCCGAGTTCACTGAAAACCTCTTCGCCGGCAGGTGCGGCATAGGGCCGGTCAGCCTGTTTCCCACCGGCGGGTTCCCTTGCCGAAACGCGGCCCAGGTGGAGGACCGGCAGGTTGAAGCCGCGCTTTCGTTGATCTCCCCTCGCAGGGCGAGGCGCGTTTCCCGATGCGATCTCCTCGGGCTGAAGGCGGCACACGAGGCCATCGAGGATGCAGGCTTGGCCAGGCGACGATTCGACCGGAACGCTGCAGGCGTGGTTCTGGGCGGAGGGGCCGGCGGCATGCTCTCCTGGGAGCGGTTTCGAAGGAAGACCCTGGCCGGTGAAGCCGGCGCCAGGCCCTCCCCGCTCCTGGCCGCCTCACCCTGCACCCTCACCGATCTCATCGCTCAACAATACGGCCTGGGGGGTGAGCGTGTCACCATCACCACCGCCTGCTCCTCCAGCACCACCGCCATCGGATATGGAGCCGATCTCGTCCGCTCGGGCCTGCTGGACATCGTGATCACCGGGGGGGCGGAATCCCTTTCCGAGTTGACCTTTGCGGGTTTCAACGCCCTGAGGGTAATGGATCCGTTTCACTGCCGGCCTTTTGACCGGAACCGCAACGGGATGTCCCTGGGAGAGGGGGCCGCCGTCCTGGTCCTCGAGGCATACGATAGGGCGGTGGAAAGGGAGGCGACCATCTACGCCGAGGTCCTCGGGTACGCAGTCAACGCGGACGCCTTTCACATGACCTCCCCGGACCCCGTGGCCGAAGGCATGTTTCGAGTCATGGAATCCGCGCTTCAAAACGCCGGAGTCGTTGCGGGGGATGTGGGCTACGTCAACGCCCACGGCACGGCAACGCCTGCGAACGACAAGCTCGAGGTGCGCGCAATAACCCGGGTTTTTCAGAGGAACCGGCCCGCCGTCAGTTCGACCAAGTCCATGGTGGGACACTGCCTTGGGGCGGCCGGTGCGATCGAGACGGCGGCGACGGCCCTCGGCCTGCTTCACCACATGGTCCCTCCCACCGTTCACCTGGAAGCACCCGAACCTGAGTGGGACCTGGATTTCGTCCCGGGCCGTTCAATGCCCCGGCGGATGGAGATCGCCATGATAAACAACTTCGCCTTCGGCGGGAACAACACGTCTTTGATCCTCCGGAAAGGGACGTCGACGTAACCGGCGTCGCGACGGAAAGCGCCATGAAAGAAATCGCGGTCACCGGCATCGGGGTCGTCTGCTCCCTGGGGATCGGACGGGAGGCCTTCAGGAGAAACATCTCGGAGGCGGTATCGGGTATCGGGCCGGTCATTTCCTTTGATACCTCGAACTTCCGTTCGAGCCTGGGAGCCGAGGTAGCGGATTTCGACCCCGCTCTGTTCATGAGGCCCTCGGTGTACCGGCGCATGAGCCGGCTTTCCAGGATGGCGGTCGTCGCGGCCGGGATGGCCCTGGAGGACGGAAGGGGGATACTCGACCGGGTTCCGGGGAACCGTATCGCCGTGCTGATGGGGACCGCTTACGGAAGCAGTTCCTGCGTGGATGCGTTCTACCGGAGCTTTGTTTCGGACGGTCCGCGAGGAGCCAAGCCGTTCCTGTTTCCCGAGACGGTGCCGAACGCGCCGGCCAGCCACATCGCCATGGTCAACGGCATCACGGGGCCGAACATCACATTCTGCCAGAACGGAATTTCCGTGGAGGCGGCGGCGGTTCACGCAGCCGGCATGCTGGACCACGGGTTGGTCGACGCGGTACTGGTGTGCGGGGCCGAGGAACTGACGGAGGTCCTCTATGGATGCCACGATGCCGTGGGCGCCCTCAACCGGGCCCGGGCAGACGGAAAGGTTCCTGTTTCCCCCCCTATCGGAGGCGGCCTCGTGCTCGGGGAGGGGGCGGGCGTGCTCCTGATGGAGCGGCTCGGAGGTGCGCGTGAACGCGGCGCCCGCATCTATGGCATATTCGCCTCCGGTGCTACGGCGGGCGGACCCGCGGAAACCGGCCACTTCGAATCGGACGGAAAAGCCCTTCGGCGTGTAGTGTCAAGAGCCCTTGCCGAGGCGGGCATGGCGGCCGAATCCGTGGATCACATAGGTGTTTCGGCTGACTTTTCCGGGGAGGCCGAAAGGCTGGAGCACGGGGTGGTCCAAAGCGTCTTTAGCGAGCGTGCAAAGACCGTGGGCGTGACCCCCCTCAAGTACCTGATGGGCGATTTCGGGGGAGCCGGTGCCCTGCGGGCCGCGGCGATTCTCCTGGGATTCGACGCCGGGATACCGCTGCCGGCGATCGAACCGCAGTTGCTGGACGGGGAGTATGCCTATCCGGATTCTTGGAAGATCTTCCGGCCGAGGCCCATGCGCAACGGCGTGATGATTTCCTCGACCTTCGGTGGAGGATGCTCCTGCCTGGTCTTTTCAAGCGCACACGATTGGAAAGGGGTTGATACGCCTTGATTATCGATCCTGGAAGGGTCCTGCTTGTTTCCCCGAACACGGAGTCCCTGCCCGACCCGGTCTTTCCCCTGGGGCTGGCGTCCCTGGCCTCGTCGCTGACCGCCCACGGCATCGAGTACCGAATTCTCGATCTCTGTTTCGAACAGAACCACGAGGAGGCGATTAAGAGAGAGGTCGAGGCCTTTAACCCCGGCGTCGTCGCAGTCTCAATGCGAAACATCGACAACGTCAGCTATCCCCGGACGGTCTCATATCTTCCGTTCCTACGGTACGTTATCAAGACGATTCGAAGATACAGCAGGGGCAGGGTGGTACTCGGAGGGAGCGGCTTTTCCATTATGCCCGAGCCCCTGATGCACTACCTGCATGCGGATGTGGGGGTAGTGGGCGAAGGAGAGCAGTCCCTTGTGAGGCTTGTGAACGATCTTTCCGCAGGGAAAAACATTCCCCGGGGGACGGTTCTGAGGGGAGGCATCATAGACGACCTAGACCGCCTTCCATTTCCGGACCGGTCGGGTTTCGACATGCCGTCTTACCTGGAGAAGGGAGGCATGGGGAACCTCCAGACGAAGAAAGGGTGCCCGTTCGGGTGCATCTACTGCACATACCCCTTGATCGAAGGAAAACGAATTCGCCTCCGGGCGCCGGAGTCGGTAGCCCAAGAGGTCGAGATGCTGCTGCAACAGGGAGTGGACCACCTGTTCGTCGTGGACAACACGTTCAACCATCCTGAGGATCACGCTGCGGCGGTCTGTGCTGAAATCCTGAAGAGGAACCTGTCCGTCCGCTGGAGTTGCTACGCTCATCCGGCCTGTTCCTCACCCCGCCTGATCGAGAGCATGAAGGCGGCGGGTTGCACCGGTGTGGAATTCGGCTGCGACGCCGCTGAAGACGGGATGCTTTACAACCTGGGAAAGGGTTTTACCCTGAAGGATCTGGAGTCGGCTTCAGACGACTGCCGCTCCTCGGGAATTTCCTTCTGCCACTCTCTCCTCCTAGGTGGGCCCGGGGAGACAATGGACACGGTCCGGCGAACCGTGGAGGCGGTCGTTCGGATGGACCCTACGGCGGTCATCTGCATGACCGGAATCCGTATCCTTCCGGGAACCCCGCTTGCCGATCTGGCCGCCCGGGAAGGGATTGTCGGGCCGCACGAGGATTTCCTTCGTCCCGTGTTCTACCTTTCCCACGCCGTACGCGAGGAGCTGCAGCCGTTTCTGGAAGATTTCTCCAAGGGGCACCCCACATGGATTTTTCCGGGCATGGGTATTAACATGCGGCAGAGCCTGCAGGAGAAACTCCGCAGGTTCGGCGTCAAGGGGCCTCTCTGGGAATACATGCGGAAGTTCTGGCGCGACCGTGCAACGAGGGGGCCGGTGGACGGCGGCGGCGGGAAAGGAGCGGATCCCGCGGGAAACACGGGACATGAACGAGGCGGGACGACAAGTTGAAAGACCGCGTGTTCATCACTGACGGACACTGGAGAAAGACGCTCGCCGCTGTCCGCGGGTTGGGCCGGGAGGGCGTGCACGTGACCGTAGGCGAGAGCAACATTATCGCCACCTCCCGCTTTTCCAGGTACTGCCGAAGGGGCGTGGTGTACCCTTCCCCCAGGACACAACCGGCGGATTTCCTGGAGTTCATGATTCGCTACCTGAAGCGAAACCCCTGTGATCTCCTCCTGCCCATGGAAGACATCACCGTACGGCTCCTCTCCCGGTACAGGAACGATCTTCCTCACGGCGTGCGGCTCGCCCTCCCCGATCATGGAAGTCTGGTATTCGCAATGCAAAAGGATCGGGTCCTGGATCTGGCAAAGGAACTCGGCATCCCGGCCCCTGCAACATGGAGCGTAGGCGCACTGGAAGAGCTTGACGGTATACGGGACCGCCTTCCTTACCCGGTGGTGATCAAACCCAGAGAAGGGTCCGGCGCGGTCGGCGTGAGGTATGTTTCCGAACCTGAAGACCTGGAAGCGGTCTATCGCTTTGTCCACCGGCGCTTTCCCTTCCCCCTGGTTCAGGAAAGGATACCTAGGGAAGGGCAGGGTTACGGCGTTTCCCTGCTCTTCGACGCAGGAGGGACCCTCAAGGCTTCTTTCGTCCACAAGCGCCTGCGGGAGTACCCGGTAAGCGGAGGAGCAAGCACGCTCCGGGAGAGCGTCAGGCGGGACGACATGCTCGAGATGGCCGTCTCCCTGCTGAGAGCGATCGGCTGGTTCGGGGTTGCGCAGGTGGAGTTCAAGCTGGACCCGCGGGATAGCACTCCAAAGCTCATGGAGATCAATCCCCGGTTCTGGGGATCTCTGGCCCTGTCGCTTCATTGCGGGGTCAACTTTCCCCACCTTCTTCTCCGGATCGCACGGGGGGAGAGCTTTCCCGAAGTCCGGCATTACCCGCTGGGTCGAAGGTGCCGGTGGCTTCTCCCCGGAGACATCCTCCACTTCATTTGCAACCCGCACCGTATGGGCCTCTCCCCGTCCTTCTTCCGGTTTTGGGACTCAAATACCCGATACGATATCTGCTCCCTCAGGGACCCCCTTCCGGTGCTGGGACGTCTGCTGACGGGTTTTTTACTCCTGGCCGACACGGAAATGAAGGCGCGCCTTCGGGAGCGAAAATCATGAGAGTCACCAACATTCTAACCGTGGACCTGGAAGACTGGTACCACATTTGCGGTGTCCGCGGCCTGTCGCCGGAAGGAGATCACCTGGAGGCCCGCGTGGAGCCGAACATGCGGCGCATTCTCAGGCATCTGGACCGGTGGGGGGTGAAGGCGACGGTGTTCGTGCTGGGCGTCATTGCCGAGAAGCACCCCGGCCTGGTCCGTGAGGTCGCGGGGAATGGGCACGAAATCGCACTCCATGGGTACGACCACCGGCGGGTATACACCATGGACAGGGAAGGCTTTAGGCGGGATCTCCTGAAGGCAAGGGATATCGTGTCGGGCGTAGTTGGAAAACAGATCAAAGGATACAGGGCTCCGGAGTGGTCGATTCGTGATGACTCCCTGTGGGCGCTTGACGTTATGCAGGAAGAGGGTTTTACCTACGACTCCAGCATGGCCCCTCTGCCCTTGATAGGAAGACGTTCTTATCCTACCGTACCCCATGTCGTGAGAAAGGGGGCGGGAGGCGGTCTGTGGGAGGTTCCGCCCCTGGTGGGAAAGACCATGCTCATGAGCGTTCCCCTGGGAGGGGGGTGGGGTTTGAGGTTCTTTCCCTACCGTCTGATCCGATCCGTGGTTCGGGGGATGAACCGAGCGGGACACCCCGCAGTTATTTTCCTTCACCCCCGGGAGTTCGACCCGGCTCCCCCCTGTGTTACCCTCCCCCTTCACAAGCGGTTTGTCCTGTATGCAGGCTTCAGGTCTACTGAATCGCGACTCGAAAGACTCCTGGCGGACTTCCGGTTCGGCCCGGTCTCGGACTACCTTCAAAGGGGCGGATTGCCGGTTTGATGATTCAGCAAAGCATTGCAGAGGGTTACCTCTTTGCTCAAGGCCTGTGGGCGAGGGTCGTCTTGCTGAGACCGGGCAGCAGCACCCGGCCGCAGGTTGCCCTTTGAAGTCCTTCACCCAGTGCTCCAAAGAGGCAAGAGATCCCGCGGGCGAATCGATTTGCGGGGCGGGTGTGGCCTCCGATGATCGTCCGCACCCGGTCGAACCCGGCCCTTTTCAGCAGGCGGGCCATGGTATCCGGAGAGAAGTCGTAGAGATGGTAGGGCGTGTGGTAAAGGTCGAACGGTCTTGCCAGGGGGCCGAGCAGGCGGACGATGGGCGTTGTGTGCGGCCACCGGAGGAGCACGATCCCGCCGGGGCGAAGAATCCGATGGATCTCCTTCAGGGTGGCGGCCGGGTCACCCACATGCTCGATCACGTAAAACAGGGTCACCGCGTCATAGGATTCCGCAGGCAGGGACAGGATTTCCAGGGGCTGCGGGAACACGCGGATGCCGGCCAGCCTGGCTTGAGCGGCCCCGGCCTCGCAGACCTCGATTCCCTCCACGGTCCAGTTTCGCGCTTTCATTTCTCTTAGGAAAAAACCATACCCGCATCCCACGTCCAGAAGGCGGCCCGCTCGCCCTTCGGCGGCGGCTTCGAGCAGCTTGCGGGCCCGTTTCACCACGGGCGCCGTCATAAACTCCCAGGCGCGGATGTCTATGGGATCACTCGAGAGGTAACCGGCATACCCGTCGCCCGGTTCGGCGTGTCCGCAAAGGGGCATGATGGAAACGAGGCCGCAGCCCAGGCACCGGACATAGGTCCACTTGCCCTTCCGAAGAATCAAGCGGAAGGTAACGGCTCCGCAGAGCATACACGAATGGTCCGTTTCCCTGATCATGAAATTAGGCTTCCTGTGGCCCTATAGCGCGTCCGGCCGTTACTATCCAGGGTTTTTTCGCGACCCGTCTCGCCGCCTCACCGTCACATACACCTATACATCTTTCCTTGACTGTGGTATTTACACCAAAATCATTCCATCCTCCACCCGCTCGGGGTGGGCGTTCAGCTCAGTCCGGAGAGAGCCATGAAGACACTTTTCGTTCGGTCTTGCCTACTGGTGCTTTCAATTTTGTTCTTGTCCTGGGTTTTGCCCTGCCCCGCCGAAACCGATCGTCCGGTTCGGCAGGCCCAGGCCGGGAGCTATGAAGCCGATCCGGCCGCTCGTGCCGAGGCCCGGCTTGAGGCCGGTGATTTCGACGGGGCGATCGAGCTCCTGGAGGACCCGGCAACACAGAATCCCAACGATTTCCGGATCAATGTGGTTTACTCCCTGGCGCTTCTCGAAAAGTGCGCCGTTCAGAAAGCCAAAGGTGATCCGGCCTACAGGAAACTGGTCTATACGCCCTACCAAATCGGCGCCCGGCTGGCGAACATCAACCGCACGAGGGCGGAGCCCTACTATATCGTGGGATGGGCCCTGGTGATCAACGAGCGGCCAAACAAGGGCCTCCGCTGGCTAAAAAAGGCCCTTTACTTCGACGGATCCAATGCGGATTACTGGACGCTTTTCGGCGATGCGTGCGCGGGTTACGCAGCACAGGAAGCAACCCGCGCCACAAGGGGCGACAGCTCTGCCGGCACGAACACCCGCCGGATCTACCGCCAGGCGGAATCAGCATATCAGAAGGCCCTCAGCTTTGCCGGAGACAACCAGGCGCTGAAGGCCGAGCTCAACGCCAAGCTTTCCTCTCTTCCCTGAGGCCGGCCTGTTCCGGCCCCTTTTGACATGGGCCCATGGAGAACGATTCTTCGGTCATTCGAGAGATCCTCCCCCAGCGTCCCCCGTTTCTCTTCGTAGACCGGGTGGTTTCCTTCGAGGAGGAGGCGGGCTGTATCGTCGCGGAAAAAGATCTCCCAAGCGGGGCAACCTTTTTCGAGGGCCACTTCCCGGAGAGGGCCGTGATGCCGGGCGTGCTCATTCTGGAGGCCCTGGCCCAGGCGAGCGGCCTGCTCCTTGGGCTTACCGCCCGGGCCAAGGGGGCCGAAGGCTGCAAGGATCCAGGCGTGCTTTTCTTTCTTGCAGCCTCGAACATCCGCTTCCTCCGGCCTTGCGGCCCAGGAGAGACCCTTCGGCTGGAGTCCCGCCTGAAAAAGGGTTACGGCGGTCTCTTCCTGTTCGATGTGGCCTCCTCGGTCGAGACGGCTTCGGCGGCCAAGGGTGTCCTCACACTGGCCCTGGACCGGGAACGCTCGTGACACGGCCCCCCGTGTCTTCCCGCAGCCGGATCAAAGCGGGCAGCGTCAGCACGGAGAAGAGAAAGCACACTGCCACGCCCGTAACGGCGATGAGCCCCATGCCTTCCAGCACGTGGTAGTCCGCCATGGTGAGGGAGCCGAAACCGCAGATCGTGGTCAGTGTGGTGACCAGGACCGAACGCCCCGTGGTGGCCAGTGTGAGTGCCACGTCGCCCAGCTCCCGGTACCGCCGGACGATGTGAATTCCGTCGTCCAGGCCGATCCCCACAAGGATGGGCAGTACCACAAAGTTGAAGGGGTTAACGGTCACGCCCGTGAGACCCATTATCCCGGCCGTCACAGGCACACCCAGGGATACGGGCAGGAGGATTTGGAGAACGGACCGGGCGTCTCGAAAAAAAGCGAAGAGGATGAGGAGAACCACCCCTGTTGCCATTCCGAGGGTCATCCAGAGTTCTTCCCGTACCTCTTGAATCAGTCCCCGTACGACCAGCTCCGGGCTCACCATCAGGAGCTCCGGGTGGTCGTCCTTTATAACCTCGGCCAGGGTGAGGGCCGAGTGGCCCTCGGACGGCCGGACCCAGGCAAGTCCCTGAAGGCGGCCTTCTTCCATGAGTAAGAATCGTTTCAGGATGTCCGGAAAACCCTCCCCTTCGGCCGCCCAGTCCAGGAGGTGCCCGCTTCTTTTCTCTTGAATAGCCTCGAGAAACGCACGGTCGTAGGCCGCGTGAGCCAGGGAGAGCCCTGACTTTTCGAGCTCCATCCGAACAAGTTGTGTGTTCAGCTTTTCCACGTGGATCGGGGTCAGGGAGGCCGTACGCGTGAGTGAGGTCCAGGAGGCCACCCTGCCGCTCCGCTCCAGGTCTTCCAGCGTGCGATCCAGCGCCAGCCCCTTCCTTCTGAGTTCCCTCCGGTCCCGTGCGTCCCACACCGCCAGCAAGTACTCGGTACCTGAGCCGAAGGCATCCAGGAGCTCCTCCTGTACCTCCAAGGCCTCCAGCCCCTGGGGCCGAAGGGCCGAGAGGTCCGTCTCTATCTCGATTTGAAAGAGACCGGACAGTGCGGCCGCGGCCAGCAGGAGGGAGAGTGTCAAGGCCGTGCGCGGGCGGTCCTTAACCCATCTCCCCAAGCGGTCCATTCCCAGAGTGCGGGCCGGCCTGGCCGGCCGGTTCCCGGCGAATCGTTCCAGGAGTACCAGGCCGGCAGGCAGGGCCAGGAGAATGGTCACCATGCAGAAGAGGAGTCCCAGGGCCACCAGCCAGGCCGTCTGGTCGAGAAGAGGGTTGTCCGCCAGGGCAAGTACGAGGAAGGCGCAGAGAGTGGTGAGCCCGCCCGCCGCCACAGCCTTGCCGGTCTTGAGTATGCTGCCTCTGACCGCCGTTTCCACGTCTCCACCCTGCTTGCGCTCGTAGGTGTACCGGTCGTAAACATGTACGGCGAAATCGATACCCAACCCGAGAAGGACCGCGGAAAAGGCCATGGCGAACATGTGCACACGCTCGATCCCAAGTGCCAGGACGCCCAAGGCCAGTTGCAGGCCCACGGCCAGAGGCACCAGAACAAAACTCAGGACGGCCAGGTTCCGGTAGATCAGGAAAAACAGGAGCCCTACACCCAGGATAGACCCCAGGAGGCACCCTAGGATGTCTCCCCGCACCATCGCTTCTTCCTGAAGGGCAATGGCGTATCCGCCGGTCATTCCTATACGGAGTCCCGTTTGGGTGGACCGGACCTCCTCCAACGCCTCCAGCAGACGGGAATCCTTATCAAGTAGGACCCGTACGGTAGGGGTGGCGATAAGGAGGGCGGAGCTCTGATCAGGTGAGAGCAGGTATGGTCCGGGCGCGAATGCGAGCCCGTGGTGCATGCTCTGGAGCTTGTCGAGCATGAACCGCCTGAGATTCAGAGGATCCCCGGCCACGATGCCCGACATCCGGGAGGCGCCGGGGGCAGCCAGGAGTGCCAGGCTTCTCTTGAGCTCCCTTTCCATGGCGGAAGGCGAAGCCAGAAATAGTTCCAGGCGGGGAACGTCGTGTTCCGCAAGGAAGATTTCGGGTCGGGCCGTATAGGTCGTCAGCAGGTCCTCGAAGTCTTCCGTGGTGACCGATTCGCGCTTCAGCATGGTTACCCGTGAAAAGGCCGGCTGGTTGTCCAGGGAGATACCTTTAAGGCGTTCAGCCAGCTCGCCGCAGGCGCTGATCAGGCTGTCCGGACCGCGCTCTTCCTCCTCACGAACCAGGAAGTAGAGCTTATCGTCGGCAGCGGAGGTCCTCATGGCGTGGACCAGGACCCGGAAGGAGGGATCCGAAGACGGAAGTGCCTCGAAGATGTCCCGCTCGAAGCGGACCGAGCCGGTGGTCAGGACGGCGGCCAGGAGCAGCAGGGCGAAGCAGGCAAGCACCCTTCCGGGATGCCGGGTGATGAGGGAGGGGATGGAGTCGAGAAAGGGACTCATATTGTCTACCCTAAGTGGATTCTAGTAAGGCTTGGAAAGATCTCTTGGTTTCAGCCTCAGCAGGGTGGATGTCAGGCGGCAGAATGCCCGGCCCTTCCAAGGACTTCCCCCTTTTTTGGGGTCGGGGTGGAGGAAGCAGAAGTGGCTGCACTTGATCCCCTGCATGCGGCGTTCGAAGTCTCCGAACGGATCCTCAGGGTCGAGCGGACGCTTGAAATAATCCGGAATGTAGTACCCAAGGCTTGAAAACGGACTGCTGTTCGGGTCGGAGTGCGCCTCGTAAAAGTCCCGAAAGCTGCGTCGGTCCGTCACGATGCCGAAGAGCTCGGGTTCCATCTGCCAGGGCGCGCCGGGTTCCATCTCAATGGAAAATGTCCGCGTTGCCCGCACGTTTCGAAAGAGTGCGGCTTTTCGCTGAAGCGCCTTGGTCTCGCGGAGGAGGTCCTCGTTTTCGCCGGGCAGGCCGTATGTGAAGAAGAGCTCAACGGTAACGCCCAGCTTTTCCAAAAACTCAAGGCGCTTTAAGAGAGACCGGTTGGTGAACCCGGGGCCCTTGTGCTTCAATCGAAGCCGCTCGTTACCACATTCCGGGGAGATGGCCAGGACCGAATCCGGTCCTGGAAAGGCCCTGTGAAAAGCCTCGGCAAAGGCCGGGGCGGGAAGGCTGTTGCACTCGAAGAACCAGTCGGTTCGAATATCCTCCGCCCGAATCGCATGCCAGAGGTCGATGAAGTGCTCCTGGCTTTCCGGCTCCGGATCCATGCCGGTGTGCATGACTCCGTATCCCATCGACCGGGCATCGACCACGCTTTGAAGCACCGAGTCAGTGCTGCGGCAGGCAAAACCGTGGAGACCGCTTACATGGTTTCGCTGGGATAGGTGCCCGCCTCCACACCACGTGCAGTTAAAAGGACACCCCCTTCCAAGAGACAGCGGAAAAACCGGTTTTCCCAAGGTGAGGCGCCGAACGTTCCATTCCTTCGAGAATCCCTTGGCAAAGAAAAAGGGGAGGCCCACGCTCTGGATGTATGTTTCACTGTGCCTGAGGAGAGAGAAGTCCGTATAGCACAGGTCATCCAAATCGGCGGCGCCGGCCACATAGGACAGGGGATTCTCCTGAATGCGATTTCCGTCCCTCCACGTCAGGTTGGGAACATCGAATAAAGACCCACCGTCACGGAGAGCCTCGAGAAGGCGGAGCGCCGGGAGTTCTCCATGCCCTCGAACCACGCTGTCCACGACCGGAAAGTCTCGAACGATCTCTTCGGCAAAAAACGAGGCCGTGTCCCCGCCCAGGAAGATGAAGAGGTCAGGCCGCACTGTTTTCAGCCGGCGGCAGGTCTCGATAACGTCGTATGCCTGGTGATGCCAGTGCAGAGAGAGGCCCACGGCATGGACGTCGGGCTTTCCCTCCACCAACTCATCCACCTGGAAGGAATGGTTCAAAACCCACTCCACCCCGAGGTGGACCACCTCAACATCGATCCCTTGACGCTTGACGTACTCTGCTATCGCTGGAAGCCCCATGGCCATGTAGTTCAACCATATCAGGTCGCCGATGGGACGATAGCGGGTGTTGAACTTCGGGACGTGGAGCAGAAGGGCCTTCATTTGCCTTCTCCAGGCATGTGGGGACCGGCGGGGCCTGCCCCGCCAAGGATGCTCATCAACAGTCTTCTCTTATCACCGGCGACAGATACAGGCAAGGATTCCAATTTTCACGGAAAGGCCTCTTCATTACAATTCTTTCATCGCTTCTCGTAATTACTTATACAGGGTGACGGCAATGACACCATCGTAACCGCTCTTTAGAGCCATTCCACATTCGTCTTGACATGAAACGCACCACGGAATATCTTCCTGCTTTGCATATATCAAGCGCTGTTTTTAATTCTGTTCCGAGCAGTTACGTCGGTTTCACAACGACCTGCCCGATGTCGGTTCAAGCCCTTCCCCGTTCAATGGCCCGCCTGAGTCACCCCCGGCCGGGCACTGGGCCGGGTCGCCTGAACGGCCGGGCAGTGGAGGAATGACTCTTTGGATCTTGCCACCCTGAGAACCGAGCTCAAACATTTAATCGTGGACACCCTTCGCCTGGAGGAGATCACGCCGGAGGAGATCGAGGACGACATTCCCCTGTTCGGAGAGGGACTCGGGCTCGATTCGGTGGATGCTCTCGAACTCGTCGTGGCTCTGGAAAAGGCCTACGGCGTTGTTATCGAAGACGAAGAAGTGGGAAAAGAGGCCTTTGCCTCGGTCGAAGTCCTGGCGAAGTTCGTCCAGGAACGCATAGGCGAGAACCATGGCTGATCTGTCCGGCACTCTCTCCAGCGAAATCTTGAGGCTCGCGGGAAACCTGTCCAGAAAGAACCTCCTGCGTGCCCTGGGCCTGCTCGAGTCATTCGCCCACATTCACTGGCACCACAGGGGTTTTTCCGCGGTCAGGGAGATGATCGAGGAGGGCCACCCGGGCATTGAGGCGGCCCAGCGCATTCTTCGGCAGGCCAATCCCCGGGCCCGCGCCGCCGTCCTTAACAACCTGATACTGGGCTGCCTGCTCAAGGGTTACAAGAAGCGGCTAGCGTTCTACAACGAACACGGCACGGCTCCTCCCGGCACTCTCATGATCAGCCCCACACTTAGGTGCAACCTCAAATGCTACGGGTGCTATGCCGGCACCCACGAACGGCGGGGGGAACTCACCTTCGACGAGGTGGACCGGGTGCTCTTGGACGCCTTCGACATGGGGACCAACTTCATAGTGGTCCTGGGCGGGGAACCCTTCATGGTTCCCTGGCTCCTTGACATAGTGGAGAAGCACCCCGCCCTGGCATTCCAGATCTATACAAACGGCCTGCTGCTGGACGACGTGAAGATCGACCGGCTGGCCAGGATGGGGAATGCCGCCGTGACACTGTCGGTGGACGGTCTCAGGGAGGAGACCGACAAACGCCGGGGTGCCGGCACGTTCGACAAGGTCCTTAAGGTGATGGACGCCCTCAACCGGGCCGGGGTCATCGTGGGCTACTCCGTTATGGCCAGCCGGTACAACTTCGATGCAATTTACTCAGACTCGTTCGTGGACACCCTGATAGAGCACGGGGCCGGGTATGGCTGGATCCCTGTAGCCGTGCCCCAGGGATACGCGTGCAACGAGCCCGAGCTCATTCCCACACCTGAGCAGAAGCAGCAGATTCGGGGCCGGATCCAGGCGCTCCGAAGGCGCAAACCCATTCTTCTCATGGATTTCCTCAACGACGCTGATCTCACGGAAGGATGCGGTGCCGCCCGGATCACCATTCACGTCAACGCGAACGGGGACGTTGAGCCTTGTGTGCTGATGCCCTTTGCCGTGGACAACATCCGGGAAAAGCCCCTGAAGGAGATCATTCGATCGGACTTTTTCAAGGGACTCCGCAGCGTACGAGACCGTCACCGGATGGAGACCCAGACGTGCATGTGGGTCTACAAGCCGGGCGAAGTTCTCCGGACGATCCAGGACTGCGGAGCCAGAGCCACCTCCGAAGGGGTCATGGCGAGACTCCGTGAATTGGCAGAAAACGAGACATAAGAAACCCAAGGCCCTGCTCGTCTGCCCCCGACCGTTGAAGGCGGCGGCCTCCAACGACGCAGTGTTTCCCTTTCCTATGCTTTCCTTGCCCCAGCTGGCAGCGGCCTTTCCGCCCGGTTACACCGTCAAAATCATAGATGAACGTATCCGGCGTGTGCGCGGAAACGAGGAGGCGGACCTGCTGTTTCTCTCTCCCCTTACCTACTCGGCCAAGCGGGCCTACGATATCGCCAGGCTCTTTCGAAACCGCCGGATTCCGGTGGTCATGGGCGGACCGCACGCTACGGTCCTTCCCGAGGAAGCCGCTGCACATGCGGACACTGTGGTAATAGGGGAGGCCGACGATCTCGTTCCGGATCTCCTTAGCGATCTGGAGCACGACCGTCTGGCCCCAGTCTACCGGGCCGATACACTCCCGGACCTGGACGACATCCTGTTCCCATCCCTCCACCTGCTGAGCAGGAGGCACCGGCTGTTTCTGATCCCGCTCCAGACGAGCCGGGGGTGCCCGAACGACTGTGACTTTTGTGCGGTCCCCGCCTTATCGGGACGAAGGCTTCGATACCGTTCTATCGCGTCAATCGAGCGGGAACTTCACCGGCGTGCGGGGCAGTGGCCCCGACACCTGTTCATTGTGGACGACAACTTCACAGTGAACCGGGCCCGCGCCCTGGAGATCATGCGGCTGATCAGGGCTCACGGTTTCCGGTGGACGGCATTCGCCAACCTCGGTGTGACCCGGGACGAAGGGTTTCTAAAGGCGCTTCACGAGAATGGGTGCATCTCGCTTTTCATCGGGTTCGAGTCCATCCTGGGCGGAGGACACCTGGCTAAGAACAGGGAGTTCGGACCCGAGTCCATGCGCCTGGCAGTTGACCGGATCCACGCGCACGGGATCGGCATCCAGGGATCCTTTGTCTTCGGTTTTGACGAGGACACCCCCGAGGTGTTCCGGGATACGGCCAACTTCATCCAGGAAACAGGTATCGAGCTCCCCAACCTCAACATCCTGACACCGTTTCCCGGGACACCTCTTTTCGACGCCCTTCTCCGGGAAGACCGGCTCCTCCACCGGGACTGGTCCCAGTACGACATGAACCACGTGGTGTACAGGCCCAGGGGCATGACACCCCAGGAGCTGCAGCAGGGGTACGCGTGGGCCCTGAAGTACCTGGCCTCCCCCTCCTCGATCGTGAGACGTATGCGGGGCCGTTCCGCCGCGGCAGGGTATTTCCTCACGGCCAACTTTTCCCTCCACAGGTATCAGACCAGGTTGGCACGCTCCCTGTGGATCCCGGCTGTGTACGCCTCCATGGGAAAGAGGGGCTTATGGACCTGCTGACTCATGCGGGGCTGATCCTGCTTGCATACTTGGCCGCCGGCAGAGTCGGGGCCATAGTCACGTCTCTCCTGGTCGGGCTTGCGGCCTGGGAGGCCCTCCTGGTAGTCCTTGCAGTGGACTTTCTCCAGATACCGGTCTATGGGTTGTTGATAGAGGCGTCTCTTGCCGTCACCGCTTCCGATCGGCTGCGCGCATGGGCATCAAAACGTCTCGAAAAGGTGCGCCGCCGGTTCGTCGAAAAGGGCTTCCTGAACCGGCTCCCCCATTCACGGCCTCTGGTCCTGATGGCGGTATCCGCCCTTCCCCTGAGAGGATTCGGGATACTGAGCGCCTGCATTCTGGCCTTTGTCCTGGAGTGCGGCCGGTTCACCGGTACGATCTCCATCATGGCCGGATCGCTGCTGTGCTCCTGCACGTTCATCGTCCTGTTTTACGTCCCGGCGAGGTGGTTGAGTGGCTTTTGAACACCGCATACCAGAGGGAACGGAACCCAGCGAGGACGTTCTGGACATATATTCCCGGGTCTCTCTGCTGGCTGGGAAACCGGCCGCGTTCAGGGTCAGCCGGATACTGGGACGCGCTCTCCGAAAGGGCTCGCGGGTCCTGGACATAGGCACAGGACCCGCAGCGATTCCCCTGTTCCTGGCCCGGGTACGGCCGGGCACACTCCTTTTCGGCATGGACATCTCCCAGGGCATGCTTAAAAGGGCCGGGCGTTCCGCGAGTCGGTTGGGTACGCGGTGCTTTCTGGCGGCGGGGGACGGGGAAAACCTGCCTGTAAGGGACGACGCCGTGGACGTGGTTATTTGCCTGTTCGCCCTGCACCACATGGAGCACCCGGGATACCTGCTTCTGGAAATGGATAGGGTGCTCAGGCCCGGAGGATCTCTCCTCCTGATCGACTTCCGCCGGGATATGCCCCGAGGCCTTTTCAGGGCGCTTGACGGGATGTGGCAGCTCCTTTTCCTGCGGACGCCCGCCCGGTTCGGGTTCCGGGATTCCGTGCGTTCGGCTTGGCGCCCCGATGAAATCGCTGCCCTTGCCGAACGGCACCGATTGGAACGTTTCCGGGTTTCCGGCAACCTGGCGGAGCTTTTCATCACTACGAAGCCGGAAAGACTGGTTTGAAATGCTTTCGAGGAAGGTAAAAACAGTGATGGCGGCGCTGCTGGCATCGATGCTGGTGGCGGCCCCATGGCCTGTCCCGGCCGGAGATGAAACGGAGGAGGGGGGTCTCTCCATTGAAGCCGAGCAGGCCCTTCTGGAAGAGCTTGAGCGTCTCCGCGCTTCCACTCGGACCTTCATGGGGGACTTCCATGAAACGCGGCACCTGCCCATGCTCCCCTCTCCGCTTCGGTTCGAAGGCAGGATCTACTATGACCGGGAAGGTCTCTTTTTCATGGAATACGAGCAGCCCTTTCGATACATCCTCAGGGTGCGTGGCGGAGAGGCCCTTATCTACATTGAGGGGAGCGAGACTGCGGACGTCTCGAACCTGTCGGAAGCGGAAGGCATGGACCAGGCCGACGTCTTTGCCTGGGATCCGTCCCGGTTCGAGGGGACGATTCGCCGGGAAGCCGGGGGCTTTCGCCTGATCCCGTCCACAGGGGAAAGTCCGGCGCCCGGGATCTCTATCCTTCTCGACCCGGAAACTCTAACCATGAAGGGTGTCCGCATCACGGGGGAAGGAGGGGACGTGACAGAGCTGGAGTTCTTCAATGTCGTTATCAACCAGCCGCTTCCTGAGCGCGTAACCGGTTTTGAGCTGCCCCCGGGGGTCGAGCGGCACAGGATGGGCTTACAGTGATCCCTGTTCCATGTCCTCGGCCGCTCCCTGCCGCGATCACGGGCATGGGTGCTTTCACGCCGTTCGGGCAGGGCGTGGGTCGGTTCATCGAGGCGGTGTTTCAGGGCCGCCACGGGTTTGGCACAATAACGGTGTTCGAGGCCGGGAAGCACCGCACGAGCGTGGGTGCCCAGGCTCCCGACCCGCCTCAAACCCTGTGGAAAAGGCCGGCCGCCGGCATGCTGTCCCGTGCGGACCGCTTCGCCCTGGCCGCGGCGCGCGAGGCCTTGCAGCAAGCCGGACTCCTCGACCCTGAACGCGATCAAGTCTTTGAGCCGAAGAGAACAGGGGTGATCGTGGGCACGGCCGCAGGCGGGATCCTCGGGCTCGAGGCTTTTTTCCGAAAGCGGGCTTCAGGCGAGCCCGTCTCTTCACCAAGGTCTTTGCTCTCCTCGTTCGCACTTTCATCGCTGGCCGCCAATCTGGCTAAAGCATTTGATCTTCAAGGTCCCCGGCTTACCACCGCCACGGTCTGCTCCTCGAGCGCGCTGGCTCTTGCCGCCGGCAGGGAGCTGATCGAATCCGGCCGGGTCGACCGGATCCTCGTGGTGGGAAGCGAGTCTTTATCCGAGGTAACCCACGCCGGGTTCAACACGCTCAGGTCCGTGGCCCCGGATCGGTGCCGTCCCTTCGACCTCCATCGCCGGGGTCTCATCCTGGGGGAAGGAGCCGGAGCCGTGGTTATGGAATCGGTCGAAGCGGCCCGATTTCGAGGCGCTGAGCCCATTGGTTTCCTGGCCGGTTGCGGTATCACGACGGACATTCACCACTTCACAGCTCCCCAACCCCAAGGGGATGCCGTAGCCAGGGCCATGGAGGCGGCCCTGAGGGAAGGAGGGGTTGAGGCGGCGGAAGTGGGACACATCAACGCCCACGGCACCGGTACCCGGCTGAACGACAGGGCCGAGGCACGAGGCATTCGGCGGCTTTTTGGATCGCTCGCCCCTGAACTTCCTGTTTTCTCAATCAAGTCCATCATAGGCCACCAGCTGGGTGCGGCCGGCATCCTGGAAGCGATCGTGACCCTGGCTGTGCTTCAGTCCGGACGGGTTCCGCGGGCCGCGGGCCTGGAGACACCGGACCCGGAGTGCGATTTGTGCCATTCCACGGGAGAAGTTCCGGAGCGCCCCCTGCAGTACGGCCTGTCCAACTCCCTGGCCTTCGGTGGTAGCGACGTCTCCCTCCTCTTCTCCCGGAACGCCGTTACGGCCGGGACCGAAGGCAAACCCGCCGGGAAGGAATTCTCGGTACCTGTGATCACAGGCATGGGTGTTGTTTCTCCTCTGGGGATAGGGCGCAGGGATTTTGCGGAGGCTCTCCACAGGGGCCAAACCGGTCTGAGAGACCTGGGCTTTCTGGGAAGCGAATGGTCTTCTCTTCAGGGCGGTGTGATTGATAACCGGCGTTTGAAGGAATGCGTTCCATCGGCCCAGAGACGGCGCATGAACCGGCCGGCGACTTTCCTCTTTGCGGCGTTTCGGGAGGCATTGGAGGACGCAGGGATGCTCCGGGACTTCGGGACGGCAAAATCCGCCGTAACATACGGTTCAGCCTATGGGTGCTCCGGGAGCGTTCACGCGTTTTATTCCGGCCTGCTCGAGGATGGGCCCGCTTTAGGCTCCCCCCACGAGTTCAGCCTATCCGTCACCAATTCCCCGCCTTCCCTGATCACGCAGATCTTCGAGCTGACCTCTCCGGTCTGGGTCTTTGTGGCGGACGAGGCCTCATGGGACATTTCGCTTCACTGGGCGTGCGACCTGATTCAGGGGGGGCGGGCCGAGGTCGTGGCCGTGTGCGGGGCCGAGGAACTGAGCGGGTCCATCGTCGCCATCCATTCGGCCCTGGGGTTTCTCAGGGAACCCGGCCGGGACGACGGCCTAGTCCTTGGCGAAGGGGCGGTATGCATGATAGTGGAGTCGGAAGCCCGCGCACTGGAGAGAGGCGCATCTGTTTACGGCTCGGTTCAGGGCTGGCAGGCGGCCGGTGACGCGCGGTGCGGCCCTCTGGATTATCCCCCTGACGGGGCCCCGCTTCTTAAAGCGGCCGCGGCCTGCCTGGAACGAAATCCCGGTGATGGGATTTTAGTCTGCATCTCTCCGGAAAACGGAAACCCCCGGGTGGATCGGGCTGCCGCTGAAGTTCTCAAGGGCATTCACACTCGTATACAAGGCGGGATGGGTTTGCTGGCGTTTAAACCGCTGCTCGGCGAGTCTGGAATTGCGAGCGGGCTCGGGCTCGCAGCCGCCCTTCTGGGTCCTGACGTGAAGCCGGGAGAGTCCGTTCTGTGCCTTACCTGCGCGAGGGCCGGCGTACATGCGGCCACTGTCGTGAAAAGGAGGCCACGCGGTCCCTCTGTGCCAAGTGAAGAGGATCATGACTGAGACCTACGATGCCGTTGTTGTGGGGGGCGGCCTGGCCGGGCTGACCTGTGGTGCACTTTTGGGAAAGGCCGGCCGGCGGGCCTTGGTTCTGGAGAAAAACCGGCGGCCGGGCGGGTACGCCGTGACCTACGAGACCCGGGGCCACAGATTCGATGTCGCCGTCCAGGCCCTGGGAGGATGCGGTGAAGGCGGGGCCGTGTCCCGCTTGCTCCGGGATATGGGTGTGGAGGGCCGAGTCCGGTTTTTGTGTTGTGATCCGGCCAGGGCCTACTACTTCGAAGGGGAAACCGAGCCGTGGCTTCAGCCCGGAAACCTGGATGACGTGTTTCAATCCCTTTGCGCCGATTTCCCCGGGCACAAGCAGGCCCTGGAACGCTGTCGGGAGGTCTGTACGGGGCTTTCCTATGAACTCGAGCGCATCTCTCAGGAACCCCGGGGTTCCGGACTGTTCATCTTCCCGCGGAACTATCCCCTGCTTTCCCGATATGGAGGGACCACCGTTGAGGCCTTTCTCAATGAGTTGGGCCTTTGCAAAGCCGTCCGGGAGCGCTTGACAGCGCGGTCCGGGTACTGCATGCTTCCCCTGTCCAGGCTTTCCCTGGTGGGGTTTGCCTGCATGGAGATCACTTACGGAACCGGGGCCTGGTTAGTGGAAGGCGGAGTGGAGAAACTCTCCCGAGCTCTGTCCGGTGCCGCCAGGGAGTGGGGTGTGCGGGTGGAGAACGGCGCGAGGGTGGCCTCTATCCTCACGGGTTCGGGAAGGGTTCGGGGCGTGGCGCTTCTGGATGGGAGAAGGGTGCGGGCTCGGAACGTGGTTATAGCCTCGGCCGCGCAAGAGGCCCTTGAAGATATGTTGGAAACGCCTGAGCTTCTTCCCGGCAGGTATGTCGCGCGGCTGAAGTCCATAGAGTCGAGCGGGAGTTATTACACGGCCTTTTTTCAGGTCCCGCAGGCGGCGGTGGAAGGACTTTTTCCCAACATGGAGGTTCGAACCGGGATCCTAAGCGAGCACTGCGGATGGCCGCCGGCTGTTTTCTACGTCCTGATTCCCTCCCTGATCGACGCATCGGCCGCGCCTCCGGGGACCCATTCGCTCTGCCTGAGCCTGCCCTGCCGGCCCGGCGCGGTGCAGGGGCGGGCTGCAAGGGAGACTTGCCGCGCTTGGCTCGTGGAACAAGCGGGAAAGCGGTTTTCCGGATTAAAGGAAACCCTTCGATTCCTTTTCGATATGGGGCCTCAGCAGTTCGAGACCATCACCGGCAATCCTGGGGGTGCCGCCTACGGTTGGGCCCAGGTCCCTGAGCAGGCCGGGATCCGCCGGCTCAACCTGCGAACCCCCGTTCCCGGGCTTTACCTGGCCGGCCACTGGACCATGCCGGGAGGAGGCATAGCAGGGGTGGTAACCTCGGGGCGCCTTTGCGCGGAGACCCTGATGCGGGACGAGGCCCGGTAAAGCCGCCCGGGAAACAAGATGAACAGTCCGCGTCGCCCCGGGCGTCAAGAAAGCATTCTAAAGGATTACCTATGAAATTCCTTCTCATGGACCCGCCGCACAAGATTTGGGAGTTCCTAAGGGCTTGGGTGCCCAGCCCGGCCTGCCTGCAACTCGCCGCCTACGTCGAGAAAGAGGTGGACCTGGAGTTTCTCGACTGCACGCTGCAGGAAAACCCCTGGGGCTCGATCGAGGAACGGGTCAAGCGGATGAGGCCCGACGTGGTGGGGATCAGCACGGCTTGCACCTACTTCATCCACGACACCATGAACGCCGCCCGCCTTGTAAAGGAGGCCCATCCGAAGAGCCTGGTTCTCGTGGGCGGCGCTCACCCTTCGCTGATCCCCGAGGAGACTCTCAGGGCTTGTCCGGAGATCGACTACATCTGCGTGGGCGAGGGAGAGGAGACCCTTCGAGAGTTCCTCGAGGCGGCGGAAAAGAAGCAGGACATGTTGCAGGTCCGGGGACTAGCGTACCTGGACGAAGAGGGCGGGTTTGTTTATACGGGAGACAGGCCCCCTATACAGGACCTGGACACACTTCCCATGCCCGCCTACCACCTCTGTGACATGGAGCACCCGTATGTAGGGCTTCCTTCCGAAGGGACGCGCGGCTTTCTCGTCAACTTCGCCCGCGGCTGTCCCCACGGGTGCAGCTTCTGTTCCGAATCCGTTTTCTGGGGGCGGACATGGAGGACGAGGAGCCCTTTGAAAATGGCGGAGGAGTTCGAACTCCTCAAGGAGAACTACAACCGGAACATCTTTTATGTAGGGGACAACATCTTCAACGTCACCCGGAAAAAGACTGAAGGTTTCATTCGGGAGATGACGGCTCGAAAGACCGGCCAGCATTTCTGGCTCCAGTCACGGGCCGACCTTGTGGTCCGGGACGAAGACCTCATGGAAGGGCTCAGGGACGCGGGCGTATACCAGTTTATGATCGGCATCGAGCACAGCAGGCAGAGCTTTTTGGAGGACCTGAAAAAGGGGACCACGCGGGACATCAACAAGAAGGCCATGGGGATTCTGAAACGGCACGGCCTTATGGTCATGGCCACCATCATCATCGGCCTGTGGGAGGAGACGGAGAAGGACCGGAAGGACCTGATGCGGTTCCTGAGACCCTACGTGGACCATCTGGGTCTGAACGTGGTGACCCCTTTTCCCGGAACGCCCTTCTACAAGGAGATGAAGCGGCTGGGCCGGATCAAGGTTGAGGATTTCTCCAAGTACGACATGATCCAGGCTGTCATGCCGACCCGCGAGGAGCCTGATCTCAACCGGATCACGGAGGAGCACATCTCCCTGATCCGAAAGTACTACTGGCAGCCCAAGGAGGTGTGGAAGGCCTTCTTCCGCCGTAATCCCATCCTGCGCCACCACCACAAGCATTTCCTCAAGATCGGCATAACAGCCTTCAAGCACGAGGTTTTCGGGCTGCCCATGTGGCAGCAGGAAACCTACCAGAAGTTCGAGGACTACCTCAAGGAACGCCGGCTGGACAGGGCTGGAGCCATTTGATCTCCCCGACCATGACAAAAGCCTCAAATCTGAAATGGAGACGCGTCAGCGCCGCAAGAGCAAATGCAACTCATGACGTTTTCTCCGGCCGCCGGGATTCACAATACTCAAGAAGCAAGTCCGCCCAGTGACGGCAGAGGGCCTGGGTTCGGCCTCGCCGAATGAAGGAGCGGATTTCGAGATCGACGCGGTTCGCTTCTCCGTCCTCTCCCCGAAAGTCGATCAAGAGGAAATAACCCACCGAGCTGTAGTATTTACGCTCTTCAGCCGCGGCGTTTTCGATGCGGTCGAGCGGGATGCGAAGGTCCACATCGAAGCGGGGGTCCTTTCCCCGGGCCAGGAGCCGGAGGGTGCCGGCTTCCAGTTTAAGGGTTCCCTTTTGGAGGTGGCTCGGAATGGGCAGGGTTCCCCCGTGATAGATCACGCCGGACTTGAGCTTCTTCATTCATCTCTCCTCCCGGCCCGGTCGGGCCGCGCTGGTGAAGAGGCACGGTCCTGCCAGGTGCGGACCATGCGGTGGAACTGTAAGTTCATCATCAGATAGAACATGGGGTGGACTCTAGGGCTTCTCAGGATCCTTCGATAGATGGAGCCCAAGGAGAACACGGACTTCCACGTCCTTCGCAGCCCCGCCTCCAGGTCCTCCGGCGTCATGCCGTTTGGCGCGAACACGCAGTTCAAAGTGTCGTAGAGGGCCCAGTTGCGGGTCAGGATCCGACCCTGCCGTTCCAGGTCTTCAAACAGGCTGGTTCCAGGATAGGGAGTCCGTATGAAGACCAGGGCCCAGTCCAGCCGGGTCTCCTCCACAAAGGAGATAATCTCGTCGAAGATGCCCGGACCTTCGCCGTCGAAGCCGACCACGAAAGTGCCCATTATGCCGATTCCATTTTCGTGAATGCGCTGAATGGCCTTACGGTAGTCGAATCCCGAAAAGGGCTTGTGCATAGCTCGGAGATTTTCCTTGGAAAGGGACTCAAACCCGATGTTCAGTGCTATGCAACCGCTTCGGTTCATCTGTTCGAGAAAGGAGTCGTCACGGGCCGCGTCCACGGTGGCGTGGGCCCACCACAGCAGGTCTATCTCCTCCAGGAGGTCCATGAGCCGCCGTGTGTATTCCTGATCTGCGGCGAAGTTGCTGTCGATGAAATAGACGAGCCGTTTTTCGAGGAAGTAAGGCAGGTCCCATCCCAGCCGCGCGAAGGCACGGCTCGCCCTTTTCCGCAGGCCGGGCTGGAACAACCTCCGGAGCTCGGCCTCAACCTCGGCAAGCGGGCGCTTTCGATACCGGTGGCCGAAAAAACGGGAAACGCCGCAAAAATCGCACCTGTGGGGGCAGCCCCGGGTGGTCTCCACCATGGTAAGCGGTGTGTAGAAATGCGGGTTAAGGAGGTCCCGCCGGGGCTCTACACCCCGCCGGGCGTCTTCCTTCCGGTCGTCATCCCGGTAAACGGGCTTCAAGGCCCCTGCCTCGAGGTCCTCCAGAAGTTCAGGCCACAGAAACTCTCCTTCCCCGATGACAACCGCGTCCACGTGCCCTAACGCCTCCTCGGTTTCGGCCGAGGCGTGCGCTCCTCCCATGACCACCGGCACACCCTTCTCGCGAAACGCATCGGCCAGTGCGTATGCTCTCGGAGCAACCGGGGTCTGGGCGGAGAGCGCCACGAGCCAGGGACGCGCATCAAGATCCACTTCCTGGTACTCTTCGTCCACAATCTCCACGTCATACACCGGCGGCGTGACCGCCGCGATATAGGGCAGATTAAGAAAGGACATCTTGAAAAGGAAGTCCTCGTTGGGGTTTCGCCGCCTGGCCGGCGAAATCATGAGAATCTTCTTTCGCCCCGGTGCAGGCTTCCCGGTATTCCGGATCGGCAGTTCAATCACGCTTCAGGGCCTCCTTATAAAACATGCTCCCGTCCATCGCCCATGATGAAGATGAGTATTCTTCGAGGGGCGACAAGCCTTCAAGCCGTCCCGCCGTTCTCCGGCACAATGCCTTCGACGGTGAGCAAGAGATCGCGCACAGTCGGTAACTCGGACAGCTTTTCGGGTGAACCCGCTGCAATCGCGTATCCTCTTTCCAGGATGATCCCGCAATCGGCGGCCCGCAAGGCTGAACGAACGTCCTGCTCGGCCAGAAGCAGCGTCAGCCCTTCGCGCTTGAGCGCGAACAGGGCCCTCAGGATCTCTTCCACGATCCGCGGGGCAAGGCCTAAAAACGGCTCGTCAAGCATCAGAAGTTCGGGGTCGGCCATAAGAGCGCGGCCCATGGAGAGCATCTGCTGCTCTCCCCCGCTCAAGGTCCCGGCCTTTTGCCCGGCACGTTCCCGCAGTATTGGGAAGAGCTCGTAGATCCGGTTCCTGCGCTCCATGGCAAGGGTCCGGTGGTGTTTTCGTCTCCGCCTGGAATAGCCTCCCAGGATCAGGTTGTCCAGGACCGACATGGTATGAAAGACGTGTCTACCCTGGGGAGCATGCAGCAGGCCTCGAGAAACGACGGCCGGCGGAGACCTGCCGGTGATCTCTTCTCCACGGAACCGGATCGTGCCGTTGGTGATCTTTCCGTCCTCCTCAGATATCACCCCGGACACGGTTTTGAAAAGGGTGCTCTTGCCGGCCCCGTTTTGGCCGATCAGGCAGGTAATGCTGCCCTTTTCCACCGACAGGGAGCAGCGGTCGAGAGCGCGGACGTCTCCGAAAATGGATTCGTACCAGACAGTCAGCCGTTCCACCTGAAGCAGGCTCAAGGCTCACCCCCTGATAAGTAGACTTCTCCCACCTCTCGGTCCCGGAGTACCTCCCCGGACAAGCCCTCCCGGACCACGGCGCCATGATGGAGAACCAGAACGGAATCGGAGATCTCGAAAACAGCATCCATGTGATGATCGATCATGGCGACGGTGATCCCTTCCTCCCGGAGCGCGTTGATCTTTCCAGCCATTCCATGGATCTCCCCCTCGTTCAGCCCGCCGAAGGGCTCGTCCAGGAGGAGCAGCCGGGGTTCCATGGCCAGGGTCCGGCCGATTTCGGCAAGCTTCCGCTCCAAATGGGAGAGCTGGTTGATCTTTCGAGCGGCCTTTTCATAGAGGCCGAGGAACGAAAGGATCTCGTAAGCCTTTTCCTGGTGAGCGTGCTCCTCGCGGTACGCGCGGGAAAGCCAGAACCCCGCCCCGACAAAGGAGACGCGGGTCAGGGCGAAACGGCCGAGCAGGACGTTCTCCACCAGGTTCAGGTGGGGGAAGAGCTGGGTGGTCTGGAAGGTCCTGGCGATCCCGAGCCGGGCGATCCGCTCCGGACGCTTTCCCGTAATGTTCTTGCCGAGCCAGGTGATTCGTCCGGTGTCAGGTCTCTCCAGACCGCTGATCACATTGAAGAGCGTGGTCTTTCCAGCACCGTTCGGACCGATGAGCGTCTTGATCTCGCCTTGCCGTACAATCGTGGAGACACCGTTCAGGGCGGCCAGGCCGTCGAACCGCTTGAAGACCTCCTCGATCGCCAGCAGGGTGCCACTCATCGATCCAGTTCCTTTCTCCAGTCGTCGTCGGCCCAGGTGCGAACTGCGTTGAACCATCGCAATCCGATACCCCTGAAGATCCCCTCCGGCAGAAACACCAGGAAAAGGATAAGGATGAGCCCGAAGACAGGCAGGCTGTATTCCTGGTAGGCGTTAAGGGCATTGGTTATCCATGTCAGGACCACCGCGCCTGACACGGCGCCCGAGAGGCTGCCCACGCCGCCGATGATCACCATCATGACGAGGAGGACCGAAAGGCTGAGATTGAATGTGCTGGGGTTCACCGCGGTTATGACCCCGGCGAAAAGCCCGCCGGCCAACCCTGCGAAGACTGCGCTCAGGGCGAAGAACTGGAGCTTCAGGAATGAAGGCTCGATCCCGGTCACCCTGGCCGTATCCTCGGATGAGGACACAGCCAGGGCGGCGCGCCCGTGCTTGGAGCGCACGAGGTTCCTGGAGAAGAGAAAGAGCACGTAGAGGATGCCCCAGACGAGGAAGAACTGGCGCAGGGGCGTGTCGAACGCCAGGCCGAATAGGCTGAACCATGGAATGTCCGAGATCCCCGAGACACCACCGGTCAAGGACCCGGACTCGGAGACCACGACCCGGAAAATCTGGATCAGACCTATGGTGGCAAGAGCCAGAAAGTATTCGCGCAGCTTCATCAGCGGGGCTCCCGTCAACAGGGCAACGGCTCCGGCGGCCAGGGCGCCCGTGGCCACAGCGGTCGCAGGTGGAACTCCGAATCGGGTCACCAGCACCGCCGTGGTGTACCCGCCGATTCCCATAAATGCCGAGTGGCCGATGGAGATCTGGCCGGCAAACCCCATGAACAGGGAGAGGCCGAGCGCCGCAATCCCGTAAATGCCGGCAATTACGAGTAGATGCCGGAACGCCTCATTCTGAATCAGGAGGGGCAGGAGCGCCACGAGGATCACCAGATAGACCTCCATCCTCTTGATGTGGTGTCGCTCGATCATTTCCGGGATTCCTCCAGGGCCCTGGATCCCAGGATTCCCTTGGGCCGGACATAGAGGATGGCGAGGAGCAGGACAAAGGCTATCGCATCCTTGTAGCCGGCCGGAACCAGGCCGACGCTGAGCGATTCGATGACCCCCAACAGAAAGCCTCCAAGGACCGCTCCAGAATACCTCCCCCACCCGCCGATGACCGCCGCGGTGAACCCTTTGAGCCCGAGGATGCCGCCGGCACTGTATTGGGTGAAGAACAGCGGCGTGATAAAAATCCCGGCGATCGCACCGACCGCGGCGCTTAGTGCAAAGGAGAGTACCATGACGAGGTTTCGGGGGATCCCCGCCAGGTCGGCACCGAGACGGTCGGTGGAGACTGCTTCCATGGCTTTGCCCAAGTGGGTGTAATGGGAAAAGACGTAGAGTGTGCCGAACACGGCTCCGGTCATACCCAGGACAAGGAAAGCTTGTACCGGGACCCGAATTCCGCCGAGGAGAGTTAAGGGCGGGAGATCCAGAAACACGGGCAGGGTCCGAGGCGCCGTGCCGAACAGGATGGCGGCAGAACCGCTGAAGAGCACGGACGCCCCGATAGTCGCCATGATGAGGACCAGGACGGATTCGTTTCTGAGCGGCTTGATCACCACGACGAAGAGGAGCATCCCCAGGAGGGTGACCAGGGCGATCGAGGATACGGCCGCAGCGGGATAGGAGAGGCCTAACCGCTCCAGAAAAAAGACCGTGGAGAGCCCCCCCAGCATGACGAAATCACCCTGTGCAAGGTTCAGTATGTTTGTGGCCCGGTAGATCGACGTGAACCCGAGGGCGATCAGGGAGTAAACCGCACCTGTGGTGAGCCCTGCGATCGTCAGCTGGAGGTAGGTTTCGAGGCCCAATGGAAGCTTTTTCCGGGGAAAGGCTATTGAACATGCACCGCTCGTGCAATCCCCATCGCACCAGGCGGATGCGTTATCAGCGGCCCTATGGCTCGATGAGCTTGAACCGGCCGTCCTCGATCCGGACGAAGACCATGTCCTCTTCGTCAAGGCCCTCATGGTCGTCCGGGCCGAAGGTGTAAACACCGGTGCATCCCTTGAATTCCTTGGTCCTCTCGAGGCTTTCCCGGAAGTTGGACCGGGTAGGCTCCTCCCCGCAACGCTCCATGGCCTCAGCGATGAGGTGAACTATGTCGTAGCCGTGACCGGAAGTCTGGTCCGCCCCGACACCGTATCTCTCTTTCATGCGCCGGTCGAATTCGATTATCACCGGACGGACCGGATCGTCCTCGTCGAGTTGATACGGGACCACGGTCTTTCCTGTGGGAAATTCCACTCCCTCCATGGCCTTTCCGCCGAGCCCGATGATGAACCCGAAACCGAACGCGTGGGTGCCCAGGACCGGTGTCTCGATCCCCAGGGTCTGCAGGTTCTTACAAATGATGGGAGCGGGAGGCCCTGCAGTGGAGAGAAAAAGGGCATCAGCTTTTTCATCCTTCATGAGCGTCCCGATTTTGATGAGCTGGGGTGTCATGTCGATGTCCGTGGGGTCGTGCGTCTCCTCACTCACTATGACGCGGAGTCCCTGCTCCCGGCCGATCCGCTCGAAGGCCTCGGCGATGCCCTGGGCCAGCCGCAAGGTAGCGGGAAAGACGACCACGGTTTCGTATCCCCTGGCCCGGCAAAGGTCAACCAGCTTGCGGGAGAGGACGATCTCGCTGGGTGCGATGTTGAAGGACCATTTCTGCTCGAGGGCGCGCATTGATGGATTGGAAGGGCAGACGATGATATTGGTTATCCCTTCCCGCTCCGCAATGGCCCGGGTCGACGCCTGAAAGTTATCCTCGAACGGACCCACCACGGCTATGATCTCATCGTCGCGGACGAAATTCAGCATGTTCATGGAGACCTTGGCCTGATCGAACCCATTGTCCTTGATCACGAGTTCCAGGGGGCGGCCGTGAATCCCCCCGGCCCGGTTGATCCGCTCGGCCTCCATTTCCATGGCCAGCTTCACAGCCTTGGTGGCATCAGCCCAGGGCCCGGTAAGCTCCAGGTTTACGCCGATCTTGTAAGGTTTCGCCTTATCCGCCGCCGCGGTCCCCGGGAAAGAGGCCGCGAAGAGGAAGAAAAGGGAAATGAAGATCCATTGTCGAGTGTGTTCGCGCATTGTTAGCCTCCTGTTTACGTTTGTATGCGTTCTCAGGCGGTCGACTTTTCGGACACTCACCGCTGTCCGGAAAACGACAACAGATCAGCCAGGCTGATCGGTTATATGTAGGGGAAACGCAGGAAAGTGTCAAGCTCGGTCAAAACCTTTCCCTTCCCGGGTTTGAGGTTCCGGTGAGCTATCCCGGCTCGCCGGTGAACCTCTCCAGTACCGCTTCTATCTCCCTCTTTCCGCCCAGACGGAGCATCTCGATCCCGCGGTCGATCCACCGGACGGTGCGATAGAGCAAGGCCCCGGGCCCTGCTTCAAAAAAGACGGTCCCGTCCCCGGACAACCGCCTGATAAGATCCACCCACGATACCGGGCGGCTGAGTTGCTCCGCCATGATCCTTCTCACTGCATCACCGTCCTTGGCGGGCTCCAGCGTCAGGTAGGATACCAGCGGGATTTTAGGGTCCATAAAGCATCCGGTCTTGATCTCCTCCAGAAATCGGCGGCCGGCCTCCTTCATGAGGGTCGAGTGGTAGGCCGCCCCCGCAGGAATCAGGTAGGCGTCCAGGGCTCCGTCCCGCCGCGCCGCTTCAAGCGTTCTAAGGACCCGTTCCGTCAGCCCTGAGACCACGATCTGCCTGGGCGTGTTCAGGATTGCGATCTCCACCTCGCCTCCGTCCCGGCAGAGTCTCTCCACACGGGATACGGGCAGCCCGAACACGACCCCCATGCATCCCGGATTCTTTGCCGAGACTTCCAGGAGGAGTCGTCCGGCCCGGGCAACCGTGTCCAGACCGGTTTCAAAGTCGTAACAGCCGGACGCGTATGCGGCTGCATAGAACCCGGAGCTGTACCCGGAGACCAGGTGCGGCCTGACCCCCCGGCCAATCAGGACGTCCGTTATCGCGCACCCCAGTGTGTAGACGGCCATTTGGGCGGTAACGTCCCGGTTCAAGACCTCCGGCGGCCCCTCGAAGCAGATCCGGCTCAGCGAATAGCCTAAAGCGCGGTCGGCTCGGGCAAACACGGCCTTCGCCTCGGGATAAGCCCGAACCAAATCCCCTCCCATTCCAACTGATTGGGAACCCTGTCCGGGATAAAGAAAGACTCTTTCCTTTCCCTTCATTGCCCTTGCCTTCCCGGTCACCGTTCCAGCGCCTCAAGAGGCTTCAGTCTCGTGGAATCCGGCAGGGACAGCTCGAACGCCCCGGCAGGAGGCGGCACCGCGGAGACATCGCTGAGCCGGCAGTTAACCCGGAGGGACCCGTCCTTTTTTTCCAAGAGAATGCTCGTGGGAACGGGAGGACCGCCGGGCGGTCGCACGTACGATTCGTATAGGATGGTCGCATCCGCCCGCCGCCACTCCCGTAAGACCCCGCCGGACGCGTCCAGCACCAGGGTCCCGTCTTCCAGGGGAAGCAGGAGATTCCCGCCGTCCAGGACCACCGTGCCGTCTTCTTCCGCGCGGGCATCGGCCAAGTCCAGGAACAGGTTGGAAAATATGTCCTCCGGCCGCCGTTCAAATGAAAGTCCTTCCGAAGGTGAGCCACGGTAGGCCGTGTCCTTGGAAGGGATGTAGACGGTTATGCGGTCGCACTCATGGACCATGTCGAAGAGGGTCCGGCCGAAAGGGCCCAGCGCGGTGATCCTGAATCGGGTGTATTCCTCCCGGCGGGAGAAAAGGATCACGCCGTTCATACCCGACGGCCGTCCCCTGGAGGGCGGTTTGATGGAGAGGGAAAAGAGCGCGGATAAGTCCCTAATCCGGGCCTGCTCTCGTTTCAATTCCGCGAGGACCGTGGGGGCGCTGCGCCCTTCCCAGCGTACAGGGGGCTCCTTCAGGGGGGGGTGTACCCCGGCGGGGGCGGCACATGCGAGGATCGCCGGGATTAGAATCAGGCACAGGACAGTACGGATCGAGGATGTCATGGCGGTTCCTCTCGAGGGCTCCTTCCTCCACCGGACATGAGGTCCTGGGGAATGGGTTCGTAGTTGGGCTGAACCCACTCCCTGCCTCGGGCCTCGTACCAGGCGTGGCGCATGATCAGGCGGTACGACATTCGGATGAACCGGTTGGGGGAAAAGAGCATCTTTCCGAACACCTTGGGCCGCGTGTAGTATTTACGCAGGTACTTGTCCTGGAGCGTCTTGATTTCCTCGCGGGTGTGGCGCCGGTTAGGCATGATCGGGTGCATGAAGTCGTAACGGGCCATGTCGGTCTCCTCGATCCGTCCCTCGGCGAGCGCCCTGTCGTAGTAACGCGTGCCCGGAAGGGGAGTGGTCAGCGTCAGGACGAGGAAGTCGCCGATCTCACAGGCGAACTCATAAACGGCACGGAGGGTTTCTTCCGTGTCCGGCTCGTCTCCGAACATCACGTTGGTCATAACCATCATGCCCCTTGACCGCAGGAGTTCCGATGCTTCACGAACCTGTTCCAGCGTCTGGTTCTTGCGGTAGTTGTGAAGCGTTTCGGGCTGAATGCTTTCCACCCCGAGCATGACCTCGTAACAGCCCAGCCGCTTGAAGTCGTCCAGGAGATCTCTGTCCCGAAGGATGTCCTTGACCCGGGACTGGAACCAGAAGTCGCATCGCATGCCCGACCGGCCGAGGTTCTCCAGGAACGCCTCGTTTCGAAGCCGGTTCTGGTTGAAAGAGTTTTCATTGAATACGAAAAGGCTCTTTCCGAAATCCCGCTGGAGCCGGCGCATTTCCTGGACCACAAGGGCCCCGCTTCGCCCTCGCCAGCGTGACTGCCAGAACGCCGCCTCGGAGCAGTAGGTGCAGGCGTCCCCGCATCCACGGCTTGTTGAGATTCCCACGGCCCGGCGGCCCATGCCGTGAAGCGCGTAGGTGGGATGGTTGAGGTCAACCCGGTGGTATGCGGGAAACGGGAGTGCATCCAGGTCCGCAACCGGCGGGGCCGGAGGGGTGCTCCGGAGGCGGTCACCTCTGCGTGTGCAGGTCCCCTCCACCATGTCGGGAGACCCTCCAGCCTCGAGGGTGCGGATCAGGGAGGCGAACGGCTTTTCACCTTCACCCAGGACCACGCAGTCCAGCTCGGGCGCTTCCTCCATAAAGCGGGCCGCGTTGAGGGTTACGTGGCTCCCTCCCGCAACGACAAAGGTGAGAGGAAGGACCTTCCGGACCAGCCTGACGGCGGCTAAGGCGTCCCGGTGAAACGTGGCAGCGGAACAGGTTACGCCCACCAGGTCATATGCTCCCGCTCTCAATCGTTCGGTCAGGTCGGACCAGGGACGTTCCAGGGTGGTGGCATCGATGAGATCCGCATGCAGGTCTTCGTGCTCGAGATATGCGGCAAGGGCGAGCAGCCCCGGCGACGGCATCCACATGCGAAGGCCGCCGAAGAGCTTGTGGGGCGGATCGAGGAGCAGGGTTCTAAGCGCCATAGCGTTTCCAGTAGTCGAAAAAGTGATACCACTGATCGGGATGCGATGCGATCCTTTTCTCGAACACGGCGGCGATCTCTATGGTTTTCCTCCTGACCAGTTCCCTCGAGTCCGTACCCGGCTCCCTGATCACTCGAATGGGGGGGTCCATCCAGCTCCGGTAGCGCCCGTTCGGAAGGAGCACCGTGAACACTGGAAGGATGGGGGCCCCGGTGATTAACGCCACGGACGGGGCTCCCGCCGGAAACCGGATCGGCCTGCCGAAAAAGGGGACAACCTCGCTTTTTCCTCCTTCCCATCGATCGCCGAGCATGGCGATCACCTGGTTCCGCCGTAGCAGCCCGGCGAGCTTGAGTGCTGTGTCATAGCCGTCCGGGTCGATGCGCGTGGTTTGAATGTTTAAGTTACTCCGGGTCCAGTCCCGATAGTCCTGGAGACGGTCCACACGATCCTTGAGCGTCAGTGCATGCATGGGGTGGTTCCGGAGGGCGAAGGTCACGCCGCCCAGCTCCCAGTTGCCGAGGTGAGGGGTAATGAGGATGGCGCCCTTTCCCAGGGCCATGGCTTCCCGGAAATGGTGAATGCCGGCCTGCTCAGGAATCAGGAACCGGGTGCTGTGGGACCGGATCCGGTGGATCTGGAGGTAGTCCACCAGATAGACTCCGTAGTTCTGGAATGTTTTACGGGCTAGGCCGAGCACCAACGGGTCGTCCGGGGGACGCCCCACCACGGGGGCCAGGTTACGGCAAACCGCATTGCGAACCGATTTCCATTTTCGAAACAGGAAGTAGGACACAAACCGGTTCTGAAGAAGAATCCAGAACCGGGGGGTGCCACGCGCGAACAGATAGATCAGGGCAAGGTAAGGGTGGGGGGGGCGGCTCATCGCGTCTTCCCTCCTTCGGCGATAACCCGCCTCGCGGCGAAGCTGCCGGAAAGGGCGCTCCCCACGATCCCGTGGGCCGGTAGAGTGTAGTGGCCCGCCCACAGGAGCCGGCCAAAAGAGGTATGGTTAGGCGGTCGGCGCGGCCCAACCTGGCGGCAAGACGCGTCGAGCCCGTACATGGCCCCTCCCTGGTTTCCCGTTCGGTTTCGGAGCGTCAGGGGCGTGGCCTCTTCCACGAAGAGTGCCTCCTTCGCCAGGTCGACTCCGGTGCGGTCGCGAATCGCGTTAAAAACGAGCGACCGTAGCAGCTCGCGGTCCTCCTCGGCCGGGTAGCGTGCTTCGAAGACCTCCGCCCTGGGCGCGTGGACAAGCACCTTCAGGCTGTGGTGTCCGGCAGGAGCAAGGGACCGGTCCATGACCGTGGCTGCGGTGATCACGAGATAGAGGCCCTTCTCCAATGCCCCCTGCTCAATATTACGGTGAAGAACCGCGGGGTCCGTTTCCGTCTGAATGGATGTAAAATAGGGCCACGAAGGCGGAAGCACACCGGGACGAACGCCGACGTAGTAGAGTACGGCCGAGGGGGAGGGCGTGTAACGGTAAAGGGCATGCCTGGGACCGTAAAGGGGCTTCTTCGAGTCGATGAGCCGCTCTCCATGAAATGGGTTCATGGCGCCGATGACCCACCTGGCAGAGGCTTCGGTGCCGTCGGAGAGACCCACACCTACGACCTGTTTTCCCCGCGTTCGAATGGACGTGACCTCCCGCTCGCACTCGACCTCGCCGCCGTTCTCCACGACCCCGAGGGTCAGGTGCTCGGCCAGGGAACGCATTCCTCCCTTAGGGTAGTACACCCCGCTTCCCAGGACCTTGGCCCAGAGAACGGCGACAAAGGCGTATGAAAGCTCCTCCGGGGGGACCGTTGTTGGGAGCGCCGAGAGGGCGCTTTGAATGTGCGGATCGTCCTGGAATAAGGTTTTCAGCACCCGGCCGTGGGATTGCCACACATATCGAATGAGTGTGGGGAAAAACAGGGGCAGGAGCGCTTTCTTCCACGCGGGAGCGTTCTCGAAGGTGATGAATTCCCGGCCCAGCCTTTTTGTGAGCCGGCCGTACTTATCCAGGCCTGCGGCGTGGCGGGGAAATACCTGCTTGACCGCGTCAAGATAGGCCGAGGGGCTGGTGTAGTCGGTCTCTATTTCAAAGCCGGGAAAGAGATTTCGAACAGTACGGATGGGAAGGAACCGAAGCCGGTTCGCGATCCCGATTCGTTCCAGGATCTCGTGAAAAGCGTCCCCGGGCGCGCAGGCCGAGACGAAAGCGCCCGTGGTGTCGAAAGCGAAGCCTTTCCGTTCGAAGCCGCCCACGTAGCCGCCGGGCCGCGGCTGCTTCTCAAAGAGCCTCACGCTGAGACCCCGGGCGGCGAGCAGGCCGGCGGCTGTGAGGCCGCTCACCCCGCCTCCGATTACGATTACGTCCGTCCCCTGCATGGCAATATGGTTTCTCCTTGTACGTGCTCTATGAAAGGCTTTTCCTTTTTCTCCATCTTCTTTCTTCTTTCGTCCCTGCGTTCCTTTTATTGACCTCTATATTATCTCATTCGTTTCGGCCTTGACCGGAGACAAAGCTTCTTTCGGAAGTGATCCTCCGGGCCGCGAGTAAATGCCGCACCGGTCGTTCCAGAACGCCACGGACTCGCCGTCACGAAAGAGCCGGAGCACGGTGCAGGTCTCCTCGCATCGGCGGCACTCGAAGCTTTGAATGCGAAAGTTCACGTGTGGGATTGCAAAGCCCAGGAACTCCGGACGTTCACCACTTGCCATGGATGCAAAGAGGGCGGCGCCGTGGGCGCCGGCGATTCCATAATGGGGGGAGACGCGGAACGACAGCCCGGTCTGTCTCTCGAACTCCCGGACGATTCCTGAGTTGGCCGCCACCCCGCCCTGGAAGACCACCGGCTCCCTCAGCACTTTCCCGCCGGCTACCCCGGCGAGGAAGTTCTTGACCAGGGCCCTGCAAAGCCCGCCGATTATGTCGTTCATGGGAGTTCCGATCTGCTGCTTGTGAATCATGTCGGTTTCCGCAAAGACTGTGCACCTCCCTGAAATGGGGGCGGGGCGGGTGGAAGACAGAGCCAATTCCCCCATGTCCTCCACCCGGACGCCCAATCTGCCCGCCTGCTGGTCAAGAAAGGAACCGGTGCCGGCGGCGCAAACCGTGTTCATGGCGAAGTCTGCTGCCAGGCCTTTTCTAATGATGATGATCTTGGAGTCCTGGCCTCCGATTTCCACGACAGTGCGGACGTTCGGAACGATGCGAAGGGCCGACAGCGAATGGGTCGTGATCTCATTCTTGATAAGATCCGTATTGATCAGGCGGGCGGCCAGGGTGCGGCCGCTGCCCGTGGTGGCGGCTCCCCGCACGATCGGAGTCGGCCGCCACGCCGCCAGTCTTTCCATGACGTGCCGCAGGGCACCCAGGGGATCGCCGCTCGTGCGGAGGTACAGGGAGTCCAGGATTTCCAGGGAGTCGGCGTCCAGGGCGGCCATCTTGGTGGTGACCGAGCCCACATCGATGCCCAGATAGATCGCTTTGGGTTCAGAATGCATAGGTTATGTCCAAAAAGGCCTCCACCCGGGTGGAAACGTGGTCCCGCTGGGTGTGCTCGTCACACACTACGACCATGTAAGGCGGGGGGCTGTCTATGTTACGGTGAATCGCTCTGAGTTCCAGGCGGGTGAGGGCCTCGATGCCGCAGTTGAACGGCACGAGGTGGATTATCCCTGCGGGCCGCCGGACCCGGGTGAAGTAGAGAAACGCCCCGAGCATCTCGCGGGCGGGTCTCCAGTAAAGGGTTTTCGCAAAGTAGTCCAGCTCGCGGGCCAAGCGGTCGCATTGAGAGTAGGGAATTTGATCGCATCGAACCGTATTAACACCGTGGTCGTGCAGGATCTCCACCACGCCGCTGTTCAGCCTGGGGTCGTCGAGCACGTATGGGTGACCCAGAAGCGCGATACAGCCGGAGATATCATTGGGAAGACCGGTTTCGGCTGTGGGGGAGGGTTCCATCGGAACGGCCCGCAGAGTTCCTCGGCCGCCGGCCTCGGGCAGACCGGTGATGCGGCCTGCGGTGGTCTCCACGAGAACTCGAAAGCCCTTTCCGTCGAATCGATCGATGAGGGGAGCGACCAAGGGTACGTCCATGCACGCGGGCATGCGGTCCCTGTTGAGGGAAACAAGGTCAGGGAGCGCGCGGAAGTTTGGACACATCAGGTGTCCTTCAGGGCCCACCAGGCGTGGAACCAGAAGGCAGTCGGAGTCCTCGGTCAGGGAGAGACAGGTCGCCAGGATTTTCTTGATGGGAAAGCAGGCATCCTGGCTCAGGTATCGCGGTGATGGCACCTTGGAGGGGACCCTGTGGACCCATTCCACCCCTTCGATCGCGTGGTCCAGGGCTTGCTGTAGCGCCGCCACGGGTTTAATGGCCGTCAGCTCTTTGGGAAGTCCGATTTTCACGAAAACACCACCCGTCCTTCTTTCCGCCACCGGAGAATATCGACAAAAGCCTCCATCTGGCTGTCGATCCGAAGTTCCATGTCCTGCCTGTCGATGGCCAGCCCGAGGATCGGGAAGTCCAGATCTTCACCAACGGCCTGGAGCACGGCCGCCGCGTTCGTCTCGGGCATGCAGGAAAAGGGGTAGACGTGCACTACCCCGTCGAGGCCGGCGGCCTTGGCTTCCAAGGCCTCGGCTACGGAGAAATTGCACTCAGCGCCCACGTCAAAGGGCAGGTAGGGGTGCGCCCTGGCCAGGAGCCGTTGACGTTCCTTTCGAATCCCCCGGTCCAGCCTTGAGGCTCGTCTAATGTGGTTGCTGAAAAAGGAGGACCGCTTCACGACCACTCCGTGACGGCCCAGCCGCCGCTCCACGTCCATGTTAATGGCCGGTTCCATGACTGTGTATACCTCTCCCACCAGCACTACCCTCAGGGGCCTGCGAGCGGATATGGCGCAGGAACGGATGTTTTCCAGGCCGTCCCGCAGGGCGCTGGATAGCGTGACCTGGTCTTGGGCCTCGTCAGTCTTCTCGAGTGCCAGGGTGAGCCTTTGATCCACCTCGAACGGGTTCGCGGCCGTGGCTCGCATCTCGGCCGCCGCGCACTCCAACTGTTCGCAGCAGATCATTTTTCTCCATCCCATGACCAGGGCTCGGGGAAAGCGGGCGAAGTTGCCGGGGGACAACTCTTTCTTGAGTTCGCGGGTCTCGAAGTAGTTTTGCACAAAGGCCTTCCGGTTGAAGATTCCGGGAATCGTCAGCCAACGGAATGAGTAGCCCATCTCGCGGAGAAGGGTCTTGATGACCCGGTCGTATAGGCCCAGCCGGCAGGGCGGACCACTGCCCACCATCACTATGGTGTCCGCACCCCGGTCGAGCCCGTCGGCCAGGTTGCCCAGGATGATCTTCAGCGGAAGGCAGACCGACTCGTTGGTTTGGTACTCCCCGGTTTCACGGGTCCTGATGGACGTAGGGCGGGGCAGGACGTAAGGGATGCCGGCGGTCTCGGCCACGGCCTTGCAGAAAATATGCATGCTGCCCAGATGGGGAAATGTTACCTTCATGTCCGCGTGCTTCTGCCTCTGAAACAATAACGGGATCAGGGCCGCATCGAATGAATCGAGGCGGGGGTCCGAGAGGTAGTCAAGACCTGCCGAACCGGCGGTGTGCCTTTCGCACGGCCGGGATGTGCCCCAGGTTCATTGGGGTGAAGATGAGGTTGCTCCTGCGCAGGATGGAACGGGGCGTAAACAGCCTTCTGAGGGTGGAACCGAGTGAGTAGAAGCCCCGGTTTACCTTCCAGAAGCCCCTCTGCAACTCCTCAGGGCTCATCCTGGCGGGACGGAATGCCACCGTAGCCATGTCATAAAGGCGCCAGTCCTCTGTAAGGATGCGCCCTTCCCGCTTGAGGCGTTCGTAGACCCTCGTCCCCGGAAACGGGGTGAGCACCGGGAGAAAGGCCCCGTCCAATGTGTTGCGCTCTGCGAACGCCAGGAACTCGTCAAAGACGGCGACCGTGTCGTGATCGTACCCGAAGACAAATGAACCGTAGACACCGATTCCGTGGTCGTGGATCCTGCTAATGCACTCCTCGTAAAGCGATGCGTTGTTTTGAACCTTGCCCATGGCCCCGAGGTTTTCCTGGTTGAGGCTCTCGAAGCCTATGAAGATCCCGTGGCATCCCGCCCGCTGAAACCGGCGGAGCATGCCTTCGTCACGCCCGATGGTGACCGGAGCCTGGCAGACCCATCGGAGGGGCTGCTCTTCCAGCCGTGCCATGAGGGCTTGGGCATGATCCGGCCGCGCGATTAGGTTGTCGTCCGCGAAAAAAATGTAACCGGGCGTCCTGCGTAGCTGGCGTATCTCCTCCACGATGGTGTCTATAGGGCGCACACGGTAGCTTCCCCCGAAAAAAGAGGTCACCGTGCAGAACTCGCAGTGGTAGGGGCACCCTCTCGTGGTCTGGATCATGTTTTCGAAAAAATAACCAGATCTTGGATAGATGGACCGATCGGCCGGAGGGATGTTCTCCATGCGGGTGTAACCGGATTGGCGGTAAACCGGTTTCAGTGTGCCCTTCTCGGCGTCGCGAAGGATGTCGGGCCAAGTTTCGTCGGCTTCGCCCACGGCCACCGCGTCCGCGTGCAAACCGGCCTCGCCGGGCAGGTTGGAGGCGTGTATTCCCCCGATCACCACCGGGATGCCTTTTTCCTTGAACCGGTCGGCTATCTCGTATCCTCTGGGGGCCAGGGGCGTCATGACTGTGATGGCGACCAGGTCGGGTTTGAGAGAAAAATCCACGGGGGCCAGGCTCTCATCGATGTAAGTCAAGCAGTGACGACGAGGGGTCATCCCCGCGAGCTGAGCCATTGAGAGCGGTGGGAACTTGTAGTAGAGAACGTCCCAGAAGCTGTCCGGAGGCCAGCCAGGGACAACCATGAGAATGTGCATGGATCCCTCCCGAACCTATCTTTTAGGCGGGGTTCGGGGGGATGTCAAGGCGCGTGTGGGGAAAAGACGGAGAGCATTATTATGCGTGCCTGGTGACGTTGAACACTCACCTGAAAAGATGATCTGGTGATGCGGAACCTAAAGCCGCAGATATGCCCCCGAATCAAAGGGGAAGCAATTGCGGACTATCTAAAACCAGGATCGTCCAGACCCTGCCCTTGGGCCTGAATGCCCCATCGCTCCAGAAGAGAGCCTTCCAGCCGGTAAAGATCCAC